>JBAUVQ010000001.1:0-2061 GCA_049583305.1 Methylocystis sp.
CCCGGGAGTTCGAGCTTCACACCGCGATAGCGGCGATCGGCGCGTCCGCGACCGCGATTTCGGTGTCGCAGGCGATTCTTGGAACCGCGCCGGATTTCCATGTCGGGAAACTGGCGGTCGTCGGCGCCGAGGTCAGGCCGCTGTTTTTCTTGTTTGGCGTCGTCGCGGGCGGCGCCGCGGTGCTTTACAGCGAGGCGCTGCTGGGGGTCATGTCATTGGCGCAGAACCTCGACCGGCGTTTCCTCGGCCTCTATGCGGCGCTCACCGGAGCGGTGGTCGGCGCGGTGGCGTGGCTGGCGCCGGACCTTGTCGGCGGCGGCGACGCCATCACTCAAAACACGCTGCTTGGAACTCAGCCGCTGCTCGCGCTGTTGTTCGTCTTCTTTTTCCGCTTTGGCTTCGGCGCGGTTTCCTACGCCACCGCGACGCCCGGGGGAATATTCGCGCCAATGCTCGTTTTGGGCGCGCAGCTCGGTTTGATCTACGGGCGAATTTGTCAGTTCATCTTTCCCGGCCTTGAGCTTCAGCCCGTGGGCTTCGCCGTGGTTGGAATAGCGGCGTTCTTCACAGGCGTCGTCCGCGCGCCGCTCACGGGAATCGTCCTCGCGACGGAAATGACCGCCAACGTGGAGCTGCTGCTGCCGATGCTCGGCGCGTGCTTCGCCGCCATGCTGGCGCCGACCCTGCTGCGCTCCGCCCCGATCTATGATTCGCTGCGCGAGCTGATGTTGCAGAATATCGGAGTGCCGCCCGAAAGCATTTCCACCGCCGAGAAACCGGCCGATGCGCGGCGATTTCGGCCCCGCTTCGCAAGATTTTTGCCGCTATTTGGGTTCCGGTAAGCTTCCACCTCTCGCCCGCTAGTCCTTCTTCTGATGCGGGGCGCCAAGGTACGGAAACTCGTTGAGGACGTCGATGTGCGGTTTCAAACCGCTGGAAGGGCATTCGCCCTTGGTCAGGAACGCGAGGCGGTAATCGATCACGTCGTCGGTGAAGACGCGGCCGTTGGGATATTTCGCGGGCTTCGATGGATCGAAATTCAGCACGTCGGGCAGCGTTCGCTCCTTGTCGATCTCGGCGATCGCTTCTTCGCGCGAGTAATTTCCCGTGTGGCCCATCAGATGCACGAACTGTTCGAGCCAGCGCCCGCGATCGTTCACCGGCTCGCTGGCGTTGTATTCCAACTTCGTGTCGTCGGTATTGAAAAAGCTGCTGACACTCGGATGGCCCGCGCGATCGGCGTGGATCAGTTCGCCATCCTGCCTCACGCTGCATCGTCCCCAGATGTGCACTTCGGGCTTTGGGGCCAGTTCGCTCGTCGGCAGTTCGACCACCATCGAGAAGACGTTGCCTTCGATATTCGAATCCACGCCAGTCCACGGCGACTTGCCGGTTAGGTGAGGCTCGGTGAAATTCCGCTTGCCTCTGATGTCGAACAGATTTTTGATGCCGTCGAAATCGAAGAAGAAAGCGTCGCCGCGAGCGCCGGCGAAGAACGTGTAGTCGCCCGCCTTGACGAGGTTGGGCTTGGGGCCGAATGAGACTTCCGCATCGGCGACTATCTTCTCGCCCGTAGCTTCGACCGAGCGCGACTCCGCGCCTTTGGCCAGAAACACGTTGAAAGTCTGCTTGCCGTTTCGCGGCTTCGAAAACACGTAGCTAAGCGCGACGTCCGTCAGCAAATCACCGTCGTTGTCGATGTTGAGCCGGTAAATGGCGTCGGGATGGAGCGCGTCGGCATTTGGATTTGCGTTGAGGATGATCACGGTTCTCGACGGGTCGGTGGGCGACTGGAACGCATAGAGATCGCACAGGTCGAGCCTTTGGTCGCCGAGCGGTGGACCGAGGCTGAGTCCGGTAAAATGATTCGACATTATTTTCCTCCCTTTCGTAATCCACGATTGTGAGAAATTGGCCGGACTCGGTCCAACGGCAACCCCCTCGCGGCAATCCGTGTCGCTGATATCACCCCCACGGTCCCGGCGGCGCGGCCGGCGGATTTGGGCCGACGCCCGGCGGCAGGAACGACGGCGGCGCGGGCGGCTCGATGGGCGCGGACGG
>JBAUVQ010000002.1:0-11605 GCA_049583305.1 Methylocystis sp.
GCGCGGGAGGGCGCTCGCGCCGAGCGCGCGGCCTGCGTCGAAAGCGAAACGGCGGGTTGAAGCGCGGCCGCGCGGATCAGCTTGTTTTCGCTCGCGCCGAGGCGATGTTGCGCTGCATCCGCTGAACCATGAGGCGCATGAGGTAGAAGGCGAAACGCGGATTTTGAGCCGCGAGCCGCGTCACATCGGAATATTCGATGGACAGGAGTTCCGCGTCGCTCCTGGCGATCGCGCTCGCCGTGCGCCGGTTCTCGTCCGTGAACAGCCCGATTTCGCCGAACAGCGCCCCGGCGCCCAGCGTGACGCCGACCTCCGGCAGCTCGATCGCGCCGCGCACGATGACGAACGCCTCCTCGGCCAGGTCTCCCTTGCGATACAAGGAGGTGTCGGTTGGAATATGGACGGTGCGCATGAAGGGCCGCAGCCAGTCGATTTTGAAATCGCCGCGCGTCGCGGCGCGGATCGCCTCGATCAAATGCTGCAGCTGCCGCAGCCGCCAGACATTAACCAGCAGCAGGGTCGCGTTGAGAAGACACAGAGGATACACGCCTTTCAAATAGAAATAGGCGGCGAACAAAGCATTGGCGAATATAGCGGCGATCCGCAGCGGAACCATGCTGTTGGAAACATAGACGAAGACGTTTATCCCCGCCGCGGTGTAGCCAAGCGCTTCGATGAGCCAAGCGTTCATCTTTCCAACTCCCGCGGCAAGACACACTTCGCGGCTGGCGTTCCGACGCTCTGGCGGCGTCAGCGAGGCGCGGGCAAGCGGTTGCGACAAAATCATTATGGCGCATGTCGCATCGCGGAGCGATGGGGGACGGCGAATTCCGCGCGTTTTCCCCAGCGACCGCGCATGGGGCGCGGCGCCGGCGCGGCTTGAGTAATTCCCGCGCGGATCGGCGACTTTCGGGGCGCCGCGAACAGTTTCTTCAACAAGAGTCGATTTTCGTGGAAAAACCGCCTTTCGCCCGGCGCGCGGAAGCTATATTGTTCGCCGCGCGGAGTATTATGGCTGGGCGTCAAACGTGACAGCGGGTACGGGTATGAGCTTCAATTTCGGATGGCGTCGAGCGTGCGCATCTCTTTTATTGGTCGCGGCGGGCGCGCTGTCGGGCGCGGCGGCGCTCGCGGATGAAAACATTGGCGTCGCCTCCGTCGTCCGAAATGAGGTGAGCGGCGTCTTGCCCTCGGGAAACGTTCAGATCAGCGCGGGCGAAAGCGTCGTGCGCGACGAGGTCGTGAAAACCGCGGTGGACAGTTCGACGAAGCTCGTCTTCACCGACAGCACGAACTTGGCGATTGGACCGAAATCGTCGGTCAAGCTCAGCAACTTCGTCGCCGCGGGCCCGTCGAACTACGGCAAGGCCACGATCGACGTGGCGAAGGGGGTGTTCAGGTTCAGCACCGGGCATTCAGACAAGCGCGCCTACGAGATCAACACCGGAGTCGCGACGATCGGCGTTCGCGGAACCGTGTTCGAGGGCGAGCGTGAACCGAGCCGCACGAGGATTCGCGTCGTCAATGGCGTGGTGATCGTCCACACCAGGGGCGGCAAGATTTGCGAACTTCGGGCCGGCCAGTCGGCGATCATCAGCGAATTCGCGTGCACGCCGGTAGTGGGCTTCGATCCGAGTTTCCAGTTCTTCGCGGAGCAATGCGCTTCGGGGGGCGGGCTTTGCGACGTGCAGGAGTTCGCGCAGGTGCAGCCGGGCGAACCGAGCTTCTTCGGTCTGGACAATCCGGCGATGTTCATCGCGCCCGCCGCCGGGATCGGCGGGGCGGTGGCCGGAGGCGTCGCCGCGGGAGTTTCGAATAGCGCCTCCGCTGACAGTTCCTCCCAGCGGAATCAGTCGATTTACCTGCTTCTGCTCAACAGCGCCAGCCGCTCCGCCAGCCCGTGATCGTGATCGCGGCGGCATAAGGAGACCATTTCGATCAGCGTCGCCCAAACGCTCGCTCGCGAGATGTTCGGCGATGGGCTGAATATGCCGGTTGCGCTTGCCGGATGACCCTGGCAGTCCGCCCGCGCTTCATCCACTGGGGCGCGGACCGCCCCAATCGCTCTGGAGCGCGCGGGCGATCGCGGCGACTGGAACATGGACGCGAAACCTTTCCGCGCCTCTTCTCCGCGGATCAAAACAGGGCGTCTTCGGCGAGAACGGAGAAGGGAATGGGGCGACGTCGAAATATATATTTTCTTTCCGCGCTGTTATCGGCGCTGCTGATTTTTCCTTGGGGGCTGACCCAGCCGCGACTTCTCGACGATCTCCGTAATTTCGTGTTCGATACGTTTCAGCGGACGGCGCCGAGGCAGTACGACCGGGACGCGCCGGTTCGGGTCGTCGGCGTCGACGACGAAAGTCTGACCGCCTACGGCCAATGGCCCTGGCCGCGGACGCGACTCGCGGACCTGACCGATAAATTGACCGCGCTTGGGGCCTCGGCGATCGCCTTCGATTTCATTTTCGCCGAACCCGACCGGCTGAGCTTCGAGAATGTCGTGGGATTGCTTCCGCGCGGCGCGGCGCTCGACGAACTCTCGCGCGCCCTGGCGAACACGCCAACCGACGATCAGGTTTTCGCGCGCTCCGCCGCCGCCGCGCCCGTCGTTTTCGGAATGACGCTCGTCGCGGCCGGCGGCGGCCGGCGGACGCCGCAAAAAGCGGGGCTGGCCCTGGCCGGCGACGACCCCGCGCCGTTTCTCGTGTCCTATCCCGCGGTCGTCGCGCCGATCAGCATGTTGTCCGACGCGGCGCGCGGCCTTGGCGCGACCAACTGGCTGCCCGATCACGATCAGGTCGTCCGCCGCGTGCCGCTGTTCGCGGGCGGACCCGACGGCCCGACGCCCTCGCTCGCGCTGGAGGCGTTGCGGGTCGCGCAAGGCGAAACGACCTACGTCATTCGTTCCTCCAACGCGAGCGGTCAAACCGCGTTCGGCAGTCAAACCGGAATCAACGCCATCGCGGTGGGCCCGGTGGAAATCGCGACGGGGGTCAATGGCGACGTCCGACCGCGCTATACGCGATCGAACCCGGAGCGCGTGATCTCCGCCGCCGCGGTGTTGCGGGATCAGGTCGCTCGAAGCGAGATCGACGGCAGGATCGTTTTCGTCGGATCGTTGGCGGCCGGGCTTGGCGACGTGCGGGCGACGCCGCTGGACGCGGCGACGCCGGGCGTGGAAATCCATGCGCAACTCGTCGAGTCGCTCGTCTCGGGACGTCTGTTGTCGCGGCCGGACTGGGCCGCGGGCGCGGAGTTCGTCGCGGCGCTGCTGCTATTCGCGATCATCATCGGCCTTGGAAGCGCGGTCCCGCCGCTCGTGACCGCGAGTTTCGGCCTGGCGGCGATCGGCGCGCTGTTCTTCGGTTCGTTTGTCCTGTTCGACCGATACGGCATGCTGCTCGATCCTCTTTATCCCAGCGCGACTCTTGTCTGCGGCTACGCGGTCGGCGGGATCACGCTCTGGCAATTCGATCGATTGGCCAAACGCCAGATCCATCGAGCGTTCGGAAAATTCCTGTCGCCGGTCGTCGTCGATCGTCTGGTGGAAAATCCGGAACGCCTGGTGCTGGGCGGAGAAACGAGGGAGTTGTCGGTTCTCTTTTCCGATCTGCGCAACTTCTCGACGCTTTCGCAAGGTTTGAGCGCGCACGAACTGACGCAATTCATGAACGACTATCTGACGCCGATGACCGACGCGATCCTCGATCACGAGGGGACTGTCGACAAATACATAGGCGACGCGATCATGGCGTTCTGGAACGCCCCGCTGGACACGGAGGAGCATCCGCGAAAGGCCGTCGCCGCGGCATTGGCGATGCGATCCGCCCTTTCGGCTTTCAACGAAACGCGCGCCGCGAAATCGCGCGACGCCGGCCAGGAACATCGCCTGGCGGTGATGGGCGTTGGCGTCAACGTCGGCCCTTGCAGCGTCGGCAACATGGGATCCGCCCGTCGTTTCGACTATTCCATTTTGGGCGACACGGTGAACCTCGCCTCGCGCCTCGAAGGCGTGAGCAAGATGTTCGACGTCGATATCGTGGCGTCTGCTTCCGTGCGCGACGCGGCGCCGGAATATGCGTGGCTCGATCTCGGCGAGGTTGTCGTCGTCGGGAGAAGCGTTCCGACCGCCGTTTTCGCGATCGCGGGCGACGAGCTCTTCTCGCGAACGACCGAGTTTCGCGAATGGAAGGCGTCGCATGACGATATGCGCGGATATTATCTGGGAAAGCGATTTAGCGAAGCGGCCGCGATCGCGGCCCAACTCTCGGCGCGCGTTGCCCCGAGGTGGCGAGGCCTTTATATGCGTCTGGAACATGGATACGCCGCTTCGAGCCGCGTGCAATCGTCCGAGGATTGGTCGCCCGTATGGATTCTGGAAAACAAGTGAGGCTCGCGAGCCGGATGATCGAGGAAGTCGTACGTAAACATTGGCGCGCGATCGAGGGCAGCCACAAGCCGGGGGCTTGGGGCGCGCTCGATTCCGGATATGCCGAGGCCCATCGCGCCTATCATACCTGGGCTCATATCGCCGAACTGCTGGAAGGTCTCGATGCGTTTCACGCGCTGTCCTCCCGGCCCGACCTGATCGCGACGGCCATTTTTTGGCACGACGCCGTCTATGCGACGCGCGGCGCGGATGGCGGCCGGCGCACGGACTTCGAGAATGTTCGCGACAGCGGCGCGCTGTTTCGCGAATACACTCTGCTTCGCGCGGCCGACGCCGACGCGGTTCACGAAATGATCATGGCGACCGCGGATCATCTGGGCGCGGAGGCCACGCGGGAACGCTACGCCGGCTTTGGCGACGATCTCGGCCTGTTTCTGGATCTGGATTTAAGTCCGCTCGCCGCGTCTTGGGAGACGTTCGCGGCGAATCTCGAAAATATACGCTTCGAGTTCTCGTCGACGCCAGACGCGGAGTTCTATTCCGGTCAGGTTCGAATGCTCGGGCTGTTTCTCGAAGCCGGCGCGCATCTGTTCCGACGCGCCGAGACGCGGCGAAAATGGTTGGCTCCGGCGAAGGCCAATCTTGCGCTCTGCATCGAGATGTTGCGCGCGAATTCGGGCGCGGGACTGGTGGACTGAGACGCGTCGCGGCCGATTCGAGGTTTGGTCGCGGCGGGAAAGCTCCTCGACAAATTCATTGATTATCGCCAATATCGCGTCCAGCCATCGAAGGGGATCGGACATCCGTGTCGCTTTTAGCGAAGATTCCTTTTTTTGAAGGACTGGACCCGTCCGAGGCCGACGCTTTGGCGCGCGGCTGCGTCTGGAAGCGTTTCGAGCACGGCGAACTGGTGGTGGATTACGACGACCATTCGACCGATGTCTATTTCATTGTTTCGGGCGACGTTCGCGTTCTGGTGCGGGCGGCGGGCGGCAAGGAGATAATCTTCGGGGATCTTGGGCCGGGCCAGTTCTTTGGCGAGATGGCCGCGATCGACGGCGAGGCGCGCTCGGCCAACGTGACCGCGTTGACCAATGTCGAACTTTGCATCGCGCCGGCGCCGGCGTTCAAAGCCATCGTTTTTTCGTCGCCGACGATTTGTGAAAGATTGCTTGTCCTGATGACCAAGCGTTTGCGCGCGGCCAACGCGCGCCTGTTCGAGCGGTCCGTGCTCGATTTGCGTCACAGGCTTTACGCGGAGTTGTTGAGACTGGCGCATCCTCGCCAGGGTTTCGAGGGTCAGACGATCGTTTCGCCGCCGCCGTTGCAGCAGGATCTCGCGGCGCGGATCGGGTGTCGCCGCGAACAGGTCAGTCGCGAAATCCACGCGATGATCGAGGAAGGGCTGGCCGAAAAGGCCAAGGGCGGTCTCGTGATCTTGCAGCCGAAGCTGCTGGTGCGCCGCATTTCCGCGAGCCTCGCCGACGCCGAGTGATCGCCCGGCTCGGCCTGTGCGCCAACGCACGATGATTTCCTACCTAATCGTTAATTTATCGATGTTCGCTCGAACCGCGAAGACGGATGCCGCGATATCCGCCGTGCTTGAGCAGGAGAGAAAAATGACCGCCGACATGATCAGCATTTCCAGATGCATCGCTCTTTCCGGGTTGGGGATGAACGAGTTGGTTCTCGGCGTGTCGCCGACGAGGAGGCACGACCGGCTCCTCGCGAACTATGTTGTCGATCTCGGCAAAAGAAGCGACGAGCTGCGCGACAGGATCGTCCGGGATATTCGCGCGTCGCTGTCGTTTGGGGCGACGGGGCTGGCCGCGGACCTCGTGATCGTGCTGCGATTGGCGCTGGCTCGGCGCGCGCGGGCGACTCGCCGCCGCGGCGCCAGGAGGGAGCGCCAAGGCCGGATCGCGCCTTCGTCTCCCCCCGGCGCGCGAGACCAAGCTCGTGTTTTCTCGCTCGCTTGTCACGCGCGCCGCGTCGCCGGAGTTCGGCGATTGTCGCGGTGAACGGGCGCCGGGTTTGGCGAAGGCTGTGTGGATTGAACAATATTTGGCCGGGCGCGCCAAGGATTAACGTGAGCTAAATCATTGCGCGGGAATATGGGCTATCGAGCCAATGCGCCTCGCTCGATATTCGCGCAGGACTGGACGGATGATCCGTCCAACGCCGGGCATTTGGGAAGCGACGCGACGGAGTTTCCGTCGAGCGGCTCCCACGCCCCGCTGCTCGCGACGATGTCCCCCTGAAATCCAAAAGCCCGCGTCGACGCTCCATCTCCCGGGAACTGCCGCTCCCCGGGCAAGGAAGCGTTCGCGCCGTCGCGCGGGTCGAGTGTCGTGAATACCCCTCGCGGTCCATCCGACGGACGAGCAGCGGCGAACTGGAGCCATACGCATGACATACTGCCTAGCGACTTCCGAGGCCTCGTCTTTCGCCGCCGCGCCCGCCATCGGTTTTTCGCCGGCGATCAGTCGCCCCACCGACGCGTGGCCGCGCGGGGCGCGACGTCCGGAACCTTCGATGTCGACGCCCGACGCGCTGGAGGCGGAGCGCGAGCCGGCGTGGAGCGGCGTCCGCGCTCACGGGTCGATCTCCGGTCTTTTCTTCCTCGAGGGATCGAAATTCGCATCGGCATAGGCGGGCAAAAAAAGAGGCGGCGCCTCGGCCGCCTCCACTCGCCGCGAAGGAGCCTTTGGCGCTCAGTTCGCGTACAGCACGTAATGCTGGCTATCGTCCGCGACGCGTCCGGTGGCGGTGTCGTGAGCGCCAATTTGATCGAGCACGTCGCCATAGGTGTCGCATAGAATCTTCAAGGCGATGCGGCCGCGCGGCGTGGAGTCGTCGAAGCCGTGAACCGGCAACAATTCGCCGCTGCCTTCATCATAAGTAACGACGACCGGATCGAGCGGGATCGGTTTGGCGAAGCCTTCCGCCAGAGCGAGCGCGGCGATTTGCTTGTTGTCGACCAAGCGGATCGCATATTGGTTGGGCGCGCCCGCATTGGATAACTCGAAGGCGAATTTGTGAGTCATGACGCTCGGCTCCAGCTACGGTTCGTCGTTTCGGACGCGACGATGGCGAGGGTGTATCGCCGAGCGGGGTAAGGACTCAATGTGGAATGCGGGGCGGGCGTATAAGGAACGCATAACATCCCGCGCTCCCTTAGTCCCAGAAGCTCGGGAACCAGCTTGAATTCACCGGGCCGTCCTGAATCTTGTCGATTTGTTCGTTGCTTGGAATATCGAAGCCGGTCGACGGCTCGGACCCGTCGAGCGGCAGATCCCTGAGGTTCTGATCCTTCCAGTCGCCGCCGAGCGCGAGGAAGAGGCCAACGACGTCGGAGAGGCGATTGCCCTCGGCCTGAACGCGTGAAACCGCGGCCAGCAAATAAGTCTGCTCGGCGTTCAACATGGCGAGCACATTGACCGAGCCGACCTCCAATTGCTTCTTCACGATCTCCAGGCTCTTTTTGGCCGTCTGCTCGGCGTAGACGGCGGCCTTCACCGCCTTCGAATCGGCTTGCAGCGCGCGCAACGCGTCGGCGACATTCTGGAATCCGGTGATGACCGCCTGCCGATATTGCGCCTCGGCCACGTCGAGACCGGCCTCCGCCGCTTTCTGTTTGTTGAGCAGCGTGAACCCGTCGAACAGCGGCTGCGTGGCGCCGGCCGCCAAGGTGTAAAATCCCGTTCCCGGCGTGAAAAGTTGCGCGTAGCTATAGGCCGTATAGCCGTTATTGGTGCTCAAGGTGATATTGGGCAAACGCGCGGCGAGAGCGACGCCGATCTGCGCGCTGGCCGAATGCATGTTGGCTTCGGCCGCGCGCACGTCGGGCCGCTGCCGCACGAACTTGCTCGGCAGCGTGATCGGCAGATTGGCGGGCAGCGTCAGCGCGTTGAGGTGGAAGGTTTCGGGAACCTCCGCCGTCGAATATTGCCCCGCGAGGGCGGTGAGCAGATCGCGTTGTTGCGCGAGTTGCCTTTCGAGCGGCGGCAGCAGTTGCATCACTTGCGCGAGCGCCGCTTCCTGCGTCAGCACGTCGGCCTGGGCCACCGACCCAACCCCATATTGATGGCGCAGCAGGTTCAGCAGTTGCTGCTCGACCTTGATCACCTCGCGAATCGCCACGATCTGGCCGCGCAGCGACGCCTCCTGCACGGCGGCGGCGGCGACATTGCTGGTCAGCGCGAGATAGGCGGCCTCAAACTGATATCTCTGCTGGTTCGTCTGCGCTTCGAGCGATTCGACCGCGCGACGGTTCTGGCCCCAGATGTCCGGCGTGTACGAGACGGACAGCTGCCGCAGAAACAGGCCGTATGGATTGGTCGAGGCGTTGGGCGTCACCGAGAACTCGGCGCCGGACTGGAGATTGGAGGTGTCGGTCCCATTGAGCAGCGCCGTCGGCAGGAAACCGCCCTTCTGCGCTTCGGCGGCGAAATAAGCCGTCTTGATCGACGCGTTGGCCGCTTGCAGACTCGGATTGTGTTTGATTGACGCCTCGATCAGCTTGTTCAGATTTTTATTGTGGAAAACCTCCCACCACCGCCGCGGAATATCTTCGGCGACGACGAGATGCTGGCCGCCGACGGAGGTTAGTTTCTCCGGCGTGTAGCGATCCACGGCCGGCGGCGGCTGCGAAACGAAGTCCGGCCCGACCGCGCAACCGCCCAAGCCCGCGAGGACGACGGACGCGACCGACGCGGCGACGCGCCGGCGGCGATGGCGAAGGGCGGGCTTTGATTTGGAGAGATGTTTCGCCATCAGTAAGTTCTGTTCCCATCGCTCTTGGAGCCCGACGTTACTCACGCCGTTCGAACGCCAGACTCGGCCCGCGGGTTTTACGCGAACGCCTCCGACATGAACAGATCACGTCGTTCGCTTTCGCGCCTGGTACGCGTCGCCTCATGATAGTGCATCGCACGCACACCCGGGTCTACTGTCAAATATCACAGGTAGACAAGCTCTCGGCGCCGGAGGCATATAAGGCTTCAAGCCGTCTCCTGTCGCGAATCGCGCGTCGCGGCGCTCGTTACATTATCTCACAGGGTCCGCAAATGCGTCGCAATATAACTTATCTGGCGCTCGTCGCCCTGCTGCTGATCGGCGTGGGCGCCGCCTATAAATTCTTCTCCGGTCCCGCCGCGCAAAAGCCGGCCGAAGCCGCGAAGGCGGCCGCGCCCGGCGCGCCCGGCGAACTGGCGGTCGATCTCAACGAGAAACAAGTCGCGTCGGTCAAGATCGAGAAGGTTGGAACGGCGAGCTTCGCGCTTCAGCGGGTGGCCGTCGGCAATATCGACTTCAATCAGAATATGCTGACGCAAGTCTTCACGCCCTATCAGGGACGAATCATCAACGCCTCTTCCAACGTCGGCGATAAGGTGGAGAAGGGCCAGTTGCTGTTCACGATCGACAGTCCCGATCTGCTCGCGGCCGAATCGACGCTGATCGCCGCGTCCGGCGTTCTGAGATTGCAGAATCGCACGCTGAGTCGCGCGGAGAAGATGAAGTCCTTTGGCGGCGCCTCGCAGCAGGCGGTGGACCAATCGACCTCCGATCAGATGACCGCCGAAGGCGCGCTGAAATCCGCGCGCGACGCGGTGCGCATCTTCGGCAAGACCGACGAGGAAATCGACAAGATCATCTCGGAGCGCAAGGCGGATCCAAGACTCGTGGTCAAAAGTCCGATGACCGGCTACATCACGACGCGCAACGCGGCTCCGGGATTGTTCGTGCAGCCTGGCGTCGCGCCTCCGCCCTTCACCGTCGCCGATTTGTCGACAATGTGGATGTTCGCCAACGTCCCCGAAAGCGAAGCGCCCGATTTTCGCGTGGGACAGAAGATCAAGACCAAAGTCGCCGCCTATCCGGATCGCGAGTTCGAAGGCGTGATCACCGTGCTCGGCCCGTCGGTCGACCCCAATACGCGCCGCGTGTTCGTTCGCTCGGAAATCGCCGACCCCGAGCATTTGCTGCGCGCTGGCATGTTCGCGAATTTCACGATCGCCGTGGGCGATGCGGTCGACGCGACGGCGGTTCCGGAAAACGCCGTGGTGCGCGAGGGCGACGGAAGCATGTCGGTTTGGGTGACGAAGGACTCGCGTCACTTCGTGCGCAAGACCGTGAAGGTCGGCCATATTCAGAACGGTCTCGACCAGATCGTCGATGGGCTCCAAAAAGACGAACAGATTGTCACGGATGGCGCCGTCTTCCTAAGCAACAAGCTGTCCGGCGGCACGCCGGATTAAGGTCCGAGTTCGACCTCACCCCGTCCAACCCAGACAATCGAGGGCTAAGCGTTGCTTAAAACCATCCTAGCATTCGGGCTCACGCGCCGCGCGATCATCGTCCTCGGCGTGATCGTCTTCGCGGCTTCCGGCTTGCTCGCTTTCACGAAGCTGAACATCGAAGCTTACCCGAATCCGGCTCCGGTCATTCTCGAAATCACCGCGCAGGCCGCCGGCCTTTCGGCCGAGGAAATGGAGAAATACTACACGATCCCGATGGAGATCGCGCTCTATCCGGTGCCCGGCGTCGTCAATGTGCGCTCGACTTCGTTCTATGGCCTTAGCTTCGTGCGGGTGACCTTCAAATATGGCGTGGACTTTTATTTCGCCTATCAGGAAGCGGCGATCGCTCTCCAGCAAAACGTTTCGCTGCCCGGCAATCAATCGCCGCAGATTCAGCAATCCAGTCTGACCGGCGAAATTTACCGCTATCAGGTCAAGGGCCCGCCGAATTTCGGAATCACCAATTTACGCACCATTCAGGACTGGATCGTCACGCGCCGCCTGCTGACAATTCCGGGCATCGTGCAGATCAATTCCTGGGGCGGCACGACCAAGCAATTTAATGTCGACGTCAATCTGCAAAAGCTGGAAGCCTACAACGTCACGATTCCGCAGATCATCACCGCGCTTGGAAACGCCAATATCAACGTCGGCGGTCGCGAGATTCGAGTAGGGCAGCAATCCGTGAATATCCGCGGCGTTGGTCTCATCGACGACGGCGGCGGCGACGATCTGACCAAGGGCGACAGAATCACGGATATCGAGAACATCTCGCTGACGCAGACCAATGGCGTGCCGGTGCAGATCAAGGATGTCGCGACGGTCAACGTCGGCTTCGTGCCGCGCCTCGGCATCGCCGGCCGCGATCACGACGACGATGTCGCGGCCGCCATCGTGCTGATGGGACGCA
>JBAUVQ010000003.1:0-5791 GCA_049583305.1 Methylocystis sp.
AGATGGCGGGAGGATCAGGTCGAACTGCGCCGCGACGGGCGGGAACAACGTCGCGCCTTCCTGTTTCTGCTGGATTTCGACGGCGACGATCGCGAGAGCCGCGAGATATTGAACCTTCCGGCGGACGGCGCGCTAGAGGCCTCGGACATCAACGCCGCCTTCCGGCGTCTGGCCAAGACCGCGCATCCCGACGCCGGCGGCAGCGACGAAGACTACCGCCGCATCGCCGAGGCGCGCGACGCGCTGCTCGAGCGATTCGCGGGCGCGTGACGGGCGGCGGGAACCCTCGAACACCTCACCAGAACTTCGCCACCTCGAACGACCGGCTGACCGAGACGCCCGCCGTGAACTGATCGCGCGAGCCCACCATGTTGGGAATCGGACTGCCCCCGACGCTGCCGGTCAGCCATTGCAGCCCGGCGTAGACGGTGGCGTTCAGATTGGGCGTGAAATCGTAGCGCAAGGTGGCGACGCCGCCGGCGGCGGTGAAGCCGGCCGTGGCCTGATAGGGTTCGAGCCGCCCGTTCAGAATCGCCTCGACCGGCGTCACCGAGAAATAGGCGTTGGCGTAACGGTTGTCGCCAAGGTTCAGGCGCGGGCCGACCGACAGCCTGAACGAATTGGCCTCGCCGTAAAAATCCGCGCCGAGCGAGGCGACGAAGCCCTCGTGGCCGTCAACCGCCTGCCGCAGCTCGGCGCGGGCGCGAAAGTGATCGAAGGCGAAATATTCGACGAAGCCGCCGACTTCATGCGTTAGCCCGACAGGCTGCACGCCGTGCAGGCCATCGCGCTCGCCGCGGCGAAATACGAAATTGGCGACAGGCCCCGCCCGCAACCCGTCGGCCTCGAACACCGGCACGCCAAAACCGTCGTCGGGCGCGGAAAATCGCTCGGGCTCGCCGGCGGCGCGCACGCTGAAGCCCGGAAAGGGATAGGGGCGCACGACCGAAGAGCCCGGAAAGCTCGGCGTCACGGCGCCGATGACTTGCACGGTCACGATATAGGCCTCGGGACTCGCGGCGGGCGCCGGAGTCGCGGCGAGCGTCGGAGCCGGCGCGGCCGGCGGCGAATCAGCGGCCCGGGCCAGCCCAACGGCGAAGATGCAGCTCGCGGCCAACGAAACCGCTAGAAATTTCGCGATCATCTTCCTGCTTTAACCTTTCGGCAAGGAACGGTAGGGGTGGTGGGATAGCAAATCACGCCGTCTTTGGCCAGAGTCCGCCGATGGCGGGAGAGAATAGGGGCGCGCGTCGATCCGCAAGCCGCGCGGCACGGAGGTTCGGCTAGCGACATGAGGGATTTTCTCTTACACATGCGAATCGCGGACAAATGGCCTGACGCAGGATTTTGGCGCGGACGGCGACGCTCCGAGGTAATGTGATGTTGAGCCGTCTTCGCTTCACGAATTTCAAGTCATGGGCCGAGGTCGACTTGGCCTGCGGCAAAATAACGGGCGTTTTCGGGACGAATTCGTCTGGCAAGACGAGTCTTATTCAGTTTATATTGCTGATGAAACAAACCAAGGATGCGACAGACCGCAAAGTCACCTTGGAGCTCAACGGTGACATCGTTAAACTTGGGACAATCAAGGACGCCATTCATCGCCATAGAGACAGCGGCGCGATAAATATCGGACTCACGTTCGAACTCGACTCCGAATTGGTTTTGGCCGACCCGAGCGAAAAGCGTAGATCGGCGGTCGCGCAAGGCACGCAATTAACGCTCGAAACCGAAATTGGCGTCCATCAACAGGCACCCTTGGCGCGTAGCCTCTGCTATTCCCTCGGCGACATGCAATTCCGCTTGGCCGCGCGCAAGGCTGACTCGCAGGAGTTTAATCTTACGGCCTCGAAAGATTCCAGACGAAAGGCAACCTTCCAATTCATCCGCTCCCAGGGGCGTGCATGGCAACTGCCAGGGCCAATCAAGTCCTACGCCTTTCCGGATCAAGCACGCACATATTTCCAAAACGCCGGGTTTTTAGCCGATCTAGAAGCTGCATTCGAGGCGGCGATCGACGGGCTCTATTATCTCGGCCCGCTGCGAGAGTTTCCACAACGCGATTATCTTTGGGCGCGGTCCCGTCCAAGCGATGTTGGTCGGCGAGGCGAGAAGTCCATCGACGCCATTCTGGCCGCGACCGACAGAAATGAGAAACGAAACCTCGGGCCGCACAAACGTCTGATGCCCTTCCAAAAGATGATTGCCCACTGGCTTCGCGAGATGGGCCTCATAGAGGAGTTTCGGGTCGAGGAAATTCGAGAGGGCTCAAACCGCTGGCAGGCGCTGGTAAAGACCCGCGCGGGAGCGAGCGAAGTCTTGCTTACGGATGTCGGCTTCGGCGTTTCCCAAGTGCTTCCCGTAATCACTCTTCTTCAATATGTGCCCGAGGGCTCGACGGTCATCCTGGAACAGCCTGAAATTCATCTGCACCCCCTCGCTCAGGCCGCTCTCGCCGATGTTATCATTCAAGCTGCGGAGCATCGGCGCGTGCAGGTGATCCTTGAAAGCCACTCCGAACATCTGCTGTTGCGCCTGCAACGGCGCATCGCCGAGAACGTCATTTCCGCGGACGATGTGAAGCTCTATTTCTGCGACGCGCCAAAAGGAGTTTCTGTGCTGACGCCGCTCGAATTGGATCTTTTCGGCAATATCCAAAACTGGCCTGAGAAATTCATGGGCGACGCATTTAATGAGGCGGCGCAAGCGGAACTAGCGCGCCTAAAGCGGATGAAAGCGGCGGAATGAGCCGATATGTCGTGGACACAAATGTCCCAATCGTCGCCAACGGCCGCCCAAATCCCAACGACAGCGGCGTCCCGTCCATCACTTGCCGCGTAGCCGCCATTGAGTTTCTCGTGAACACACTTGAATCGGGCAAGATCCTCCTCGATCTGGCCGGCGAGATTCAAGCGGAATATCGTAGATATCTAAACCCACGCGGCCAGCCGGGCGTTGGCGACCGATTCTATCTGGAGGTGCTCAACAGCGCCCCGAAAAGAATTGAGCGCGTTGAGTTGCCTAAACGCGACGATGGCCAATACGTCGATCTTCCACAGGCGCTTATCGACGTGAATTTCGACCCAAGTGATCGGAAATTCGCCGCCTTGGCGAATCGTGAAAAGTCGCCCGTGATTAACGCGACCGACAGCGACTGGCTGAACCATCGCGATGTGCTCGAAAGTTCAGGGGTTCGCGTCAAATTTCTATGCGGGCGCCGCAAATCGGAGTGGTTCACTTAATAGGACATGACTTGCCCAAGGCAAATTGCTCGTTGCGCGCTGGAGGCGCCCATGCTCAAGGAACGGTTGACGGCTTTCAGCGACGGCGTGATCGCCATCATCATCACGATCATGGTGCTGGAACTGAAGGCGCCGCATGAGAATACGTTGCGCGCGCTGGCGCCGCTGGCGCCGACCTTCCTCGCCTATGCGCTGAGCTTCGCCCATATCGCGATTTACTGGAACAGCCACCACCATCTGTTCCAGGCGACGCGGCGAATCAGCGGAGGGATTCTCTGGGCGAACACGCATCTGTTGTTCTGGCTGTCGCTGGTGCCCTTTTCGACCGCGTGGCTGAGCGAGACGGATTTCGCCCGGGCGCCGGTCGCCGTTTACGGGCTCACCCTGCTCGCGCCCTCCATCGCCTATTTTCTGCTGTCGCGCGCGCTGATCCGAACCGGGGCGCTCGCGCCGCGAGTCGCCGACGCCATCGGCGCGGACGTGAAGGGCTGGATCTCAATGGCGTTTTACGTCTGCGGCGTGGCGCTGGCCTACGCCCACCCTTACGCGTCGATGGGGCTTTATGCGGCCGTCGCGGTGATATGGTTCATCCCCGACCGACGCATCGAAAAGCGCCTGGAGGTGGAGGACCGGCCGGATTAACGGGCCGTTTGATCGCGAAGGCGAGCCTGAAGGCTCGCGGTCCGGTTGATCGCCTTGGACCGCGTGCCCTTGGACCACTGTCGAAAGGAAGGCGCCCCGCTGCTATGGTTTGACATCCTTCACGGACGCCGCGATCCCGCGCAGATCGCCGGCGACGGACGGATATTTCTTCGCCAACTCGTCGAGATCGCCGATTTCCACATCCGCCGGAACAACGCCGGGCCATTCCGTGCTCGCGCCCAAAAACCAGCGGCCGCGCCCCAGCAGGCGCGCCGTGTGGAACGTATTCCCGGGAATGAGCAATTGCACATGCTGGCCGCCGCGCAGGTCCGGCCCAACCACGATGCGCTCCGCCCCGCCGTCGGAATGCAGCAGGAACAACTCCAGGAAATCGCCGAGATAATAATGGTAAAGCTGGTCGTTTCGAATCCGGTGAAGGCGAACGGGCGCCTCGGGCGTCACAAGGAAATAAAGTCCTGAACCGAGCGGCCCGCCGCGTTCGAACGGCGGCGGCAATGCGCCGGCCGCCAGCGTCTGCTTGGCTACATATGTCACGCGCACGAAGCCGCACGTCGCATTTGGCTCGAGCTTCAATAGATCGACAATCTCATGCGCGGTCAGTTCGGAAGTCATTGCGTCGCCAATCGGCTTTTTTCGAGCGCTGGCTTCGATAAAGTGAGCGCGAGCACGCCGCCCCGCGGCGCGCGCCGACGACTCATCTTAGATTGGCCCGCCCTCGTCATGCGCGACACCCTCGCGCGGCGATGCTAGCCCCGCGACGAAACAAAGGCAATTCTCCGTGGGCATCGAGCGCGGCGGTCGGCGAGCGACCGCTTTTTGTCCGCTAGCGATACAGCCAGTCGTTGCGGGCCAGCATCCTTTGCCCGCCGAGCGCTGAGATCGCGAGGTCGCGCGCCGCCGCGCGCAGTCCGCTCGCGTGATAATGATCGCCCTGCCCGCGCGAGGCCCGCTGCACTTTTGTCGCGCGGGCGATGCGCGCGTGCTCATAGGCTTTGAAAGCCTCGGCCGGCGCGACGCCCGGCGTGAAAGCGCGGCCCAGCGCCTCGGCGTCCTCGATCGCCATCGCCGCGCCCTGCGCCAGAAAAGGCAGCATCGGATGCGCGGCGTCGCCGAGCAGCGTCACCGCGCCCCGGCTCCAATGGGCGAGCGCCGGGCGGCCAAACAGCGGCCAGCGCCGCCAGGAGTCGCCCGCCGCGATCAGCGCCCGCAATTCGGCGTCGCTGGCGGCGAGTCCGGCCTCAATCATCAAATCCGCCCCGCCCAGCGTCGCCGGCCCCTTGTCCCAGGCGCGCGAAAGGCCGTCCTCGACGATGACCACGGCGCTGATGATCGAAGCGTCGCGCAGCGGATAATGCACGACATGGGCGCCGGCCGAGAGCCACAGATGCGTCTCGCGCCGCCGCAGGGTCGCGGGAACGGCGTTCGCGGGAAGGATCGCCCGCCACGCCGTGTGGCCGCTATAGGCCGGCGCGTCCTTCGCGCCGCGGTTGAGAAAGGAGCGCACCGAGGAGCGGACGCCATCGGCCCCAACCAGCGCCAGCGCCTCGAAATCCTCGGGGCCTATGCCGGTATGGACGCGCAAAAAAACCGCGCCGTCGCCCTCCTCGAAATCGCCGACGCGGGTGCCCGTGCGAATCGAGATCGCGTCGTTCTGGCGCGCGGCGGCAAGCAAAAGCTGCTGCAAATCGGCGCGATGGAACAGCCGGAACGGCGCGCCCCAGCGCTCGCTGGCGCCGGCGAGCGAGAGGCGCGAGAGAACCGCGCCGTCCCTGGCGCGATGAATATTGATCGCCTCGGGCAGCAGCGCCGCCGCGCCCAGCGCCTCGCCAAGGCCGAGCCCTTGAAGGATTCGCCCGGCGTTGGGGGCGATTTGCAGCCCGGCGCCG
>JBAUVQ010000004.1:0-7425 GCA_049583305.1 Methylocystis sp.
ACCATCTTGATGATTTCGCCGCTCGAACGCTGAACTGCCATTTCGTATCTCTCCGGGACATCCTTAGTGATTTCTTATACATAGGCTCAGCGAAAGGACATCTAAAATAGCTGTCGCCCGTTATTTAATAATGCGATAATCCAACCGACCACGCAAGCCGATTTATAAAAAAAACCTATCAAGAGGACAGTGAAAGACCCTCGAATCCCGCATCCCGCGCCATTCATCGCAATGCGTTTCAAGGCCATACACTAAACAAAACAAGAACAAATAGAGATTGCGGCGGAAGAAGGCGTGACCAAATGCCGCAAGGGGCGGGCGCGGCGCGAAACTCGGTCTTAGCCCGAACGCGAAAATGTTATTTTCCGCCGAGGCATCTGGTCGAATCTTGAGCGGTGGAAACATTTCAATGCCAAATCGCGTCCAGGAGAAGGTGCGAATCAGGCAATGGCGGGCCAAGGCGCTTTGTTTCTTCTGGATCTGGGCGCGGAGCTGCCCGAAAGCGTGACGGGTGGCCTTTACCGCCAAGGCGCCATGCGTTAAGGGATTGCCGTAACGAGCCCTGGCGTTACCGCCGGGGCTTTTTTTAGGCGCGAGGGGTCGATTTCGTCGCGATAGGGATTATTTCCCATCGCGCGAGATAGACGCTCCGGCGTAATACCGGATTACGCCGACTGAACGGCGCTCTAACGGAAAAGACAAAAGAGCCATGGCGAATGTGGCGGTAGTCGGCGCGCAGTGGGGCGACGAGGGCAAGGGAAAGATCGTGGACTGGCTATCGCTGGAGGCCGACGTCGTCGTGCGCTTCCAGGGTGGGCACAATGCCGGCCACACGCTCGTCGTCGACGGCAAGACATATAAATTGGCGTTGCTGCCCTCTGGAATAGTCCGGCCGGGGAAATTGTCCGTGATCGGGAACGGCGTCGTCGTCGACCCGCATTTTCTCGTCGGCGAAATCAATCGACTGCGCGAGCAAGGCGTCGCGATTTCGCCGCTTAATCTCAAGATCGCCGAAAACACGCCCTTGATTCTCTCGCTGCACCGCGAACTCGACGCGCATCGCGAGGATTCGGCGGGCGAGGGCGTTAAAATCGGCACCACCAAGCGCGGAATCGGCCCCGCTTACGAGGATAAGGTCGGGCGCCGATCAATCCGCCTGATGGACCTCGCCGAGCCGGATGCGCTCGACGAAAAAATATTGCGCGCGCTCGCCCATCACAATCCGCTACGGCGCGGCCTCGGTCTCGCTGAAATCGCGCCGGCGACGCTACGGGATGAGTTGCTCGGCGTCGCGCCGCATGTTCTCCCGTTCATGGACGTGGTTTGGGAGTTGCTGGATAACGAACGACGCGCCGGCAAACGAATCCTCTTCGAAGGCGCGCAGGGCGTGCTGCTCGACGTGGATCACGGCACCTACCCCTATGTCACCTCCTCCAATACGGTCGCGGCGGCCGCCGCCAGCGGCTCGGGGCTCGGCCCCGGCGCTATCGATTACGTGCTCGGTATCGCGAAGGCCTATACAACCCGAGTCGGCGGCGGTCCCTTTCCCAGCGAATTGCATGATTCGATCGGCCAATTGATCGGCGATCGGGGACGGGAGTTCGGAACCAACACTGGCCGCCGCCGGCGTTGTGGCTGGTTCGACGCCGTATTGGCGAGGCAGGCGATCAAAACCTCGGGCATCAACGGAATCGCGCTGACGAAACTCGACATTCTCGACGGATTCGACGAGATCAAGATCTGCACGCATTATTTGCTTGATGGTCGCCGGTTGAACCGCCTTCCGGCCTCGCAATCCGCTCAGGCGGGCGTCCAGCCGGTCTACGAAAGCATTGAGGGCTGGAAGGGCTCGACCGGCGGCGCGAGATCCTGGGTGGATCTTCCCGCCCAGGCGATCAAATATATTCGACGGATCGAGGAACTGATAGAAGCGCCAGTGGCGCTGTTGTCGACCAGCCCCGAACGCGACGACACCATCCTCGTCCACAACCCCTTTCAGGACTAAGGGGGCGAAATTGAAACCGCAAGCCGCCCAAATAGTTGACGAAGGGCTCGCAAACTGGTGTTAGCAAGACATGGCTGATTATTATTCGCTACTTGCGCGCAAAATAGGCCCGCTCGCGGAATCAACCCCACAAGGGCGTCACGCGGTTTATGAGCTTGCCCGCAAAGCGCTGTTCAATCAATTGCGAGCAATCCGGCCTCCGGTGGCGGAGCAGGTCATCCAAACCGAAGGGCGGGCGCTCGACGAAGCGATTGCGCGGCTAGAAACCGAGGTCGCGGGCAAACCCAGCGCCCAGATCGCGCAGGCGCCACCGCCGGTCTCGTCTCCCCCCGAGCCAAGAAACGAAACTAGAAGCGAAGCGACGCCGTCGCGCGAACAGCAACGGCCCGCCGCGCCGCTGCCGGCGGCGCCGGAAACTCCGAATCGAACCCGGCGAATCGTCGGCATAGGCGCGTTCCTGGTGGCGCTCGTCGCCGCCGTCGCGCTCGCGGCGCTGCATTTTCGGGAACGCCCGGAGGATCTCGCGAAGCTCAAACCAGCTGAGGGGCCCTCCGCCGCCGACGAGCGTGGCAAATTCCCGGCCCGCGTGGGCGACGGCGACCAGCACGCCGACAACGGTCCTTCCGTGCCGATCGCTCAAAAGGCGCAGTTGGTGGTCGCGACTTTGCAGCACCCCGACAAGGTCGAGCACGCCTATAACGGCGGCGTGGTCTGGCGGCTCGAGAATATCGGCGGCGACGAGGGCGAGCCGCTGAAATCGGCGATTCGCGGCGACATCGATTTCCCCGAGGCCAAGACCAAGGTGACGATCGTCATTCAAAAAAATCACGACGCGGCCTTTTCGGCCTCGCACACGATAAATGTTTCCTTCAAATTCGCGCCCGGCAGTGAATTAAAGGCGGTCAAGGCCATCGACGTCCTCAGGATACGTCGCCCCGAGGCGCAGTCAGGCGAGAAAATGCTCGGCGTCGAGGTGCCCATCACCGACAATAATTTTTTGATCGGCCTGATGCGCGGCGACAGCGAGGCGCGCAACCTGACTCTCCTGCGCACGCCCGCCGTGATCGATCTGCCGATGCAACTGTCTGACGGCCGCATGGCGACGATCAATCTGGAAAAAGGCGCTTCCGGCGAGCGCGTATTCGCCGACGCGATCGCCGCCTGGGCGCGTTAAGCCCTCTGGGCGGGCGAATCGGCGCGCGAAAACGCGGCTCACGTGACCAATATCAGCCGCCGCGCGGCGCGCGTCACGCCCGTGTAAAGCCAGCGCGAACGATGTTCGCGGAAGGCGAAGGATTCGTCGAACAGCACGACCTCGTCCCACTGCGAGCCTTGCGCTTTGTGAACGGTGAGCGCATAGCCGTAATCGAACTCGTCGGACTCCTTGCGTAGCGCGTAGGGTATCTCTCCCTCGGAACCGTCGAAGAATTGAGGGACCACGCCGACGCGCTGAATCTTGCCGTCGCTTTCCTCGGGGATCACGAGCATCCGCACCTTGCCGCGCCTCAACGCGCCCGCGCTCTTGACCGTGAACAACCCGCCGTTGAGCAACCCCTTTTTCCGATTGTTGCGCAGACACACCAGCTTTTCGCCCGATTGCGGCAGGTCCCCGGAAAAGCCGCGCAGTTCGCGTAATCGCTTATTATAGGCGCGGCGCGTCTTGTTCATCCCGACCAGCACCTGATCGGCGCCGGTGACAAGGGAAGGATCAAGCGCGTCGCGCCCGACCACCTGGCTTTCGCCGTAGATTCCTCGGGAGATTTGGCCGCCCTCGCGAATCGTCATGGATAGGCGAATGATCGGATTATCGGCGGCCTGACGATGAACCTCCGTCAACATGACGTCCGGCTCGGCTTCGGTGAAGAAGCCGCCGCCCTTGACCGGCGGCAATTGCGCCGGGTCGCCAAGCACCAACACCTTGCGGCCGAAGGACAGAAGATCGCGCCCCAATTCTTCATCAACCATCGAACATTCGTCGACGACGATCAGTTTCGCCCGCGCGGCGTCGCTATCATCATTGAGTTCGAAGCTCGGCTCCTCGGTCTCCGTGTCGGTGGCGCGATAGATGAGGCTGTGAATCGTCCGCGCGTCAGCACATCCCTTCGAGCGCATCACCAGCGCCGCCTTGCCGGTGAAAGCCGCGAACACGACGAGGCCCTCGACATTTTCGGCCAAATGGCGGGCCAACGTCGATTTGCCGGTCCCGGCATAGCCGAACAGTCGAAACAGCTGCGGGCCGTCTTTCGCCGCGAGCCATCGCGCGACCGCCTTGAGCGCCCCATCCTGCGCTGGAGTCCACGAGGTCATATAGAAGCGTCGCCTTCAATTCAGGAATTAAAGCCGCGAGTCGCGGCGATCGTTGGCGGCGTACGAGGGCGGGACAGAGTTCGCCAGACTACCCCGACAGTCGCATGAACAAATCGATCTTCGTGGCGATGTTCACGACCGCCAGAAAAAGTCCGATCCACATCGCCGCGACAAGCGCCCAAAATCTCGGATCGCCGTGCATCGCCGTCTCCTCGCGCTGGAAGCGCCGCGACGGCACAATGCGTCGCTTCACCCGGATCGCGCAAGGGTCACCCTCTCGATTCGAAAGAAAGCGCCGGCGCCTTCGCCAACGCCGCCCGCCCCGTGGACGCGCGGCCTCCCGGAAATCTGGGACTTTCGCCATCGTCCCGCGCGTCGAAACGAGTGGGGTTGAATCCCCCGCCCGGCCCCCTTCGCCTCGGCGATTGTCGCCGAAACGCGATGATCGGCTTGACGCGCCGAGAATGCGCTGGCAAAGGAGCCGAGAATAGCGACCTAATGCGGAGTCGGCGACCCAACGTGGCGCGCGGCGCCAATCCCCTCGGGTGGAGACTTCGAAGTGACGCGCAAGAATTATCTTTTCACCAGCGAATCGGTTTCTGAAGGACATCCAGATAAGGTCTGCGACAGAATCTCCGACGAGATCGTCGACGAGTTTTTCCGCCAGGGCGCGAAAGCTGGCGTTGACCCCTACGCCATTCGCGTCGCCGCCGAGACGCTCTGCACCACCAACCGCGTCGTGATCGCCGGCGAAGTGCGTGGTCCGCACCTCGCGTTCGAGCACATCGAGGATGTCGCCCGGCAAGCGATCAAGGACATCGGCTACGAGCAGGACGGCTTCCATTGGAAGCACGCCAAGGTCGAAGTACTGCTGCACGAACAATCCGCCGACATCGCGCAAGGCGTCGACGCCGCCGGCAATAAGGACGAAGGCGCCGGCGACCAGGGCATCATGTTCGGCTATGCGGTGCGCGAGACGCCGGATCTTCTTCCCGCCCCGCTCTATTATTCGCATAAAATCCTGGAAAAACTCGCCCACGCCCGTCATAGCGGCAAGGAAAAGGGACTGGGCCCAGACGCCAAGAGCCAGGTCACCCTGCGCTACGTCGACGGAAAGCCGGTCGAGGCGACGCAGATCGTGCTCTCGCATCAGCATGTCGATGAAAGCCTCACGCCGGAGGACATTCGTCGAATCGCCGAGCCCTACATCCGCGAGGCGCTGCCGGCGGAGTGGATCACCGCCGAGACCGTCTGGCACGTCAATCCCACTGGCAAGTTCTTCATCGGCGGCCCCGATGGCGACGCCGGCCTGACCGGTCGCAAGATCATCGTCGACACTTACGGCGGAGCCGCGCCGCATGGCGGCGGCGCTTTCTCCGGCAAGGACCCGACCAAGGTCGATCGCTCCGCCGCCTACGCCGCGCGCTATCTGGCGAAAAACATTGTCGCGGCCGGTCTCGCCGACCGTGCGACAATCCAGCTCGCCTACGCCATTGGCGTCGCCGAACCGCTGTCGATCTATGTCGATCTGCACGGCACGGGCCATGTCGCCGAAGATAAATTGGAAGCGGTTCTACCGCAGATCATGCGGCTGTCTCCGCGCGGGATTCGCGAACATCTGCAGCTCAACAAGCCGATCTATGCGCGAACCTCGGCTTATGGCCATTTCGGCCGCACGCCGGACGCCGACGGCGGATTCTCCTGGGAGAAAACCGATCTCGCGGACAAGCTAAAGGCTCATCTCTCCTGACCGGCGAAGCCGGCGACGGGAATGAAGGCGCGCGACGGCGACTATACGGCCGCGCCAAGGGCAAGGCGCTACGCAAGCACCAGACCGAACTGGTCGGCGAGCTGTTGCCTCGGCTGGCCCTTGATGCCTCCAACCCCATCGACGAGCCGGCGGCGCTGTTTCGCGCCCCGGTGCGCGAGACGCGGCTGGAGATAGGTTTTGGCGGCGGCGAGCATCTGATCGAGTCGGCCAGGCTTGAACCCGACGTCGGCTTCATCGGCTGCGAACCCTTCATCAACGGCATGGCCCGACTGCTCTCGCAAATCGAACGGCTAGGCCTCGAAAACATTCGTTTGCATCGCGGCGACGCGATCGAAGTCATCGACCGTCTGCCGGACGCCTGTCTCGCTCGGGTCTATTTGTATTATCCCGATCCCTGGCCGAAACGCCGCCAACGCAAGCGACGTTTGATCTCGGACGACACGCTCAAGCGACTGGCGCGGGTGATGCGCGGCGGCGCGGAGTTGCGCTTCGCCACCGACATCGACGATTACGCCGCCTGGACGCTCGCGCGCCTGCGGGCGTCGCCGGATTTTCGCTGGACGGCAACGGGCTCCGCCGATTGGCTCCACCCCTGGGAGGGATGGACACAGACTAAATATGAGGGCAAGGCGATGGCGGCGGGACGAAAACCCGTTTATCTGACCTTTGCGCGCGAATAAGCGTCGCCCGCGGGAGCGACGCGACTGGAGGCGAGGCCATGACTTTCAGTGATTTTTCGACCACCCCCACGAACGTCCGGGATGACGACGCTCCCCTCGAAACGACGACCGCCCGCTTCCGCGCCGACGTGCTGGAAGCCTCGATGCGCCGCATCGTCTTGGTCGATTTCTGGGCCCCGTGGTGTGGCCCTTGCCGCCAGCTAGCCCCCAGCCTGGAGCGGCTGGTCAAGGCGACCGGCGGCAAGGTTCGACTGGTCAAGATGAACATCGAGGAACAACCGGAAGTCGCGGCCCAACTCGGCGTCAAATCAATCCCCGCCGTTGTCGCGTTCCAGCGCGGACGCCCCGCCGACGGCTTCGTCGGCCTGCTGCCAGACAGTCAGATCAAGGGCTTTCTGGAGCGCCTGGTCGGGCCGATCGAGGCCGAGGCCGATGTCTATCGAGTTGTCGAAGAGTTGCTCGAAAGCGGAGATCTCTCCGGCGCCGAAACTCTGCTGACGAATCTCGCGAGTCAGGAGCCGCCACAACCCCGGGCCTTCGCCGAATTGCTTCGGCTTTACACCGACACCGGCCGCCTGGCCGACGCGCAAGCGCTACTGGCCGAGGCGCCGGACGCGTTGCGCCGCGACGCCTCCGTCGCCGGCGCGGCGGCGGCCCTGGAA
>JBAUVQ010000005.1:0-8077 GCA_049583305.1 Methylocystis sp.
CGCGAAGCGCACGCGCAATGTGAAGCGCCGCGCGCTCGCCAACCGCCTGAGCGCGACGACGATGGATTCGCCGGCGTGATTCAGAATGAGCTGGGACGATTCCGCCGAGGGAGCGATCTCTTTGCGCAAGAGGCGAAGCATGGCGCCATGCTAACGCAAAACGCCGCGCGTCGCGACATGCTCGCGATCCGCGGCGAAAAAAAATGTCGACGCGATCGATTCACATGTAGCGCTGCAACTCGCGCGCCGCGTCCGCGGGCTTGCGCGCTACATTGAAGCTGTTGACGAAGTGGCCGTTCTTATCCATCAGATAGACGACCGTGGTGTGATCCACGCCGTAATTGGCGTCCTCGCCAGGCGCGCGCTTCGCGAAGATGCGAAACTCCTTGAGCATGGGATCCAGCGCCTCGTGCGCGCCGGTGAGGCCGACGATGCGCGAATCGAAACTCGACAGATAGTCCTTCAGGATTCGCGGCGTGTCGCGTTCGGGATCGACGGTCACGAACATTCCCCCGACCTTGGCGTCGGGGCCGAGCGCGCGCAAGATCTCCGACAGCTCGAACAGCGTCGTATGGCAAATGTCGGGACAATTGGTGTAGCCGAAGAACACGAGATAGGGACGTCCCAGCATGTCCTTGTCGGTGAAACTTTTCTCGAATTGCGTCGTGAGCTGGAACGGGCCACCGATCGCCGGCGGCGCCGCCTGCTGATTGGTGAAGACGACGAACGCTCCAAACAACAGCGCGGCGGCGACGCCAATGCCTATCAACGGCTTCGCGCCAAGGGTCGGAGCCTTTCCGGCGGGCTTCGCCGCCGGCTTCGCGACGCGCGCGGGGGCCTGTTTGACCGGACCTTTCGTGACCGGGCCTTTCGTGCTCTGTTTCGCGGCGCGCCCGGTAGGGCCCTTCGCCTTGTTCGTGCCATTCGCCATGCTGCGTTTCCCGATCGTCTTTTTGTGTTTTTACGTCGCGCGTTCGCGCGATCGTCGAGCAAAAAAGCTTGAAGCCTCGCGCCAAGACAGGCGCCCTATGCCCCGCGTTCACGGCGCCACGCCCCCGAGACGGCGCCTGAACTCGCAAGCAATGCCGACGGTTTCGCCCCTGGCGACCTACGCCAGACGCGCAAACATGCTCGCCAATGCCCGTTCGAAGTGGAACTTAGCGCGCCGGCGTCCTTTCGCCAAGCATGACGCCGCGATAGACGCGCGGCGACCGCTTGCCTGAGTTTAGCCAAGGGAGTATGCGGTTCGTGGTGGCCGAAGCGGCGGTCGGGAGCGGGCCGTCCAGACAGGTCCATGGCGCTGGCTTGTCGGACAGTGGAGGCCGGCCGTGGTTTTCGGTCTTGGCGAACCGCCGATGCGAACAAGCCCAAGGATTTCGGTCGACCGACTTTCCAACGCAACCCGCCGGCCAAGACGCCCGGACACTCCCCAACAACAAGCGCGGGCTCTAAATGTCTGATCTGACCTCGATGTTTAACGCCGGCGCGGCCAACGCCTATTTGTTTGTTCCCAGCGCCATTCTGCTCGGAGCGCTGCACGGACTGGAGCCCGGCCATTCCAAGACAATGATGGCGGCCTTTATCGTCGCCATTCGCGGAACCGTGGCTCAGGCGGTCATGCTCGGCGTGGCGGCGACGATTTCACATACGGCTATCGTTTGGCTCGTGGCGCTTACCGGACTCTATTTCGGATCGCGCTGGAGCGCCGAGGCTAGCGAGCCCTATCTCCAGCTCGTTTCGGGCCTGCTCATTCTCGGCGTCGCGTCGTGGATGATGTGGCGCAACTGGCTCGAACATCGTCCAGCGGCGCATCACGTCCACGCGCACGGCGATCACGGCGACCATTATCATGACCATGACCATCCGCATCAGGGGCATCACCACCGCAACTTTGGACATCACCATCACGAGCATCCTCGCCCGCATCGCGGCGCGAACAAGGACGCGGCGTTCAAGAAAGATTTGCTGCTGGTAGACCCGCAAGTCTTCGCCAGCGAGCACGAACGCGAGCACGCCATCGACATCAACAGGCGCTTCGCCGGTGGGCGGGGGGCGACGACCGGCCAGATCATCCTGTTCGGCCTCACGGGCGGGCTGATCCCCTGCCCCGCGTCGATCACCGTGCTGCTGCTGTGTCTTCAGGTCGGCAAGATCGGCCTTGGCGCGCTGCTCGTGCTGTGCTTCAGCCTCGGCCTCGCCATCACCATGATCCTCGTCGGCGTCGGCGCGGCCTTGAGCCTGCGCCATGTCCAGGCGCGCTGGAAGGGTTTTGACGCTTGGGCCGCGCGCGCGCCCTATGTTTCGGGGGCGCTGGTCGCGCTTGTCGGAGTTTACACGCTGTATCTTGGGGTTACGTCGCTGGCGTGAGGCTTCACCCGCCCGGATGAAACCCCGCCTTGACCACGCCTTCGCTGAGTGGCGCTTCGAGAAAAAAGTCGAGCAGGGCGTCAACGCTCGGGTCCACCGCGTAGGGCTTGAAGTCCGTGACGCCCTCCTCGCGCAGCACGGCGACGTCGACGAAGAAATTCCCGGTGTGGGTCCGCGAGTCGCGCGTAAGAATCGCGTGGGCCGCGTCGGCGACGATCTCGGGCTTCCTCGCATGACGCAGCACCGCTTCGCCGCCCAGGAGATTGCCGACCGCCGCCGTGGCGATGGCGGTCTCGGGCCACAGCGAATTGACCGCGACGCCGGCGCCGGCGAGATCGCGCGAAAGGCCCAACGTCACCAGGCTCATGCCGTATTTGGCGATGGTGTAGGCGAGATTGGGCGAGAACCATTTGGGGTTCATGTCGAGCGGCGGCGACAGCGTGAGAATATGCGGGTTGGCGGCCTTTTTGAGATGCGGCAGCGCCAGCTTCGCGCAGAGATAGGCGCCGCGGCCGTTGATCTGCTGCATCAGATCATAGCGCTTCATCTCGAGCGCCTCGATCCCGCGCAAGTCGATCGCGCTTGCGTTGTTGACGAGTATGTCGATGCCGCCAAAGCGCGCGACGGTCGCCGCCATCGCGGCGGCGACCTGCTCCTCGAAGCGAATGTCGCACGCGACCGGCAAGGCTTGTCCGCCCGCCGCCTCGATTTCCTTGGCCGCGGTGAAGATGGTGCCGGGAAGCTTCGGCTGCGCCTCGACGCTTTTGGCGGCGACGACCACATTGGCGCCGTCGCGCGCGGCTCGAAGCCCGATGGCGAGACCGATGCCTCGGCTGGCGCCGGTGATGAACAACGTTTTGCCGGCGAGAGATTTTGTCATGAAACGGTCCGTTGTGAGCGCCGGCGCCGCGCCGACCGCCGCCTACAATTACCGCTTCCACGAACCGCGGCAAGCGCGAACCCCGCCGCCGCGTCCTCGCGCCGCGCGCGGCGGCCCGGTGCATGATTTGACGAGACGCACGCCGCTCTGATAGAGAAGCGCGCATGGAGCCGTGGCGCGATGGCCGCGGCCTGACGGGCGACGCGTCCTTAACCGCCGCGAAGGCCAGTGATTACTTTATTCGCATCGCGATGACCTTCACCGCTGACACGTCGGGACGAACCTGGATCTTGCAGACGCTCTTACGCTCTACGCGCTGGTGGTTCGCGCAGGCTTGCTGCTCGGGGGAACCGACCCTATCTCCTGGAATATCGTTTTCCCCGCCAATGCCCGCCGTCATGGGCTTGCTTGTCTATCGGGCAAGGCGAGGAAGCCGTGATCACGGCGGTCTGGCGCGTCTCGCGACGCGCCGTGGTTTTGCAAAAGGCGGCGACCGTCCTCATGGTCGGGCCGGTGAATAAATGGATTTGCGAACCGGCGGCGTCGCCACGCGCCCGCCTCCGCAAATCCGTTGCATAATCTTGCTACAGGTTCATTTGATCGGACCCCCGTGTCCATTCGGATGAATTCCGGGTAAGTCGATAGGTGGGTGCGTTAGGTATCTCGCGCAAAACCGCGCGGGGAAATTACAATCGGAGGAAACCATGCATAAGCTTACTCTCGCGACCGTCGCCGCTCTTCTCTCGCTCGGCGCTTCGGCCGCGATGGCTGAGACCCAGAACTGGAACATCACCGAGGAAAACACCGTGGGCATCAAGAACGCTCAGGGCAAGTGGACCGTGAACGTCGAGGGAGGCAAGTTCTCCGGCAAGGCCGAGTTGGAAGCCACCAACGGCAGCCCGGTGACCTACGACGTCCAGGGCACGATCGTGAATGGCGTTTACACCGCCACCATGTCAAACCGCTCCGACGGCAAGAAGGGCTGCGTTTGGACTGGCGAGACCCCCAAGGCCGGCGGACAGCAGAGCAAGGGCCTGCTCGGCCAGGCGCCTTGCGAAGGCACCAAGCTCGTCATCCGCGCGGGCTTCTAAGAGAAGCCAAAACAAAAGCGACGCGCGACCTTCTGGGCGCGCGTCGCTTTTTTTATTTGTCCCGTGTTTCGGGCGCTTGCCCGTCACCCCTGGTCGAGCCGCGCCGAAAGGCGCGACCAGAGCGCGTTGTCCGCCCGGAAAACATAATCGAGCCGGCCGCTCGTCACGGCCTGCGCGCCGTGCGCGATCAACCAGTCCGCGAAAGGCGCGACCCTGTTCGCGGGGGCGGCGAAGACCAGTAGGCCGCTCGCCCCACGCTCGCGCAACGTCGCGCCGAATTTGGTCTCGGCCTTGCGCAAGAGCTTGTCGGAAATCTCACCGAGCTTCGCGCGCGCTTCGCGAGTCGTCCGAGCTTCCTCCTCGGCGGCGATGCGCGAGAGAATGATCCGCGCCGCCTCGCGCGCCGCCTCGCCCCAGGGCGCGGCGAGCGAAGCGACAAGGTTGGCCTGCGAACGCAGGATCACGCCATCGTCAAGAGTTTTGAGCGCGTTGGCCTTCAGCGTCGCGCCGGTCGTGGTGATGTCGACGATGAGGTCGGCCGAGCCCGCCGCGGGCGCGCCCTCGGTGGCTCCGGAACTTTCGACGATGCGATAGTCGGAGATCCCGTGCTCTTTGAAATAGCGGCGCGTGGTGTTCACGTATTTCGTCGCGACGCGCAGACCTCGCCCGTGCCGCGCGCGAAAACCGCCGGCGACATCGGCGAGATCGGCCATGTCGCGCACGTCGATCCAGGCCGCCGGAACCGCGACGACGACATTGGCGGCGCCGAAGCCGAGCGGCGCCAGAAGTTCGACGCGGCGCTCCGGGTCGGCGATCTCCTCGCGCACCAAATCCTCGCCAGTGACGCCAAAATGCGCCTCGCCGCGCGCGAGTCGGGCGGTGATTTCCGACGCCGAAAGAAAAGCCGCCTCGACATGGTCAAGTCCGGCGATCGTTCCGCGATAGTCGCGCGCGCCACGTCCCTGTTGCAGTTCGAGCCCGGCCCTGGCGAAGAAGGCGAAAGCGTTCTCCTGCAATCGGCCCTTGGAGGGCACGGCGACAATCAGTCGATCGGGCTTGAGCGTCGCGGCCGGCTTCCCCGTCCGCGCTGTATCGACATCGCTCATGCGGCGTCTCCCGTGAGGCGATTGATCGAAACCGCGGCGCCGACCGCGGGAATGTCGCGCGCCGCGCCGAGCGTCTTGAGCAGCGTATCGTAGCGCCCGCCGCCGATCGCCGGCGGCGAATCCTGCGCGCCCGCGACGCGCGCCTCGAATATGAAGCCCGAGTAATAGTCGATGGAATGCGGAAAGCGCGTCGAGAACACCATGTCGTCGAGGCTGAGGCCGCGCGCGGCGATAAAGCTCGACCGGGTGTCGAAGGAATCGAGCGCGAAACCGAGATCCGCGCCGGCGTAATTCGCCAGCTTGCGCAGCGCGGCGGAGGCGGCGTCGGGCGCGGCCTCGATGTCGAAAAAAGCCTCGATCAACGCGCGCTTCTCCACGCTCACGCCGGCGCTGTCGGCGAGAGAGGCCTGGTCCAGAAAGCGTTCGGCGATCTCGCCGGCGCTGCGTCCGCCGACCGTCGAAATGCCCGCGATGGACAACATGTCCTCGACCACCTTCTTCGCGCCAGCGGCGTCGACATTGGACAGCGCCGCCAGCATGCCGGCGCCCACGTCGCCATTCTTGCGCGCGACCGGCGCGAAAATTTTGGCGGGCGACAGTCCGCGCGAATAGCCGATCTCGAAGCGCCGTCGCCAGGCGGGCGGAAGACCGAGACGGTCGAGAAATGTCCTGACCAGCCCCGCGTCGCCAAGCCGCACAAGCAGCGGCGGGGCGCCCGAGGCTTTCGCCGCGTCGATCGCGACGCCCAGAATTTCAGCGTCCGCGGCCTCGCGGTCCTCGCGACCAAAGCTCTCGATCCCCACCTGCGAAAGCTGGCCTTCGCCAACCCGAAAAATCGCGCCGCCATAGGCCAGCGCGGCGGGCTTCCCCGCCTCGAGCGAGGCGAGATAATCGAGCGAGACGGGAATCGTGTATTCGGGCCGCAGACAGAGTTCCGTGTCGCCGCCATCGTTCACGAGATAAAGCCGTCCGCGAAAATCCTCGCCGAGCCGGTCGAGAAACACCCCCGCCGGTTGCAACAGCGAGGGTTCGCGCCGCGCGAATCCCGCGTCGACGAAATGCGTCAGCACCGTCTCCAGCCGTTCCTGGTCTCTTGGGCGGTCCATCCGCGTCACGTCGATTCCCCTTGCTTTGGCGCGTTCTCTTTAGCAACTGGGAAACCCTGACGCATCCGCTTTCAGCCGAAAGGGTGAATTAAGAGGCCGGTTTTCCGGGAACCGAGGCCCGATGGGCGCGGACCACGGACGGTCCGTCCCCGGCCCGCTTCTATCCCGCCTTGGTCGCTAGCAAAAAGCCGATATTGCTCTCGGACTCCTCGAAGTAGCGCAGCGCGCCGAGACCTTCCTCGATCCCATCGGCCAGGCCGACGATCTCCTCTCGCCCGCGGAACACCAGGTTCCAGTCCATGAAGGACTCCATGTAGCCAATGTCCTCGATATCGGTCAGAAAATTGCCGACCAGCAGCATTCCGCCGGGCCTCAGCATGTCGAACATCGTCTTGACAAGCCGCTTGCCCGCGCGCCCGTCGACGTAATCGAACAGCCCCGCCGTGTACACGAGGTCGAAACCGCTCAAATCGTAACGCCCGGCGATCAGTCGGACGATGGAGCCGTGCATGGTCTTTAGCGCCTTCGAGCCCATCGCGGATTCGGCCTCGGCCAAGGACCGCGCGTCCTGATCGAAGGCGACGACCTCATCGAGAACGCCGGCGCGCAACGCATGCGAAAAAGCCAGTTCGCGCGCGTGGCCGCTGGCGACCGAAAGCACGCGGGCGTGGCGCCGCTCGATGCAAACGCGGTCGATGAGTTCCGCGATCACGTGCATGCGTCGACGCACCGCGCGCGGCGCGTGCGTGTTCGTGGTGTAATTGTGAATCCAGCGCCCAAGCGGCGTTTCCCGGGCGAGTTCGTGCTCGGGGTGCGCGATGCCATACATGTAGTCGATCAGCACCGCGTCGCCCGCGTGTCCGCGCGGCTTTTCGAACGAACGGCGCGTGAAGGGATCGAGGTGCAAGAATTCGCGCACGGGATGAGCGATGCAGTCCTGTTTCGCGAACGCGTTCCATTTCGAACTCGGCAGCGCGAGGCGCGAAGTCTTGCAGGCGCGATCGACGAAGGTCATTCCCTCGCGCCAGCGCCCGCTCGAAAAATGCTCCGCCGCCTCGTCGAAATCGCGCAACGCCGCCGCTTTGATCGCCTCGTCGTCGCCAGGCGGCGTCACGGCGCGCTCGGGCAGCGGACGCTTCGGCCAGATTTCGGGAATCGCGAGACCCGGCCCGGTGTCGGAGACGACGGGCGGGCGCGGCGGCCGCGAGTTCATGTGTCGATGACCCCTTGTGCTGGAAGCTTATCCCATGGTCAGACGCTAACGATCGTGTTCCCGCTTAGCAAGGCGGCGCGTCGGCGCCGCGGCATGAGCGCTCCCCAAACGGGTCCGAATCTCCCGTTCGCGAAGAGATTTTTCATTCCGCCGCGCGGGCGGCGCGCAGCAGTTCGTCCACCGTCGGATTGGAGAATAAGTCGCCCGAGGGCTCCAGCCTGACCACCGGATCGCGCGTGCAGCCGCGCAGGCAGTCGCGCGTCGTGATGCTGATCCGCGCGGCGGCGCCCGCATCCGCCGCGAGCGCCTCGCGC
>JBAUVQ010000006.1:0-2568 GCA_049583305.1 Methylocystis sp.
GCCAAGGACTTTGAAGCCACGATCGACAGCGCCGTCGCATGGGCGCTCGTCGCGCACATCCCCACTCTCACCCGGCGCATCGCAAGGGCTTGATCCTAAACGTCAACATTTTGAGTCCGACTCTTAGTAGGTCTTTGTGCAAAAATCAAAATTCTCGACCCAAATCCAATGGCTTGAAAAATCGGATCCTTTTTGGCGCAAAACTTCGGGGCGGAAGTGATCGCTGATTTTGTGGCCTGGCTAGAGCCGGAAGGGACCGGCGCTCCGGGTCAAATGGCGGCTCGCGCATCACGACGGGCTTCCAAGCCGTGTGCGTCAAGCGCGGGATTTATACGGCCAGCCCCACCCGCTCCCTCAAAAACGCCGCCGCCAACTCCACCGACTCCCGCGCCTCCGGCATCAACGCCGCCGCCAATTGCCAGCAATGCGGCGCGTCTTCCCACAATTCAACGCGCGCGTCGACGCCCGCCTCGACCGCGCGCGCGGCCAATCGCAGAGCATCGTCGCGCAGCAATTCCCTCGCGCTCGCGTGCAGCAGCAGCGGCGGCAGGCCGCGCAAGTCGCCATATAGCGGCGAGGCCAGCGGGTTCTTCGAACTCTCTTCCCCGAGATAGGCGCGCGCGGCGATTTTCAGCATGCGCCGCGAAAACAGCGGATCGCTCGCCTCGTTCTCGCGAACCGAGGCTCCGGACACCGCGAGATCGGTCCAGGGCGAAAACAAAGCGGCGGCGGCGGGCAGCGAAAGGCCTTCGTCCCGCCGCGCCATCATCAGCGACAGCGCGAGACCGCCGCCCGCGGAATCTCCGGCGATCACGATCCCGCCGCCGCGCTCGGCAAGCGCCGCGTAGACCGCGCGCGCGTCGTCCAGCGCCGCCGGAAAGGGATGACGCGGCGCGAGCCGATACGCCGGCGTGAACACGCTAAATCCCAGCGCGGCGAAGGCGCAGGCGATCGGGCGGTAATGCCGCGGCGAGCCGGCGAAGAAGGCGCCGCCGTGCAGATAAAGCAACGTCGCGCCGCCCGCGCCGACCCATTCGCCAGCGACGTCGCCGACGCGCTCGAGCCGAAAGCCGCCAGCGGGCTCGGCGTAAGGCAATCGCAAATCGAAGACGCGTCTGGCCTCGCGCAGCGAGGCCGCGGCTTCCAGCCCGCGCTTCACCCGCCGACGCAAGAAGGCGTTGGCGCAACGCGGCGACAGGCTTTTCACGGCCTAGCGTTTCAACGGCGGCGGAGTCGGCGCTGGAGCCTTCCCCGCGCCCTGTTCGCCGATGATCTGATCGAGACGCGGGTCTCGCAGTCCCGCCGCGCGAGACCGGTCGCGCCATTGCGCGGCCTCGGCGAGGTTTTTTTCGACGCCGCGTCCCTCCGCCAATAGATAGGCGAGGCGGTTTTGCGCGACCGCGTTGCCCAATTCCGCCGCCTTGCGAAACAGCTTCGCGGCGCCGGCCATGTCGCGCTCGACTCCGGAGCCATTGAACTCGAGGATCGCCAGTTCGACCATCGCGGCGGCGTGGTTGTCGGCCGCCGCGGATTTGAACCAGTTCGCCGCCTCGCCGTCATCCTTCGCGACGCCCCTGCCGTGTTTATAGAGTTCGCCGAGCGCGTATTTGGCGTCGGTGTCGCCAAGTTCGGCGGCTCGGCGGAAATAGGCGGCGGCTTTCTCGAATTCGGCGAACACGCCGTTGTTTTCGAGCGCCATTTCGCCGAGCAGGTTGATCGCGGCGGCATGGTTTCGCGCGGCGGCCTTTTCGAGCCAGCCGCGAGCCGTCTCGCGTTCCTTTGGCCCGGGCGAACCGGACAGCAGCGCGGCGGCATAGAGATAGGCGCCCTGCGCGTCGCCGGTCTCCGCCGCGCGGCGGAACCAGTCCAGCGATTGCGCGCGGTCATGCGCGCCGCCGACGCCTTCGGCGTAAAGCTTGCCGATCAACGCCAGAGCCGCCGCGTCATTCGGATCCTCGGCGACTCGCTTTTTCGCCTCGCGCATCGCCAGCGCGTAATCCCCGCGCTTATAAGCGTCGAGGGCCGCGTCGGGCGCGAGCGCGGGAGCCGTCATGAGGGGCGCGGGCGGCGCGTTTTTCGTCGCCAACGCCGCCGATGGCGCGCTCAATGCCAGCAACAGAGCGCAAAGCCGCGTTGATTTCATGCGCCTGCCTCCGCGATGGCGCGACGCGCGTCGGCGACCGCCGCGGCGGGACCACGCGGATCGCTCCAGACGCAATCGCCGAGCATGACGAAATCCGCGCCGGCGGCGACGAGCGGCCCGACCTGGTCAAGGCTTCGCGCGAAGGCGACGCAGGGCGTGTTAAAGATGTCCGCCCACCAATTCACGCGCTCCAAAAGCGCCGGCGGATCCAGCGGCGCCGCGTCGTCGCCGAACAGCACGTAATCGGCCCCCGCCTCGCCGGCCTTCATCGCGTCGTCGCGCGTCGCGAGGCCGCCCGCGCCGACGATATGGTCGGGGGAGAGTTGCTTGACGGCTGCTTCCAACGGCGCGCCAACGCCCACGACATGCGCGCCGTCGGCGTCGGCGTCGAGCACGAGTTGCGGCGCGCCGTCCAGGACAAGCGC
>JBAUVQ010000007.1:0-1798 GCA_049583305.1 Methylocystis sp.
ACGAAGCAATCCAGGGGGACGGACTGGGCCGGCTCTGGATTGCCGCGTCGCTTCGCTCCTCGCAATGACGACCGTCGATTTTCAGAGCTCGCGGGGCGGGCTTTCAGTCCAAGAACTCTAAATTTCCTCGCGGTCTTCGAGATATTCCCGGCGCCACAGATAGCTATAACGAATGACGAGCCCGGAAACGGGCTTGGGAAGCGGCACGACGCTATTTCAGATCGGCGTCGAGTTCAGCATATTCGTCCGGGACTTTCGCGGAACGAACGGCCTCGACCCATTCCTCGGAGAGTTCGCTCGTGAGACCGACGCGCCGGTCGCGGCGCTTGAGGCGCTCCCATTCCTCCGCCGCCATGACGACAAGGGAGTCGCGTCCGTGGTTGGTGATGACGACCGGCTCATGGCGCGCCTTGTCGCTCAGCGCGCCGAAGGCTTGCTGGAACTCGCTCGACGTGACGCGGGTGGGATGCATGGCCTAATCTCCAATGTGAATACTATGTCCAAAATCGAGAATTTTCAACGATGACGGGAGTCGCGCGTTTTGGCCGGCTTTCACATATGCGAATAGAACACGGCGCCGCCGCCCGAAGGGGATACGAGCCCCATGCCCGTGGACATGAAGCTTGGCGCCCCGCCTTATGATCTTGTGCATCGCGGCGGGCGGCGTTTAGGATGGCTGGCGCGGCGCGACGACCGCGGGGAATGGCGAGGAAGAACAATGTCCGACGAAATCAACGCGAAATCAGGCGCCCCGATGGGGGACGATGAGTTACGCGCGCTTCTTCGCGATGTGACCGCTCACCGCGACAAATTGCTTTCGCAATATGAGGCCATGGCGCTGCAAGTCGCGGAATCGACCCGGGAAATCAACGACGATCTCCTCCAGGCGCAAGAAGCCGGCAAGAAGGCCGAGGCGAGCGAGCAGCGCGCGACGCAAGAAGCCGCGCGCGCCGCGCGAGAGGCCGAACGCGCCACGGGTTTGCAGCGTCAGCTCGACGAGGAGCGTCGCAAAAGCGCCGGCGTCGCCGAGGAGTTCGCGCGCTTTCGCCAGGAGAGCGAGCGAACGCTGGCCGAGCATGTGTCGGAAAAGAATCCGCGGGCGATGCTGTGGCGCGCGATTTGTCTGCTCACGCGCGACGCCGTCGCCTGGACGCGGGCGAAAATCCCGGCCGATAGTCCTGTCTTGCCCTGGTTCGACCGCGCGGTCGAGGGGGTGACCAAGGCCGGCTGCCTCGCGTGGAAATGGGCCAATATCCTCGTGGAATGGGCGACGCCGCGCGTCATCGACCTATGGAAGCGCTTGAAAAGCGAAGTCGCGAAGCGCGCGAGCAAGGAATAACGCACGGTCCCTCGCGCGCTTATTTCAGGCTGTCGCGTCGTGTATAGATTAGGCGCGAAAAACGGGCCGCGGCGGGCGTTTAGCGCGCCGCCGACAAAATTTCGCCCCAGGATTGACCCTAGAACTTGTTCGCGCCTATGCGGTCTATGGATTCATACGGGCGGCTGTTAACAATGGAGCGTCGCGCGGAGCGGCGTCATCGCGTTCCTCGCAATGACCGCCCTGTTAGCCGCGCGGCGGCTAAAGCCCTCGACAGGAGCGTGGCTTTAAAGTGATCGCATCGACCGAGACCTCGCCAGCGACGACGCCCTTGTTGCGCGCCGCGTCCGACGAGCGGCTCGACGCGCCGGTCCCGAGCAAGCGCCGGCGCTTTCTGCTGCTGTTTCTTGGTTGTCTCGCCGTCCACGTCTCGATGCTGGCTTTTCTGATCGTGATGGACAGGAACAGCATGCCCATAGC
>JBAUVQ010000008.1:0-4416 GCA_049583305.1 Methylocystis sp.
GGAGTTTAGAGCGCTTCCGTTTCAACTTGAAACGGAAGCGCTCGAGGCCGGCCTCATGTCGGGCGGCGCGCGAGCAGCCGGTCGATGCGGCTCAGGTCCGCGTGGTGGAGCAGCAACACCTGGTTCGAGGCCGCGAGTTCCACCGCCGCCGGCGTATAATCGCTGGTGGCGACGACGACGCCCCGCTCCGCGCCCTCGTGGGCCATGCCCGCGACGATCTCCTGCACCGCGCGATTGCCGACGGGCTTCGAATATTTCTTGCACTGGATCACGATCCGCGTGCCGCGCTTTTCGGCCACGATATCCACGCCCTGGTCGCCGCTGGCTTGGGTCACGCGCGCCTTCCACTTCCGCTCCCGCAGGACGGCGGCGCAATAGTGCTCGAACTCTCGCGGACTCATGTCCTCGCGAAACCTGGGCGCCGCGATCTCCTCGTAAACCAGCACCGCCATATGCAGCAGGCCAATGAAGGCCAGGGCCATGCAGGCCAGCCCCCCGGCGCGCGGCCAGAAGAACCCGGCGAGGACGGTGAACGCGACGATCCAGGCCACGCAAAGGGCGAGGCCGCCGCCGATCTCCGGGCGCCGCGCCATCGCTCCCCTTCCCGACAATCCCCTCAGGGGCGCGAAATCGCGACTTCCGCCGCGGCGGCAAGCGCGTGCGCGTGCACGTCGCGGCCCGAATGGCGTGAAAGTATCCGTTTGGCGGAAGTTTCCTCGGCGTCGTCGGCGGTTCGCACCCACAGCAGCAGACCGCCATGGCCCAGCTGCTCCCGGAGGTAATCCGCGTGGTGATTCTCGACAAGCTCGCCGAGAACCCCGCCAAGAAAGCCGCCGATCTCCGCGCCGATCAAGCCGCTGCCGAGCGTCACCACCAGGGGGCCGCCCGAGGCGAAGATGGCTCCGGCCGCGGCGACGGCGCCGATCGACACCAAACCGCCGAGAAGCGCGGTCTTCGCGGTGTCGAAGGTCTCCTTCGAGCGATAGACCGTTCGCGGAATATCGAGGTCGTCCTCGAGTTCCTCGACCCTCTCATATTTGTGGCCGAGCTTCTCGGCGATCGCGTTCTCGCTCGCGAGCAGACTGATCCGGTCCCGGTCGAACCCGGCGCCGAGCAATTCGGCGGCCGCGGCCTCCAGGGCGTCGGAGTCGCCGAAGACGCCGACCACTTCCCGCGCCGGCCGAGTTTTTTGATCCTCGCTGGTCATGCGTCCCTTCCTTTCGCGCCATGTGCGATTCGGTTTCGTCGAGACTAGATTATTAGAATGATTCCACGCCGCGGGGAAACGGAGGGGCTATCGTCGCCCGGGAGGGCGGCGCGGACGAGGACTTTGATGGCCGCGGCCAACGTCGGGAAGGCGGAAGCGCGGCGGGGCGACGCCCGACCACGGCGGACGTTGCGGCGGCGCGAGACCGATCGGCCCGACGATCCGGCTGTTCGCGGTGTTTTTCAGGGTGTCTCATTTGACGATGGGGCGAAGAGGCGGGTGGGCGATGGCGGAAGGGGGACACGGAGCGGCTCTAACTTCCGCGGGCGCCATTTGCGGACTTTCGCGCGCTGTTTCATATTCGCGCCAGCGGCGGCGCTTTGGCTCTTACCCGCGCCCAAGCGTCCCCTATTCTAGTCTTGAACACGGAGGGCGAAAACGCTCCAGGGCCCTCCGGCGCCAAAAGGGGCGGCTGATGCTGTCGGAAACCGAAATCGTGCGCTGGAAGAGGGTCGCGCCGTCCCTCCTTACCTTGGACTATCACGACCAGGCGGTCGTTTACGGACAAGGCGACCGATTGGAGAGCCTCTTCTGGCTGCTCCGGGGCATCGTCAAACTATCTCACATCACAGAAGGCGGAGTTCAACTGACCATCGATGTGATGGGGCCGGGAGGCGTATTCGGCAGCACGCTGGCGGAGCATCCGTCGGATCACGCCGCGACATCGTTCGGCGAAATTCACGTCGCCAAAATCACGCATCAGGGGCTGAACGGTCTGGTGGGCGAGAGTCGGGAGTTCGCCACTTTCCTCTATGCCCAACTAGAAGCTTGGCAGAAACGGACAGAACGAAAGTTGATCACTCTCCTCACCAAAAGGATCGAAACGCGACTCGTCGAGACCCTGCGCGAACTCGCCTTGGTGTTCGGAGCGCCGTGCCCACATGGCTACTCGCTCGAGATACCGCTCACTCAGCAGGACATCGCCGATCTCGTTTACGCCAGTCGACCCGCGGTGACCAAGGCCATGAACGCCTTGCGTCGCCGTGGCGTGCTCGATTACCGCCGGGACCTGATCTGCGTGAATCATGCCGCGCTGGAGTCCGCCGCGTCGTCGAGCCGGATCACTTTGTAATGTCGATTACAGACTTGCGTATTGCGGATGCGTAGGTTTCCGCCTTGCGCGGCCGCGATGCCTCGGCCGCGATCGGGAGGGAGAACGCTCATGAAGCCCATCACTGCAACCATACACGGCTATTTGGACTACCTGACGGTCGTCGTGTTTCTGGCCGCGCCAAAGCTTCTGGGACTCGATGGCTTGCCGGCGTTGTTATCTTGGACGCTAGCCGGGGTGCATCTGGCGCTTACTCTCATAACTGATTTCCCGCTAGGCTGGCGTCCGTGGCTTCCATTCTGGATTCACGGGTGGGTCGAACGAATCGTTGGCCCGGCGCTGGTTCTCATCGCGTTCTTGCCGAATATTTCCAGCAGCGGCCTGGCATTTGGCTTTTACCTATTCATAGGGCTGGTGATCGTGGCTGTCGGGTGGCTGACCGATTATTCCTCAGGGGCAAAGAAAGCGCTCAGGCCGATCGGTTGACATCGCGCGCGAATGGCGGCGTAGGGTCAACGGGAGAAACGAAACCCTCCGGCTCGAACAAAAGCCGCGCGGTTCTTCATAGAAAAACCCTATGAAGCCGACCACCCCGTCCACCAGGAACCGAGCATGACCGACAAACCATTTCGCAGCGAGGACTACGCGCTCGTTCCGGGCTCGCGCGGGCCGCGGCGCGATTTTCGGATCGTCATCGGGCTGCGCGAGGGGTGGGACGAACAGGGGCGCGTGTTCGACGTTTCGGAGGCCGTGCGCACCGCGCGAGGCTGGATGAAGCGTCGCGTCGAGGCGGGACTCCCCGCCCTCTCCGGCATGTTCTCGCGCGGCGAGGTGACCTACGCCTGGCCGCGTCCGGATGGCGGGGTTGGCTCCGACCAGGAGCCGGTAGCGATTTTCATTGGCGAAGCCGTGCACGCCTACCTCGGCCATCTGCCCGACGCCGAAATCGAGGCGCTGCTGAACGATCTGGCGATGGAGCTTGGCGCGGCGCTCGGCCAGGAGCGGCTTTACATCGCCTTTCGCGACCGGACATGGATTTTGTCGGCGAACAAAGACGGGGACTGATCGCGCCGACCGGGCCGGCGCGATCCATTTGATTCTTAATCCTATTTCGCGGCGGGCGCGTCCGGGAACGGCGTCAGCGGCGGGTAATTGGCCGGCACGGGGCCGGTCAGGCTGCCCAGAAACGCGACGATTTCCGCGACATCCTTGTCGCCAAGATCCTTGCCCAGCTGGACCTTGCCCATGATATGCACCACGCGCGGCAATTCGGCGACCGAGCCGTCGTGGAAATAGGGCGCGGTCTTCGCGACATTGCGCAGCGACGCGACCTTGAACACATAGAGATCCGCGTCGTTCTTGGTCACGTCGGCGCGGCCCTTGTCGGGCGTCGCGACGCCGGTTTCCTTCCAGTAATCCTCGAAGACGCCGAATTTCTGGAACGAACCGCCGCCGACTCCCGGGCCGTCGTGGCAGGAGGCGCAGCCGACCTCGATGAATTTACGCAAACCCGCCTGCTCCGCCGCCGACAGAGCCTTGGCGTCGCCGGCGAGGAAGGCGTCGTAGCGGCTCGGCGTCAACAGCGTGCGCTCAAAGGCGGCGACCGCGAGGCCCCAGTTCTTCGAGCTTATGGGGTCCGGATCGCCGGGGAAGGCCTTGGCGAAGGCTTCCTTATATCCCGGAATTTCAACGAGTTTCGCCTTGACCTCGGCGAAATCCTTATTGCCGAAACTCGCCGCGCCGGTCAGCGCCTTCTCGGCTTGATCCTCCAGCGATTCGCGATCGCCGCGCCAATGCTGCTTGAATTGGAGGCCGGCGTTGAAAACCGACGGCGCGTTGCGCGGATTCTCCTTGCCGAACACGCCGATCGACTTGGGCAACCCGTCGCTCGCGGCCAAATCCGCCTGATGGCAGTGGCCGCAGCTGACATTGCCGTCCTGCGAGACGCGGTTCTCGTACAACAAGCGCCGCCCGAGGGTTATGCGCGCCTCGGCGGTTGCGTCGGCGGGCGCCGGAACCGCCGGCAAGGGCGCCAGCCCCGCCGTCTTGGCCTCCTCGATCAGCTTTTTCGCTTCGCCGGCGGGATGCGCCGACTCCG
>JBAUVQ010000009.1:0-6188 GCA_049583305.1 Methylocystis sp.
CTCGCGGGCGATGCGAAGAGCCGTGGCGCCGGAATGGCTCCAGGCGCAAATCGCCTTCGCGCCGAGCGTCTGCGCCACGTCCCGCGCGGCGGCGGCGATGGCGTCGGCCGGCGTCGGGTTGGGCGCGTCGGCGGGCTGCGCGTTGATGATCGCGCGATAGACCGTGTCGGTCTCCACTTCCTCGGCGATCCGACTCATCGTCGCCACGGCGTCCTGCGGGTATTGCCCGGCGGCGCTTTCGGCGGAGAGCATGATGGCGTCCGCGCCCTCGAACACCGCGGTCGCCACGTCGGACACCTCGGCGCGCGTCGGCAATGGCGAAAGAATCATCGATTCGAGCATTTGCGTCGCGACGACGACCGGCTTCCCGAGCCGGCGCGCCGCGCGATTGATGCGCTTTTGCAGGCCCGGCACTTTTTCCAGCGGCACTTCGACGCCAAGATCGCCGCGCGCCACCATCAGCGCGTCGGACACCTCGATCACCTCTTCGAGCCTCGCGATCGCCTGCGGCTTCTCGATTTTCGCCATGACGAGGGCGCGGCCTTGCGTCAGCTTCTTGACCTCGACGACATCCTCCGGCCTCTGCACGAAGGAAATCGCCACCCAGTCGACGCCCTCGACCAGCGCGGCCTCGAGGTCGGCGCGATCCTTGCTGGTCATGGACGTGATCGGAATGTCCGTGTCCGGGAGACTGACGCCCTTGCGGTTGGAGAGGCGTCCCGCCACGTCGACGACGGCGCGGGAACTTTCGGGGGTCGCTTCGACGACGTGCAATCGGACCTTGCCGTCGTCGATCAGGATGGTGTCGCCGATCTTGAGGGCCGCGAGAATTTCCGGGTGAGGCAGGCGAACGCGGGTGGCGTCGCCGGGAGCGGGATCGGAATCGAAGGTGAAACTATCGCCCTTGCGCAAATGCGCGCCGCCCTCGGCGAAGGCGCCGATCCGCAGCTTCGGCCCCTGGAGATCGACCAGAACCCCGATCGCGCGGCCCGATTCCGCTTCGATCTCGCGGATCATCCGCACGTAATTGCCGAGGCCCGCGTGATCGGTATGGCTCATGTTGATGCGAAAGACGTCCGCGCCGGCGTCGGCGAGGCCGGCGACCACCGCCTTGTCGACGCTGGCCGGTCCGAGTGTCGCGATGATCTTGACGCGCCGCTGCCTTCTCATTTCCTGTCCGTTTCCTTATCGCGGGCGCCGCTCGCGTCCTTGGTTCATTGCGCGGCCGGCGCGGCGGGGTCGGTGAGTTGCACCGTCCAGTTCCGCGCGTCGCGGCCCGTATCGATTTCGAAGAAGCCCGTCCGATCGTAGCCGCGCGAGAAACAGTCCGCGCGTCCGTCGATCTTGAATTCCCTGTCGCGAGTGCACATGAAGGACTTTCCCTTCCATTCGCCTCCGCGTTCATCCATGGCGTAAACATAGTAATATTGCGCGGCCAGCGGCCCGCGCAAAAGAACCTCGCAAACGCCGGGACGCAGATTCCACCACCCCTCGGATAGCCAATCGCGGCCATCCGTGTATGAAATCGCCACGCTGACTCGACCGGTCGTATTGTTGCACAGGCGGAAATCGGCGTGAGCCGCATTCATGCCGCAAGCGCAGAACAAAAACATGACAATGGGCAGGACGGGACGGGTCATTGCGCTTACGCGTCTATTCGGGGTGAGCAAAACCGCGCGGCGCCGTTCGGGCCGGCGCGGATGAGGTTAAGCCAAACCACGTGCGCGCCGCTTTGTCTAGCCCGACGGCGCGATGGCGCGAAGTCTCAGGCGCCGGCCCGCAAAAGTTCCGCCGCCCTCACCGCGAAATAAGTGAGGACGCCGCTCGCTCCCGCGCGCTTGAAGGCGAGCAGGCTCTCCATCATCGCGCGATCGCCGTCCAGCCAGCCGTTCTGGGCGGCCGCAGTCAGCATCGCGTATTCGCCGGAGACCTGATACGCGAAGGTCGGCGCGCCGAAAGTTGTCGCGACGCGGGCCACGATGTCGAGATAGGGCATGCCCGGCTTCACCATCACCATGTCGGCGCCCTGTTCGAGGTCGAGAGCCACCTCGCGTAGCGCTTCGTTGGAATTGGCGGGGTCCATCTGATAGGTGCGCTTGTCGCCGCGCAAGGTCTTGCTGGTGCCGATCGCGTCGCGGAAGGGGCCATAGAAGGCCGAGGCGTATTTGGCCGCGTAGCTCATGATCTGAACTTGCTCGAAACCCGCGGCGTCGAGCCCCGCGCGGATCGCGCCGACGCGCCCGTCCATCATGTCGGACGGCGCGATCACATCCGCGCCGGCGCGCGCCTGGTTGAGCGCCTGCTCGACCAGCGCCGCGACGGTCGCGTCATTGACGATCTCGTCGCCCTCCAACAGGCCGTCGTGACCGTGGCTCGTGTATGGGTCGAGCGCCACGTCGACGATGACGCCCACGTCGGGAACGGCCGACTTGATCTCGCGACAGGCGCGACACACGAGATTGTCGGGCGCGCGCGCGTTGCTTCCCTCCGGATCGCGCAGAGCCGCGTCGATGTTGGGAAAAAGCGCGACGGCGGGAATGCCGAGCGCGCCGGCGCGCGCGATCGCCTTCGTCGCGCGGTCCACCGAATAGCGAAACACGCCGGGCATCGACGGGATGGGATCTTCGCGTCCCTCGCCCTCGACAAGAAACAGCGGCCAGATCAGATCGGCCGTGTCGAGCCGGTGTTCGCGCACGAGACGTCGCGCCCACTCGCTACGCCTGTTGCGGCGCGGACGCTGGATCAGTCCGAGACGCGTTTCGCCCGGAGCCTTCGCCTCATTGTCGCGCATAAGCTCCTCCCACCGCGGCGCCGATGGCGTGGCGCCCGTGTTCAAGTCTCTATCATAGCGCGACGCGTCGACCAAAGCGGCCCATTGCCGCCGGCGCGCGAAGCCTTGTATCATCGCCTCACGATCTTGATTTTTTCTCCGCGCTGGCGCGATAGACAGTTTCCGGTCGCGCCGCCGCGGATGGCGCGAGAGCATTTGGGAGTGAGGGTGTTTCGCGATCCGATCCGCGCCCGACATCGACCGACGGCCACTCCTCGGGCGCCACGCTCAGGCGCCGGCATCCCCAGCATTCTCGGCTTGCTCGCGTTTTGCTTCGCCGTTGTTGACGTGAAGGCTCAGGCCGCGCCACCCGCGGTCAGCCGCGAAGTCGCGAAGCCGCGCATTGACGCGAAGAAGAAAGCCCCCGCGCCGACACCCGCGTCCCCCAAGCCGCCACCGCCGCGCCGCGGCCCTCCGCGCGACGTGAAGGAGCCGAACCCGCCTCAGCAAACCGCGCCATCGAAAACGCATTTTCCCGTTTCTCCGCCGCCCGATACGTCGAAGCCGCCGCCGCGGCTGCCGGAGGCCTCTCGCGAGCAAATGCACGCTTGCGCGGTCGAGTGGGCGAAACTGAAGATGGAGACGCGCGGTCCGCTGACGTCGTGGCGGGAATTCGCCGGGGAATGTCTCGGACGGAAAAAACCAGTCTCAAATCAATAAAACAACACCCGAGATACGCAAAAGCGCTCTCGGGTGACGCTGTTCCCGCTCTCTCGCCGCGCGCGGCGCGAGCTTTTCGGGGGCATCGGCGTACAGCCTCTAATTGGACTCGGAAGTCGTGCCGGGAGTCGCCGGAGGAGTCGCCTTTGGCTTGCGCGGCGTCGAAGCGCGCTTCTTGACGGCGGCCTTGCGCGCCGTCTTCTTGGTCGCGGTCTTCTTGGTCGCGGCCTTCTTCACGGCGGTCTTCTTCGTGGCGCCGCGCTTCTTGACGGCCGTCTTGCGAGCGGTGGTTTTGCGGGCGACCTTCTTCGTCGCGGTCTTGCGAGCAGCTTTGCGCGTCGTCTTCTTCGCGGCGGCCTTTTTCGTCGCGGACTTCTTCGTCGCGGTCTTGCGCGCACCCTTCTTCGCGGCCGCTTTCTTGGCCGGCTTACGCTTCGTTGTTGCTCTCGCCATCTTAAGTCCCCTTAGAATCCATGTCGTCGGAGCAGTGTTCGACCGACAACAAACGTTGCTAGCGTAACGTGGTTAATTGAGTGTTCAAGTGGCGCCGCGTGAAATCATGCGCGCGACGCTCGTCGAAAGCATGCGCGCGACGTTGTTGGAACGCTCTCGCGTCGTCGCGGACAGATGCGAAGCTGGCCGCGCACGTCGATGAAACACCATCACTCGAGTCTCGAAAAACACGATGAAACGACGATGCGAACCGCATCTCGATCGCGTCGAAAGAGCACGCTCTTTTCTTCGACGTGGAGTATTTACGCGTCGAAATTGAAATTCAATTTATTGATTTTCTTTAATTACGTGAGTTCTCGCGCGAGTTGACGAACGATGCGCCGCGCGCGCGTTCGCTTCGTTTGGCGGCATCCGAGCAACGATCAATTCCGCGCGCGCGGACGGGTGTCGCCGCGTGTCGAAAGCACGCGATCGACGTCCGCGGCGCCCGGTCGCAACCGACGCCGCGGAGGAGCAAAAAAAAATCTGTCGATGATGATGTCGCGCGTTCGATTTTGGCGTCACGAGGCTGTCGCGCGAACGCGAAATCGCGCAGCGCTTCGCGAAAAGTGATTCGCTTTCGAAGCGACGCGCGCGAAAATCAGATGCCGAGCTTGGCTTTGAGCAGGTCGTTGACCACTTGCGGATTGGCCTTGCCGCCGGTCGTCTTCATCACCTGTCCGACGAACCAGCCGAGCATGGTGGGCTTAGCCAACGCCTGCGCTGCCTTGTCCGGATTGGCGGCGATAACGGCGTCGACCGCCGCCTCGATGGCGCCCGTGTCCGTCACCTGCTTCATCCCGCGCTGTTCGACGATCTTCCCGGGATCGCCGCCCTCGCTCCAGACGATCTCGAACAAGTCCTTGGCGATCTTCCCGGAAATCACGTTCGTCGAAATCAGATCGACGATCGTTCCGAGGGCCGTCGCCGAGACCGGCGAGCGCGTCACGTCGAGCCCTTCCTTGTTGAGGCGCCCGAACAATTCGTTGATGACCCAGTTGGCGACGAGCTTGGCGTCGCGGCCCTTCGCGGCTTCCTCGAAGTAATCGGCGCTGGCGCGTTCCATCACCAGCACGCCCGCGTCATAGGCGGGCAGGCCGTATTGCTCCACGAAGCGCGCGCGCTTGGCGTCCGGCAACTCCGGCAAATAGGCCGCGAGCGCGTCGACATAGGCCTGGTCGAATTCAAGCGGCAGCAAATCTGGGTCGGGGAAATAGCGATAGTCGTGCGCCTCCTCCTTGGAGCGCATCGAGCGCGTCTCGCCCTTGCCCGGGTCGAACAGCCGCGTCTGCTGCACGATGACGCCGCCGTCTTCCAGCACGGCGATCTGCCGGCGCGCCTCGACGTCGACGGCCTGGCCGATGAAGCGGATGGAATTGACGTTCTTGATCTCGCAGCGCGTGCCGAGCGGTTCGCCGGGACGGCGCACGGAAACGTTCACGTCCGCGCGGAGCGAACCCTGCTCCATGTTGCCGTCGCAGGAGCCGATGTAGCGCAGGATCGTGCGCAGCTTGGTCACATAGGCGCGCGCCTCTTCCGCCGAACGTATGTCGGGCTTGGAGACGATCTCCATCAGCGCGACGCCGGAGCGGTTGAGATCGACGTGGCTCTCGGTCGCCGAGAGTTCGTGCAGCGACTTGCCGGCGTCCTGCTCAAGATGCAGCCGCTCGATGCCGACGGTGATGCGCTCGGTCGGCGACACGTCGACGATGACCTCGCCTTCCCCGACGATCGGATTCTTGAACTGCGAGATCTGATAACCCTGCGGCAGATCTGGATAAAAATAGTTTTTGCGGTCGAACACCGAGCGATGATTGATCTTCGCCTTGAGGCCAAGCCCGGTGCGAACCGCCTGCGCCACGCATTCCTCGTTGATCACCGGCAGCATGCCGGGCATGGCCGCGTCGACCAGCGAGACATGATTGTTCGGCTCGCCGCCATATTCGGCGCTGGCGCCGGAAAACAGCTTGGCGTTGCTGGTCACCTGGGCATGGATTTCCATGCCGACGACGATTTCCCAATCGCCCGTCGCGCCGTGGATGAGTTTGGAGGGGACGGCGGTTGCTACGTTCATGGCGGACCTCGACGGATGGTTTGCGAAAGCTCGGCGCACATATAGACCGAAGTCGGAACGCTCGGAAGCGGCCCGGCGTCGCGCCTCATTGCGAAAAGGGATCGACCAGCGGCACGCCAAGTCCCTCGAAGT
>JBAUVQ010000010.1:0-7532 GCA_049583305.1 Methylocystis sp.
CCGGGGAAGGGCGCGAGCAAGGCGCGTTCGGCGTCGCTCGCGGGGCGGCCGGTGGAGGCGAGCTCGGATTGGTCGAAAAAGCTTTTGGTGCGCGTATAAAGGCCGGCGAAAAGATTGGCGTTGATCCACTCGAAGTCGAACATCATGCCGAGCGCCTCGCGCAGGCGGACATCCTTGAACAGGTCGCGGCGCAGATTGAACGCGAAGCCCTCCATGCCCTTGGGACTGTCGTTGCGCAGCTCCTCCCTGACGATTCGGCCGTCTCGCGCGGCGGGGAAATCATAGCCGCCGGCCCAGCGCGAGGAACTGGTCTCCTCGCGATAATCAATCAGTCCCGCCTTGAAGGCCTCGAACAGCGCGTTGCCGTCGCGAAAATAATCTATGTCGATCTCGTCGAAATTATACAGTCCGCGCTGGCTGGGGACGTCCTTGCCCCAGTAATTTGGATCGCGCCGCAGCGTCAGTCGCGCGCCGGGCTTCACCGCCGTGACGATATACGGGCCGGAGCCTACCGGCGGCGCGAGCGTCGCGTCCTGGAAATGCTCGACGTCGGTCGCGTGTTTGGGCAGCACCGGCATCAGCGCGAGGATGAGCGGCAATTCGCGGTCGTGGAGGCCGGTCAAATCGTAGCCCACCGTCAGCGCGTCGGGCGCGTCGATCGATTTGACGAGGTTGAAGGCGATGCGTTGTTGGGGGCGACCCTTGGTCTTCAGGAGATTGAAGGAAAACAGCACATCCGCGGAGGTGAGCGGGGCGCCGTCGGAAAAATGGGCGCGTGGATCGAGATGGAAGGTCACGTGCGCGCGGTCGGCGTCGAGGTCGATGGACCGCGCGATCAACCCGTAGAAAGTGAAGGGCTCGTCCTGGGAGCGCGCCATCAGCGTCTGGAAGACGTTGCCGACGAGCCCCTGCGACGTCGAGCCGGATTTAATGTTGAACGGGTTGAGGCTGTCGAAGGCGCCGGGAAGGCCGACGCGCAGCGTCCCGCCTTTTTTCGCGGCGGGATCGGCGTAGGGGAAATGATCGAAATTCGGAGGGAGGGCCGGCGCGCCGTGCATGGCGACGCCATAGCTGATCGGAGGCGCCGCCGGCCGCGGCGGTTCCGGCTCGGCGCGCGCTTCGAGACAGCAAAGCAGCGCCAGGCCGCCGATCAGCAGCGGACGCGCGACACGCCCCGCCGCCCGAATCGATGAGCGAATCATTTCTCTCGTCATGGGCGAAGCATATGCCAACCTGAGAGCGCATAAAGCCGGCGGGCGCCCCGAACGGCTCGAATTTCTCCTTTCGGGACCGCGAAGACGTCTTTAAAAGTCGCGCGCGGGCGCGGGGCGTCTAGAAATCGCGGCCGCGAGCATGTATGACCGGCGCCGCGCCCTTATCTCCCGCACCGTCGTGGAGCGTGAGCGATCGGCGCCCTCCAAGAGCCTCGCGCCAGGGCGATGCGGGATTTTTGGGGTAGGGGCCTTTGGCGCAAGGTTCCTGGCAAGGGGGTCTCGAGGCGGAGGCTTTTTTGCGCGCCCGGCGAAAATTAGGCGCTATCCGTGATTCCGCGACGCTTGTCGCTCGTCTCGGAAGCGGATGACGCAGTCTCGAAGGCACTCGAAAGGACTTCCGATGTCTATGAAATTTTTGCGGTCCAGCGCCGCGGCGCTGGCGTTGTTCGCCGGCGGCTCGGCCTATGCCCAGCAGGCTCAGGCTCCCGCCGCGGGAGCGGCTCCGCCGCAACAGCAGCAGCAACAACAGCAGCCGCAGGGGCCGGTGAAGGCCGATCTTGTCCCGGTGCAGCCGGAATGGACCAAGGTTTGCGGCGGCGATCCGCAATCGCAAAAAGAAGTTTGCTACACGACGCGCGACTTCGGCCTTCAGGCCGACCAGCCGATTCTCGCGCTCGCGGTCTATGATCCCAAGGGCGCGCCGGAAAAGGTGATCCGTCTGCTGTTGCCGCCGGGATTGCTGTTGAAGCCGGGCTTCCGCTTCCAGATCGATAAGGGCGCGCAGGAGGCGGGCGCTTTCGAAATCTGCTTCCCCAACGGCTGCTTCGCCGAGGCCAAGGTGAAACCGGCCACCGTCGACGGCATGAAGAAGGCCGAGAAGATGACGGTCGTCGTCAAGAATCAGGTGAATAACGAAGTGACCTTCGTGATTCCCCTGACCGCTTTCGGCAAGGCCTTCGACGGTCCGGCGATCGATCCGAAGGTGCTCGAGGAGCGGCAGAAGAAGCTCCAGCAAGACATGGAGAGCAAGGCCAAGGAAGAGCGCGAGAAGCTCGAGAAGCAGGGCGGCGCGGCGGCTCCGGCCCCTAAGGCCAAGTGATTTCGACGGCGCCCGAGCGCGTTGGATAAAAGAACGCCCGCGAGTTTCGCGGGCGTTTTTTTTCGAGGAGTTTCGTCGGGAGAGACCGAGAACGCGTTCGGCCGTTTTTCTTCGGAGCAACTCTAGTGTCGGTTGTCCGCCTTCACGCGGTAGATCCCGTCGTCCGCCCGAATGAACGTCTCGTCGACCTGCGGATGGCGCACCGGGTCGCCGGACGTGTCCGCGACGAGGTTTTGCTCCGAGACATAGGCGACATATTCCGTTTCGGCGTTTTCAGCGAACAGGTGATAGAACGGCTGGTCCTTGCGCGGCCGGACTTCCTCGGGGATCGACAGCCACCAATCCTCGGTGTTGGAAAACACCGGGTCGACGTCGTAAATCACGCCGCGAAACGGGTAGCGGCGGTGCCGGACGACCTGACCGATCGCGAATTTTGCTAAACTCTCTCTAGGCATTGCTCTCGACGCCATCCAAGCGACACCCGCATCCCCGAATTGGTAGCGCGGCGCGCCTATTCCGTCAACGCCATCAGCGCGATAACGGATGAGCGCATACGCCCAAGACGCCGCCGCGGGGATTCCACTTACCGCGTCGAGCCGGGCTTCCAGAGAACGTCGCCCGTTTCCCGGTTCACGTAACGCGACGCGACAAATAGGAAATCGGACAAGCGGTTGACATAGCGCAGCGCGGTCGGCGCCACCTGTTCGCCCGGCGTATTGGCGAGGGCGACCATTATTCGCTCGGCGCGGCGGCTGATGGTTCGCGCCAGATGCAAGTGCGCGGCGGCGGGCGTCCCACCCGGCAGCACGAAGGATTTGAGCGGCCGCAGTTTGCCGTTGAGTTCGTCGATCTCCCGCTCAAGCCGGTCGACCTGCGGCTGGACGATCGCGAGCCGCGTCGCGGGATCGGGCGCCGGCTTGGTTGGATCGAGCGGCGTCGCCAGTTCCGCGCCGAGATCGAACAAATCGTTCTGGATGCGCTCGAGCATGGCGTCGAGCGGCCCGTCGTCGGCCGCCGTCGCGACGCGGGCGACGCCGATCGCGGCATTGGCTTCGTCGATCGCGCCATAGGCTTCGACGCGAATATCGTCCTTGCGACGACGGGCGCCGTCGGCGAGCGACGTAGCCCCCGCGTCGCCGCCCCGCGTGTAGATTTTGTCGAGTCGCACCATGGCGTTTCGTCCCGAAGGCGGCGCTTTATGACCGCCAGTGACGGAAAAAGAGAATCGCGGCGATGATCGCGATGGCCACGAATTGCAATCCGACGCGCCAGCGCATGAGCTTTTGCGAGAGCATTGGGTCGCCGCCGCGAAACATGTTCGCGAAGCCGGCGACCAGCACGAGCGCCACCAGCGCGAGGGCGCCGATAAGTAAATAGTTGGAAAACTGCACCATGAGCCGGAGCGCCTTCGTGGCGGGAGATCGCCGCTCGTGACTAAAGCGCCGGGCCGCGCGCCGCAAGGTCAAAAAAACCGGCGCGCGCCGAGTTGCAACGGGGTCAAGCGCGCGCGGCTAGCGGCGGCCGGTCTGGCCCAGGATGTCCTGAACGCGAGACTTGACCGTGCGCCAGTTGGGCGGCGGCAAGCGTTCCGCGCGGCAGCGCCGAGCGATTTCCTGAACCAGTTCGCTGAATTTTGGCCGCAACGGCCGCAGATAGAAGTTGCGAATCGCGTCGTGAATCAAAAATTCGCGCTTGGGATCCAGCACGCGCGCGCCCTTGGGGCGTCCGACCGGGCGCGTCGTCGGCGCGACGACCATCCCGCAACTGCGGAAAGTCTTGATCATGCGATAGGCGGTGGCCCGACTGACGCCGAGGTCCTTTTTTAAATCCTCGATGATTTCCTGCGACAGCTTCCCGTCGGTGCGTCCGAGGAGCGCGCGGACGGCGGCCTCCCGCCGCTGCTGGATCTGCAAGCGGGGATTGTTGGGGTCTTTTTCGCGCATCATTGTCGAATACATGGCTTTGTGCTGCATCTGTCGGGGTTAAGCTTTGGCGTCTCGGCCCGGCGATTTATTTTCTTCAACGAGCGCCGCTATCGTCGCGGACTCCAACGTCGCTCGTCCGGCCTCCGTTTTTCTCATTGTTTCAATCTGAAGTTCAACGACGAAATTTCGGCGCCGCGCGGCCGCGACGGTCGAAGTCCGCGACATTGTCTCAGACAGCATGTCGCCGGGACGGTTATACCCAGATTCAATCCATTGTATTCTAAGCCCATTTTTCGAGCATTTGAGACTTGGAATAGTTCAAAATAGAGATTTTGCTGCAGCCGAGCGGGCCAATACATGGACGTGCTACATTTTGTCGCGCCGCGTTCACGCTCGCCGCGCGCCGGCGCCGGCGCCGCCAAGACGCAGGCGTGATGACGCAAAACGCCCCGGAGCCGACGATCGGCTCCGGGGCGTGCATGCGAGGCGCTAGGGCCGAGGGGCCGCGGCCGCGCGGTGGATCAGAGATTCAGCGACCTGTTCACGGTGGGAATGAAAATCGCGAACAGGAAAATGATGAAACCCACCCAGCCGGCAACCCAGCCGAGTTCATTCACCTTGTGAAAAGCCATGTTGTCTCCTCCCTTTTTTCTCGCGGTTCCAGCGCGATTTTCTTCGCGACGCGGCGCGCCAGCGGTGAGCGATAATTTCTAACTTTCATCTCATGAACAATGCTTGGTGGGCGCGACAGAATGTCGCGAATACGAATATAGGCATGCATATTATCATAAGATGCCGCGCTTAATTGTATTATAGGCTGCGATAGACCGCGCAAGTCGCGGCGACTCAGCGGTTTTGTCAGATTAATATTGAGACGCGTATTGATTTATAATACAAATGAGACGGATAAATACATTTGAAGCTACACATTGTCGCACCTCTATACGTATAGATTCTCGACACAGCGAATATTCGCTGTGCTAGCGTCCCCGCACTGCGTGAGCCGCAATGGCTTTACTGCCGTGGGGATGCGAGATCTCTTATCTAAAGCGAGAGATTGAAGTTTCGTTCGGCGGCTTACGCGTCGTTGTCGGAAACAATGTTCCGGCAGGGCCAGGGGCCTCATCCGCGCTTCGCGTCGGTGACGAAATCTCGATAGGCGCGCGAAGCGCGCTGGGGAGCAACAATGAAGGAGGGACGCACATGAGTTTGGCGACAGAAAAATCGGCCGCCGCCAGCGCGGAACAGGCCGATGTAATCGTCAATTATAAGCCGGCCTACATCGCCATGTTTTGCCTTGGCGTTTTCTACGTCGGCATCCGAATCTACGAGCAGTATTTCGGCTGGAAGGCGGGTCTCGACTCCTTCGCGCCGGAGTTCCAGACGTATTGGCTGAACATCATGTGGACCGAGTTGCCGATCGAGTTCATCGCCTTCTGCGGCATCGGCGGCTATCTTTGGAAGACTCGGGATCGCAACATCAACGCGGTCGCTCCGCGCGAGGAAATGCGCCGCTTGTTGACCCTGGTCGGCTGGCTGCTCGTTTACGCCTTCACCGTGTATTGGGGCGCGAGCTACTTCACCGAACAGGACGGCACCTGGCATCAGACCGTCATTCGCGACACGGACTTCACGCCGAGCCATATCCTGGAATTCTACCTCAGCTATCCGATCTATATCATCGCCGGCTGGGGCTCCTTCATGTATGGCCGCACGCGCATTCCGATGTTCGCGAATAAAATCTCGGTCGCCTTCCTGCTGTTCTTCGCTGGTCCGTTCATGATCTTCCCGAACGTCGGCCTGAACGAGTGGGGCCACACCTTCTGGTTCATGGAAGAGCTGTTCACGGCGCCGCTGCACTGGGGCTTCGTGTTCTTCGGCTGGTTCGCGCTCGCCGTGTTCGGCGTCGTCTTGCAGGTCCTCGGTCGCGTGATCGAACTCAGCAAGGAGTTCGAGAAGGACGTTCTCGCGATCTGATTTCGGCCTTCGGCCCATAGGAACATCCATCGCGGGGGGCGCCGCTCCCAGGGCGTTGCCCCGCGATGGACCAGGGAAGCGGTCGCCGATCCGGGCGTCACCCAGGCTTGGAGATGGCTGCCGCTTCCCCGCCAAAATGAAATCGAGAGTTCCGCGCTTTTCAAGCCTGTCGGCCTTGTCGCCGGGGAAAGGGAAGGCGTGTCTCGAAAAAACGAAAATCCGGCTCGAAAGCGCCGGGAGGCAATCCAAGGAGAGCAAAAACATGTCCATATCCACTGAGGCAGGCGCGCCGGCAGGCAAAGCCTGGAAATCAAAAGAGGAATTCCTCGGCTGCGTCATCCTGACCGACTGGATTCTCCTCTTCGTGCTGTTCCTCGTTCTGCTCGGCTCCTATCACATTCACTACATGCTGCTGGCCGGCGACTGGGACTTCTGGATCGACTTCAAGGATCGCCGCATGTGGCCGACCGTGGCGCCGATCGTCGCCATGTGCTTCGCGGCGGCCGCGCAGTCGTTCTTCTGGACGAAATTTCGGCTGCCTTTTGGAGCCACCGTCGTCACCTTGGCGCTGCTGGTGGGCGAATGGATCAACCGCTACGACAACTTCTGGGGCTGGACCTTCTTCCCGATCAGCCTCGTGTTCCCGTCCGCGCTGATCCCGATGGCCTTCTGGCTCGACGTCGTGCTGCTGCTCTCGGGCAGCTGGCTGGTGACGGCGCTTCTCGGCGCGATGGGCTGGGGCCTGCTGTTCTACCCGAGCAACTGGCCGGTTCTGGCGCAGTATCACCAGGCCGCCGAGGTCGACGGCGTGCTGCTGACCCTCGCCGACCTTATCGGCTTCAACTACGTCCGCACGGGCACGCCGGAATACATCCGCATGATCGAGCGCGGCACGCTGCGCACCTTCGGTAAGGACGTCGTGCCGGTCGCGGCCTTCTTCTCCGGCTTCGTGTCGATGCTCGTCTACTTCCTGTGGTGGAAGTTCGGCCAGTGGTTCGCCCGCACGGACTATCTCGCCAACGACGAGATCTAAGACGCCCAGCACAAACGAAACAAGCGACTAGCCGGAGCCCTTCCGCGGCTCCGGCGAGGAAAGACAGAAAAGAGCCATAGAGTTAGAGGGAGACAAACGAGATGAAACTGTCCATCGGCGAAACATTTGCCAAAATCCTGGGGGCGCGTTCCGTTCGCGCGCTGGCCTTGGGGTTGGCGGCCGCGGTCGCGGCGACGACGCTGCCGGCGGCGACGCCCGCCAGCGCTCACGGCGAACGTTCGCAGCAGGCCTTCCTGCGCATGCGCACGCTGAACTGGTACGAC
>JBAUVQ010000011.1:0-8941 GCA_049583305.1 Methylocystis sp.
TCGGCGTCGGCAGAATGCGCGCCTGCGTGCCGCCGATATAGCGATAGAGCGGCAGGGCGGCCGCGTCGGCGGCGGCCTTGGCGACCGCGAGCGACACGCCGAGAATGGCGTTGGCGCCGAGCCGCGATTTGTTGTGCGTTCCGTCGAGTTCGATCATCGCTTCGTCGGCGGCCACCTGTTCCTCGGCCTCGAATCCGAGCAAAGCGCCGGCGATCTCGCCGTTGACGCTCTCGACCGCGCCGAGAACGCCCTTGCCTTGGTAGCGCTTCGGGTCGCCGTCGCGTTTTTCGACCGCCTCGCGGGTTCCGGTCGAGGCGCCCGAGGGCACGGCGGCGCGGCCGGTGGAGCCGTCCTCCAGCGTCACATCGACCTCGATCGTGGGATTGCCGCGCGAATCGAGGATTTCGCGGGCGTGGATGTCGATGATCTCGGTCATGAAGAAGCCTCTTTAATGCTGCGGCGCAAGATTACCGCGCCTTTTAGCCCGATTGGCCGGCGCGGGAAAGCGGGGAATGTCGCGGGGGCGCGGATTTGGGGATTCGCGGGGTTCGCGCGAAACGCGCCGCGCGTGCTTCTGGCTTCTGGCTTCTGGGCCTTAACCCCCTCTTAACCGCCGGCTTAAGCCATGGCTTAACCCATGGCTTAACCGTCTCTGGAGTCGAGGACATGCGCCTTTGATCAAAAGTCGCGCATGTCCTTGACGCCCCCGCCCGCGCGCCTCTAACTCAGCCCATGACGACCAAGACGCACCAAGGCGCCGCGCTACTCGGCCAGAAATCGTCGCTTCCGGCTTCGCCCGACGAGGCCGAACTCGACATCGTGCCCAATCCGCATCCTGGCGAGAGCTATCTGGTGCGCTTCGCCGCGCCGGAGTTCACGTCGCTGTGTCCGGTCACGGGCCAGCCGGACTTCGCGCATATCGTGATCGATTATGTTCCCGGCGAGTGGCTGGTCGAATCGAAATCGCTCAAGCTTTATCTCGCGAGCTTTCGCACTCACGGCGGCTTCCACGAGGATTGCACGCTGCGGATCGCGCTCGATCTCAAGGCCGCGCTCGCGCCGAAATGGCTGCGCATCGGCGCCTATTGGTATCCGCGTGGCGGCATCCCGATCGACGTGTTCTGGCAGACCGGCGCGCCGCCCGAGGGGTTGTGGCTGCCGGATCAAGGCGTGCCTCCCTATCGCGGACGCGGATAGGGCGTTTCGTCGTCACGCGGCGAGGCTTCGCGCGCGCCGGGCGGCGACGAAGTCCTTAAAGGGCTGCTCGGGCATCGGCTTGCCGATAAAATAGCCTTGCGCCTCCGTGCAGCCGTTCGCGCGCAGCCATTCCAATTGCGCGGCTTCCTCGACGCCCTCGCCAATCGTCGTGATGCTGAGATCGGTGGTCAGGGCGATCAGGCCGCGAACCAGCGCGGCGCAGTCGGGCTCGTTCAGCACATCCTGAACGAAGCTGCGGTCGATCTTCACCTTTTCAAGCGGAAATTTGCGTAAATGGTTGAGCGAGGAATAACCGGTTCCAAAATCGTCGAGACTGACGGTCATGCCCGCGCCGTACAGTTTGCGGACGGAAGTCTCGGAAACTTGGTCCTCCGACAATAGAGCGGTTTCGGTGATCTCTATCTCGAGTCTGCTCGGAGGAATTCCCGCTTCCGCGACGCGCGCCAGAACCGCTCCGGCGAAACCCGGATCACGCAATTGCACGGCGGAAACATTCACGGCGACGCGCAACTCTCGCGGAAATTCCGCCGCCGCGCGACAGGCCGTCTCGATGACCCAAAGTCCGAGCGCGTGAATGAAGCCGCTTCGTTCGGCGATCGGAATGAACAGGGCGGGACTCACGGGCCCGAGCGTTGGATGAAGCCAGCGCAGCAACGCTTCGCAGCCAACCACGCGATTCGTCCGAAGGTCGAGGAAAGGCTGAAACGCCAGGCTGAACTGGTTGTCGGCGAGAGCTTTGCGCATGTCGAGTTCGAGGGCGCGTTCCTCGCGCGCGATCGCCTCGTGTCTCGGTTCATAGAGACAAAACGCGCCGCCTTTTTGCTTGGCGCGATAAAGTGCGATATCGCCCTTTCGCAGCAGCGAGCGCGGATTGTCTCCGTCTCTTGGCGCGAGGGCGACTCCGAGGCTCGCGGTGCAGAACACTTCTCCGGCGTCGATCCGGAAAGGCGTGTCGAAGCACGCGCAGATTTCGCGCGCGAACCTGGCGGCCGCTTCGACGTCCAGTATTTCGGGCGCCAAAATCGCGAACTCGTCGCAGCCGAGACGCGCCATGAAATCGCCCGGCGCCAGTCGCTCGCTTATTCGTTCGGCGACCCGGGATAGTAATTCGTCGCCGGCGCCGCGACCATGGCGATCGTTGAATTCCTTGAAATCGTCGAGATCGGCGTAGAGCAACGCGCAGCCGCATCCGGCGCGCGCGAACGCCAACTCCAAGGCTTCGTCGAAGGCTAGGCGATTCGGCAGCGAGGTGAGGCGATCCGTGCGCGCTTCTTCCTCCGTGCGTAATTGCAGGAAGGTGCGCGATTTCAGATGCGCGGCATAGGAGAACACGCCGCGCAGCAGCGCGAAGGCGTACACGCCCAGCACGGCGCCGATCGGGCCGTAATCAGCTCCCGCGCCACGCGTCAGACTGATGGCGGAAGCGACGACGATCGGCGTGGTGAAGGCGACGGCCGCGAGAGGTATGCTGGCGAGCGCGAAGGCGCCTCCGCAGAGCATGCCGGCGCAAAGACATGCGACCAGTAGCTGCGTTTCGGCGGTCGAGGCCTGGAAGAACAGCAACGGCGCCGCGGCCCAGCAGAGACCCAGCGCCAAGGCGTTGAGAACCGCGATGTGAATGGCGCGCGGCGAGCAAGACCCGGATTTTGAACCGGGCGCGCGCCGATAGTGTTTCCAGCAGAGCAGGAGAACGACGGCGAATACACCGATTGCCCAGCAAAGGGCCGCGGCGCGGCGGGGCGTTCCCCAGAAAGCGATCACCAATACGAGCGCGTTGCAGGCGTTCGCGAGCATCATGCTGGGAGTGGTGCGCGATAGCGCGGAAAGCTGCTCCCGACGCAGACGCGATTCCGCCTCGTCGAGTCGCGCGCCGCGCCGACCTGGCGCCGAGCGGTCGGCTTCCTCGTCGCGAAGCGGAGACATCGGGGATTGACGAGTTTCGCGCGATGGCGCGGCCATGGGCGACATGGACGGTCTCCTGGAAAGAGCGAAGAGACATCCGGGTCGGCCGGCGCGAAAAATCGGCATCATGCCAACCGAGCGCATTTGCTCGGCTTTTCGCGATTGGCCGTCAACAGTGCGCCCGCAACGTAAATTTGTTGTTAACGGAATTCGAGATTTGAACGCGAGAAGTCTTGAAGTCTCGATTGGCGGGACCTCATGAATGTCCGGCGCGGCGGCTTTTATCGGCGGCGAAGGAAACCCGATCGCTCCCGAATTATGATCGGGGGCGACCGGGCCTGGCGTTTACGCCGCGCGTCCCGCTTGCGACGCCTTGGCGACTTCATTGAGCCGCCCGGTCTTCACATCGTAGATGTACCCGTAAATCGGAATATTGCGCGGCGCGAGCGGATGCTGGCGAATGCGCAGCACGTCATGCAACACGCTCTCGTCCTGCGACTTGATCGTGTGCCATTTGATGAAGTGGCCGGCGGCGCAACCGCCGCCATGTTGCGGGTTGGACCATTTCTTGCCGTCGAAGGCCGCCGTGTTGAGGTTGTCGTCGAGCAGTTCGGCCATGACCTCGTCGCAGAACAGCTCCATTCCGCAATCGGTGTGATGGATCACGAACCATTCGTTAGTGCCGAGCAGCTTGTGCGAGATCACCAGCGAGCGAATGGCGTCGTCGCTGGCGCGCCCGCCCGCGTTGCGGATCACATGCGCGTCGCCCTCCGCGAGACCCGCGTATTTCGCGGGATCGAGGCGCGCGTCCATGCAAGTCAAAATCGCGAAGCTTCTGGCGGGAGGCATCGCGAGTTCGCCCTTGTTTCCGAACCCCGCGACATATTTCGCGTTGGCGTCCATGACTTCGCCGACGATCTTGCTTGACATGCTGTCCTCCCGTTTGGCGTTCCGCGCCATGCGTTGGCTGAGAACCTCTACCGGCCCCGCGCGACAGAAATTCTATCCGAGTTTTTGTGTATTGTAACCTGAGACACAGGGGTTCCTTGCCCGGCGGAACGCAAGAAAAAGGCCCCGCCTCCAATTGGAAGCGGGGCCTTTTCGAGGGGTGCGCGACGCCTTCGCTTAGAGTGCTGTCGGCAAAAGTGGACGCCGGTTTTGCGTTCCGAAAGCACGACGGGATAAAGGAAATTAGAGTCTTTCCGGTTCAACCTGAACCGGAAAGACTCTAGTAGCGATAATGTTCCGGCTTGAACGGGCCGGTTCGCGGCAGGTTGAGATAGGTCGCCTGCTGGTCGGTCAGCTTGGTCAGCTTCACGCCGATCTTGTCGAGATGCAGCGACGCGACCTTCTCGTCAAGATGCTTCGGCAGCGTGTAGACTTCCTTGGCGTAATGGCCCTGCTTGCTCCACAATTCGATCTGAGCCAGCGTCTGGTTGGTGAAGGACGCCGACATCACGAAGGACGGATGGCCGGTCGCGCAGCCGAGGTTCACGAGACGACCTTCGGCGAGCAGGATGATGCGCTTGCCGTCGGCGAATTCGACCTCGTCGACCTGCGGTTTCACATTGTGCCACTTCAGGTTCTTGAGGCCGGCGACCTGAATCTCGCTGTCGAAATGGCCGATGTTGCAGACGATCGAACGATCCTTCATGTGGCGCATGTGGTCGAGCGTGATGACGTCGACATTGCCGGTCGCGGTCACGAATATGTCGGCGCGCGGAGCCGCGTCTTCCATTGTCGTGACTTCATAGCCTTCCATCGCCGCCTGCAGCGCGCAGATCGGATCGATCTCGGAGACCAGCACGCGGCAGCCGGCGTTGCGCAGCGAAGCCGCCGAGCCTTTGCCGACGTCGCCAAAGCCCGCGACCATCGCGACCTTGCCGGCCATCATCACATCGGTGGCGCGGCGGACGCCGTCGACCAGCGACTCGCGGCAGCCATAGAGATTGTCGAATTTCGACTTGGTGACGCTATCGTTGACGTTGATCGCCGGCCAGAGGAGCTTGCCTTCCTTCTGCATGATGTAGAGGCGATGCACGCCGGTGGTCGTCTCCTCGGTGACGCCCTTGATGGCCTCGGCGTTGCGCTTGTAGAAGCCCGGATTGGCCTTGAGACGCTTCTTGATCGCCGCGAACAGGACTTCCTCTTCCTCGTTGGTCGCCTTGTCGAGGAAGGCGACATCGCCGGCCTCGGCGCGCAGGCCGAGGTGGATCAGCAAGGTGGCGTCGCCGCCGTCGTCGAGGATCATGTTCGGGCAGCCGCCATCGGACCACTCGAAAATGCGATGGGTGTAGTCCCAATAGTCTTCGAGGCTCTCGCCCTTGATGGCGAACACCGGCGTGCCGGCGGCGGCGATGGCCGCGGCGGCGTGATCCTGGGTCGAATAAATGTTGCAGGAAGCCCAGCGCACATCCGCGCCGAGCGCCTTCAGCGTCTCGATCAGCACGCCCGTTTGAATGGTCATATGGAGGGAGCCCGCGACGCGCGCGCCCTTGAGAGGCTGGCTGGCGCCATATTCGGCGCGGGTCGCCATCAGACCGGGCATTTCGGTCTCGGCGATGTTGAGTTCCTTGCGGCCCCATCCGGCGAGGCCGATGTCGGCGACGACATAATCATTGAAATGAGCGGTCATGATCTTCCTTTAGCTCGCGGCGCTTATGTCGCCAGATATCGGGTGGGCTCGCGCCACGTCCCCGCGCCGGGGCTATAGCAAAGGATTGCTCGCGGCGCAATAAAGATATGTGCAAGTCTTTATATGGTGGGCTCCGCCGACGCGCGGCTCGCGGCCGCCGTCTCGGACGTAGCGCCGTAGCGCGCGCGGGCCTTGGCGGCCGCGATTTGCAGCCACATGGCGATCCCCGCGCCGATGAAGTGGGCCAGCAGCAGCAGAAAGCTCATCAGAAGGACGAACACGTCCAACGCCCTGATAATCTTGCTGGGGTCGGTGATCGCTATGCCCGGCGGCTGCGAAACGGTTTTGGCGATCAATAGGGTTATGCTCAGCGCAACCCCGACGAAGGACAGCAAAACGCCGATCAAGCTCAGCATCGCGCCGGCGCTCAGAAACCAAAAGCCCGAGTCGCCTCCTTCGCCAAGGTAACGCTCCGGCGCCTGTTCGAGTTTTTTCGCCCGCCCCGTATAGTGAAAGGCCAGCGCGCAAGTCAAAAGCAACAATCCGAGCGCGCCCCCGCTCCAGTAGATCGCGTCGCCAAAGGCCCCCGTGACGACGCCGAGCGCGCGTCCAGATATCGCGAATTGCAGCAACAGCGCGGAAATGAAGGCGAACACGAACTGAATCCAGAAACCCAGCCACCCCAGGATGCGCATGGTTCTGGCGAGATTCCGCGCGGCCTTGGCGCCAGCCGCTCCCGCGACGGGACCGCTCATTTGCAGGGCCGAGGCACGGCTTTCCGGCGCCGCGCTCCATCCCGGCAGCATTCTGCTGGCGAAGCCGGGATAGGCGAAACTATTGGCGATCACCAGCCCGATGTGGACGATGACGAGACCGCCGAGCGCGAACCCCGCGATCTCATGCGCGCTCGAGAATAATTCCGCCAGATGGTCGTCCGGTTCTCCCCACGCGGGCAGGGGCGTTCCCCAAAACAGCACGGGCGCCCCGCGAAACACCAATTGCAAATAACCGCTGGCCGCCATGACCACGAGCGCGAGATAGATCAGCGCGTTCACCCCAGCGCCGATTAGTCGGCGCCATCCGGGCGCCGACGCGGGATAGGCCGGCGAACCGAACAACAGCCTCGATAAGATCGCGACAACGAGAACAACCGAGGTCGTAAGCCCCAGCGAGACGTGGATGTCCGCCAGAAACGCCCGCTCGTCGGTGGTCGTCGGCGAGGAGCGCAGATACCAGCCGAGCCCCAGCAACCCCAGGGTCGCGAGCGCCAGGATCCAGTGGATCAGGATGGAGAAAATTCCGTATCTCGCGAAATTCGAATTCATGACGCCGCCTCTGCAATCGCGCGAATCAACTGGCCCGTGATCTACATATGCAAAACAATTGCCGCGCTCGTGAGACAGATCGTCGCGCGAAACGCCGCCGCCTCACCTTGGCGTCGGGACGCGCAGGGGTTGCGGGTCGGTGTCGAGCAAGCCGAACAGCAGGTGGTCGCGCCATTGGCCGTTGATGTTGAGGTAGGCGCGGGCGTAGCCCTCCTGTAGAAAGCCGACCCGCTCCAGCAGGCGCTTCGAGGGTTCGTTATTGGGCAGGCAGGCGGCCTCGATCCGGTGCAGGCCCTGTTTCTCGAACGCATAGGCGAGCACGGCGCGCACGGCGCGGCTCATGTAACCCTGGCCGGCGTGGACTTCGCCCATCCAGTAGCCGAGCGTGGCCGCCTGCGAGACGCCGCGACGCACATGCCCGAGCGACAGGCCGCCGACCAGCGCGTCGTCATGTTCCCGAAAAATCAGGAAGGAGAAGGCTTCGTCGCGCGCCATTTCTTCCGCGTGCCGACGCACGCGAAAGCGAAAACTGGAGCGCGTCAAATCATCGAGCGGCCAAAGCGGCTCCCAGGGCGTCAGAAAGGCGCGGCTTCTCTCGCGCAGCGCCGCCCATTGAAGGTAGTCGCGCATCTCGGCGGGTCTGAGATAGATTCCGTCGCCGCGGATCGGGAACTCGCGCCGCCCGATGCTGACGCCAAACAGCGCCATGATCAAACCTTCGCCGCTAGGCGCGTCGCGCGCGCATGTTTTTCGATGAAGTCCCGAACACGCCCTTCGTCGTTTTCCAGTCTGGAAAAATGCTCCGCCGCGCCAAGGATCGGCGCGAGCCTAGGCGGCAGGTCGAGATGCACGCCGATCGCGCGCTCGATCGCCGCCGGAAACTTCGCGGGATGGGCGGTCGCCAGCGCGATGACGGGAGTCGAGGGATCGACCGCGAGCCGCGCCCGCGCCGCGCGAACGCCGGTCGCCGTATGCGGATCGAGCACGTATCCGGACTCGCGATAGGCGCGGACGATTTCAGCGCTGGTCTCCTCTTCGCCGACCGCCATCGCGTCGAACCGGGCTCGAATCGACGCCAAAGCTTCGGCGGGAATATCGAATCCGCCGGACTGGTCGAGATTGGCGAAAGCGGCGCGCAAGGCCCCCGCGTCGCGCCCGAGCGCCTCGAACAATAGCCGCTCGAAGTTCGACGACAGCTGAATATCCATGGAGGGCGATTGCGTCGGCGTGACGCCGCGCGGTTCGTAGCGCCCCGTTGCCAGCGCGCGCGCCAGAATGTCGTTGGCGTTGGTCGCGACGATCAGCCGCGATGCCGGGAGACCCATGCGCGTCGCGACATAGCCCGCCAGCACATCGCCGAAATTGCCGGTCGGCACCGCGAAGGAAACCTCGCGGAACGGCGCGCCGAGCGCGACGGCGCTGGTGAAATAATAGACCATCTGCGCGACGACGCGGGCCCAGTTGATCGAGTTGACGCCGGCCAAGCCAAGCCGCTTGCGAAAGGTCGCGTCGCGAAACAGGCTTTTGAGGATCGACTGCGCGTCGTCGAACGTGCCGCGCAGGGCGATGGCGTGGACGTTCTCGTCCGCGACCGTGGTCATCTGCCGGCGCTGCACGTCGGAAACACGTCCGTCGGGATAGAGGATGAACACGTCCACCCGGCTCTGTCCGCGAAACGCCTCGATCGCCGCGGCGCCTGTGTCGCCCGAAGTCGCGCCAACGATCGTGGCGCCAAGGCCGCGCTGCTCCAGCACGTGGTTCATCAGCCGGCCCAGCAATTGCATCGCCAGATCCTTGAAGGCGAGCGTCGGACCGCGGAACAGTTCGAGGACGAAGAGATTGTCGGCGATTTGCACCAGCG
>JBAUVQ010000012.1:0-2598 GCA_049583305.1 Methylocystis sp.
CGCCCTGCGCGCGAGCGCGCTTGACGAGGTCGACGCTTTGCGGCGGCGCGCCGCCGTCAATCCCGAGGACGCTCAGGCGCAGTTCGATCTCGCCCTCGCGCTGAACGCCAAGGGGCTGCGCGAAGAAGCCGCGGCGGCGCTCCTTGACATCGTCCGGCGCGACCGTAGTTGGAACGATGATGGCGCGCGCAAGCAGCTTGTGCAGTTCTTCGAGGCCTGGGGACCTACCGACAAGGCCACCGGGGCCGCGCGGAGGAGGTTGTCGTCATTGTTGTTTTCCTGAGCATCCTCGCGGACGAGAACCGGAGAGTCCTCGCGCCATGTGCATGAATAGGCCATATGTTTCCATCGACGAGTTGCCGGATGTTCTGCGCCTGTTTCCGTTGGAGGGCGCGTTGTTGCTCCCACGCGGCGATCTCCCGCTCAATATTTTCGAACCGCGCTATCTGTCGATGATTGATAGCGCCATGGCCGGCGACCGACTGATCGGCATGGTTCAGCCGTTGCCCGACGCCCGGGCGGAAGAGGTTCCGCTTTACGAAATCGGCTGCGCCGGCCGGCTCACCCATTTCAGCGAAACGGGCGACGGACGTTATGTCATAACATTGAGCGGCGTGAGCAGATTCAGGATATTGGACGAGGCGGCGTCGAACGCGCCTTTCCGCACCGCCCGCGTCGCGTTCGAGGCGTTCGCTCATGATCTCGAACCCGGCGCCGGCGAAGACGCCGTCGACCGCGCCGGAATGACCGACATGCTACGCAAATTCGCGCATGCGTCGAAGCTCGATATTGACTGGGCCAGCATCGACGCCGCGCCGACGGAAATCCTAGTCAACGCGCTCGCGATGATGTGTCCGTTCGGCGCCCGGGAGAAGCAGTCTCTTCTGGAGGCGATCGACCTCAAGCGGCGCGCGGAAGTTCTGGTCGGGCTCGCGCGATTCGATCTCGCGCAAGGCGAAAGCGTTCCGCGCCCGGTTGGCCGGGGGCAGTTTCATTGATGTTTGGATGAATATCCGCCTATGATGACACACCCGGCGCCGTGGCGCTGATTGATTTAGGAGACCGCATGAACGACACCGCCGACAAGGCGCCTGACGGCGCTCCGGAGCCAACCCGAGTCGATCCGCGTTTGCTGGAAATACTCGTTTGCCCGCTCACCAAGTCGACGCTGGAGTATGACGCGCGACGCCAGGAACTGATCTCTCGATCCGCCCGCCTCGCCTTTCCCATCCGGGACGGAATTCCGATCATGCTGCCCGAGGAGGCCCGGTCGATCGAGTAGAAGGCGATGGCGCCCCTCTCGACTCCCTTGGAGCATTTGTTGGCGCTTCTCGATCTGGAGGAGGTCGGTGAAGACGCGTTTCGCGGTTACAGCCCGCCGACGGCCGGGCGATCGGTGTTTGGGGGGCAGGCGATCGCCCAAGCATTGGTCGCGACCCAGCGCACCGTTCCCGCGGACCGTCCCGCGCATTCGTTGCATGGCTATTTCGTGCTCGCGGGAGATCCCCGGACCCCAATAGATTTCGCCGTCGAGCGCGTGCGCGACGGAAAAAGCTTCACGACCCGGCGATGCATCGCCACGCAGCAGGGACACACGATCTTCTCTCTGGAAGCATCGTTCCAGATCGTCGAAGAAGGATTCGACCACGCGTTCGAACCGCCATCGGTCCCGCCGCCCGAAAGTTTGGACACGACCAGCGCTCTCGCCACTCGGCTCAACTCTTTTTTGCCGCGCGGCGTTTTGGAGCGCTTCGAGAAGGCTTCACCGCTCGACATCCGTTTCGTCGATCCAGAGGCGATGCTCGGCGGCGCCACCTCCGGAACGACGAGGCAGAATATCTGGTTTCGCATCGTCGACCGACTGCCTGACGACGACGCGATCCATAAAGCCGTGCTCGCCTATCTTTCGGACATGACTCTGCTCAATACCGCTCTGGCCGCGCATGGACGATCGATATTCGACCCGACGCTCCAGGTCGCCAGCTTGGACCATGCGCTGTGGTTTCATCGCTCGTTCCGAGCCGACGATTGGCTGCTTTACGCGCAAGATAGCCCCAACGCCTCGGGAGGGCGGGCGTTAACGCGGGGCGAGTTGTTCACCCGTGACGGCCGCCTGGTCGCTTCGGTGGCGCAGGAAGGGTTAATCCGTCAAAGAGGTCCTAAAATTTAGGCACGGCCAGGATTATTTTTCAGGCAATCATCGATCGAGCGGGCGCGATTGCCTATTTTTTCGGCACAGACCGGCGCGTCGGGCTTTGACACGCTCCTTCCCGCAATCCGCTGAATCCCCCGGCATCCACGTAAAGAAATCCTTATGAGCGGACGCCGGGCGATTCGCGTCGGCTCCCCGCGATCACGCCCACGCCCTGGTTTTCCCGGCGATCGCGGGGATTGGCACGCCAATTGAAAGCGAGGGCCCGAGCGTGGCGCTTTTCGCCGCCTCGGATCGCCGCGCGCGGCGTCTTGTTCTCCCGGCGGGCGCCGCCCGTCTTTAAGTTCAACAACACAGGATAGGCAGATGAAAATCGTGACCGCGATCATCAAGCCCTTCAAGCTCGATGAGGTACGTGACGCGCTGACGGCGATCGGCGTCCACGG
>JBAUVQ010000013.1:0-33502 GCA_049583305.1 Methylocystis sp.
CGAAATAGTAGGAGCGGAGCTTCGATATTCGCGGCGAGAGGCCGTAGGGTTGCTTGAGCGTGGCCATCGACGAGAGCGCCGCGGAGGCGATTTTCGAGGTGCGCGCGACGGTCGCGGAAAGGCGGCGGGACGCGTTGCGCGACCTGATGGTCGAGAAGCTCGAGGCCGCGAATTATCCCGTTCGCGACATAGAGGACATCGAGCGCGACGAAGACGTCGAACTGGTTGCGACGTTGTCGGCGACCAGCGTGGAGGCCAAGGAACTCGACGCGATGACAACGGATTTCGCCAGACTGGACGGCGTGCGGCACGCGACCTGGTCGTCTCGAAGCAGCGATTGACGCGGCGCCCACACAAATCACGCGATGCGCCCCTCGCCGTAAAACTCCAATTTATCGACCGCTTACCCTTGGAGTCCTCGCGTGCGCGGGCCGTGGGAGCGAACGCCTCTGTAGACAGCCGCGCTTTCGCCTGCCTATGGTGAGGGAAGCCCGTTTTGTTCCACTCCACGACGCCAAAAGGATTTGACCGATGCAGACGATAATTCGCCGGATTTTCGCTTGCGCGCCGCGCATGGCGGCCATCGCGGCCTTCGCGGGCGCGGTCATGTTCGCCGTTCCGCTGACCACGAGAGGCGCGCACGCCAAGGGCATGTCCGAGGCGACCAGCTCGCGGGAAAAGACCGTGGAGGCGCGCATCGCCAATCTTCATAGCGAATTGAAGATCACGGCCGCCCAGGAAACCCTGTGGGCCGGTGTCGCGACCGCCATGCGCGAGAACGCCGCGAATCAGGAGAAGCTCATCGCGGAAAAGCGGGCGGAGCACGGAGAACACCTCACCGCGCTGAACGATTTGCTCCTCTATGAAAAATTTGCTCAGGCGCATGTGGATGGCCTGAAGAATCTGATCGCGGCCTTCACAACGCTTTACCAGGCATTGCCGGACGATCAGAAAAAGCTGGCCGACAATGTCTTCGAACATTTTGGTCATGACGGCCGCCGTCACTAAGGCGAACCGACTCGATGGATCGCCGCGCCTCGCGCGCAATGTTTCTCGGAGGAGGTCATGCATGACCCGTATCAACAGTTCCAAATCAGCGACTCGGCTGTCAATCGCGCTCGCGGCGGGATTGGTGGCGTCGCTCGCGGTCGTCGCCATCACCGTTCCCGCCGAAGCCGGCTGGGGTGGGCGCGGCGGCGGTTATCGCGGCGGTTACGCCCACGGTTTTGGCGGCGGCTATTATCGTGCGCCGCCGGTCGTCTACAATGGCTACTATGACGACGGCGGCTATTATCCGCCGCCGGTGGTTTACGGACCGAATATCGGCATAGATTTGCTGCGGAGGGGCATGGGACCCGGAAGGCGTTTCCGCTAATCCTCGGTCAAAATGAGTTTTCGACGGCCGGCGCCAACGCCGGCCGTTTTGTTTTCGATGCTGGCCGTTCAATGTCCTGGTTTCGCGTGTCTTGTATTCGTCGGTTTTCGCACTTAGACTCCATGCCGGTCATGATCGATTCGTTGCGTTGCCCCTTCGCGGACGGCAAGAGTTCCGCTAACGAGGACATGGCGCATGGATAGCGATGCCGGCGTTTCGACAGAGAACGCATCGATCGAGCATGCGGCGGAGACGCCTCTTCACCAGCCTCGCGCGTCCGGGCAGGAAGAAGCCGAGCCCGTCGCCGCCGACAGCAAAACCATTACCGACACGGCTCTGCTCGTCACGCAAGGCAAGCACCGCTTTTATTCGCTGGTTTTGCCGAGCGACGTGCTGGCCGCGACCTGCACCGTGGACCCAAGGCAGGAAAACCCCATCGATGGCTTCCAGCGCTTGCTCGACAAGCGCCGGGCGCGCGAAATCGCCGATTACATCGACAGTGGGTTTGGCACGGCGCCCTGCGCGGTCATTCTATCCGCCCAGCCGCGCGCGCAGTTGCATTACGATCGGGCGAGCCAACTGCTCCGGTTCCGCAAGAACCCCAACTCGTTCCTGATCATCGACGGGCAGCATCGTATTTACGGTTTCAATCTGGCCAAACGCAAGGTGAGCATCCCCGTCGTCGTCTACAACAAGCTAACGCGCGCGCAGGAATGCCAGTTGTTCATGGACATCAACACCAAGCAGCGCCCGGTGCCTCCGGAGCTCTTGCTCGATATTCGCCGCCTGTCCGAAGTCGAGACCGAGGCCGAAGCGCTGTTGCACAACGTGTTTGATCTGTTCCATGCCCGCGAGGACAGCGCCCTTACGGGACTGCTATCGCCGTCGGAACGTCGCAAGGGCATGATTTCGCGAGTCACGTTCAACGCGGCGTTGAAGGCGATCGACGGCGCTTTCGTCGACGCCACGGCGCAAGATGTTTACAACGTCCTCAATCTCTATCTTCTCGCCTGCGTCAAGGGGCTCGATCTGCATGAGGCCCGGGCCAATATAGCCAATCCCGCCTTGTTCAAGGCGCTGCTGCTGCTTTTCCCCAATATCGCCGAGCGCGTGGCCGATCGTTTTGGCGGCGTATATTCGGTTGGTAATTTCGAACAGATGATGCTGCCGCTGTTCCGGCGCCTGAAGAAAAACGAATTGCCGAAGCCCGGCGTGGGGCATCTCGCGATGCACGAGCATTTTCGCAAAACGCTGGCCGCCGGCTTCTCGCTTAAGCACTGGTTGTTCGCATAGCCGCGATATCTCCGCTTCTGATGGAAACGGAAACTTCAAGCAAGCTTCGTCCGATCGAGTTTCCTTGGCGCGAACGGCTTTCCGCTTGGCCCGAAGACACTCTATGGCCTCGAGATGGGATCGACCCGCGGCGCGAAGCCGTGTTCGGTCTTGCGCCAAAGGAAGGGTTGGGCCCACAACTCGGCGAGCGCGCGCCACGCGGCGATGCTCAACATGAGCTGCCACAGCGGCGTCGCGAGCAACGCGGGCCAGAATCGCGTCAAACCTCGACGGCGCATGCCAACCAATGGCGGCCAGATCAGCGCGACGAGGCCCGACAAGGCCGTGAAACACCAAAGCGTGTCAAGCACGACGTCCACTGGCGTGCGAGGGGTCAGCAGATCGCCAAAGGCCGCGCGGTAGCAAAACACGGTTGTCAGCAACGGAAACAGCAATGGTCCGGCGAAGCCGCCCGTGAACATCGCCAGAACCGCCACCGCACGGCGGGGGCCGAGATCCGCGAGTAGGCGGACGGGATCGCGACAATGCACCAGCGCGGTTTGCATCCAACCCTTGAGCCAGCGCGTTCGCTGGTCGAGCAGGGCTCGCAGGGTCGTCGGCGCTTCCTCGAAGGTCTGCGAATTGAAAGTTCTGACTGCATAGCCGGCACGCGCGAGGCGCAGGCCCAGATCGGCGTCCTCGGTGACGTTGAACGCGTCCCACAGGCCGACCTGGCGCAGCGCGTCGATCCGAAAATGATTGGAAGTGCCGCCCAGGAAAATGGGTAGCTCCAGGGCGCCGAGGCCCTTGTTAAACACGTCGAACAGCGCCGCGTAATCCAGCGCGAAATAGGCGGCGAGCCAACTGTCCGCGCCATTGTCGATGCATAGGCTTGCTTGCAGACACGCGACATTCGTCGGCAGACGCTCAAACAGCGCCGCCGCGCGTCGAAGTTGGCGCGGCTCCGGCATATCCTCCGCGTCGTATACCGCCAGTAGCGCGCCGCGCGCGAAAGGAGCCGCGATGTTCATGGCGCGCGGTTTGGTTCTTGGCGCGCCATCGGGCGCGACCAGTATCCGGTGTGGCGCGCGCGGCCTGTTTAGTCGCAACGACTCCGCCGTCGCGTGATCGTCTTGCTCGACGACGAAGATCACGTCGAGCTTCGCGCGCGGATAATCAAGTCGGTCGATGGCCCGCGCGAGTTGAAGCGTCACGCGCGCTTCGCGATATAGCGGAACAATAAGCGTGTAAACCGGCAATCGCGCGTCGGCGAGCGGGATGCCGATCTCCTCGGGGTCGAAGCTTTGGGCGCAGGCGAAGAGTCGCAGAAAGACCGCGGCCAGAAACGCGGCCGCGAGCGGCAACGCGGCGACGAGCGTCAACAGGGAGTTGGGTAGAAATAGCGCCGCGAGCAAGCCGGCGTTCGCGGCGATGACCGCGGACAATGTGCGCCGCCCCAGGGCGCGGCGCGCGCAAAGCGCGGGGTTGGTCCATTCGGCGCGGAACGGAGCGCCGCGAGCCGAGGCTTGCAGCGCCTCCCATTGGGTCGCGACGAGAAATCGTGCGGGTGTCGTTATGGCGAACAGCGGTCTCCCATTCGTCGCCCTCGCCGCGCCGATGAGACGGATAATGGCGTCGCCTCGGGGCGCGAACAGCCAGACTAAACCGTCGGGATTCTCGGCGAGTCGGACGTAGCCTTGCCTCGCCGCCAGCATCGCGTCGGCGGGTGGTTCGATCTCGAACGCTTGGGAGTAGAAATCAACGCGAAGATGATCGGCGAGCGCGCGATAAAACACCTCTTGGTCAATGAGTCCCTCGCCAAGTAGAGCCTCGTCGGCGGAGACGCCCTGGCGTCGCGCCAGCCGGGCGGCATAATGAAGCAGCGCCGCCGGGACGCCAAAGCCGGCGAGAAACGCGATTTCGGCGGGCAATGGACGCGTCGCCGCCTCTGGCGAGCACGCTCCCCAGCCCAGGCGCAAACTCACGGATCTCGATAGCGCCTCCACTCGGCGCCGCTCGGCGCCGCCTCGACCTTCCCGCGCATGCGGGGTCATGGCCGAGAAGTCGTCGAACGAATAATGACTCATGAGCGCAACTTCTTTACGCATTACAAACGGGATGCGGCGCGGAGTCGCGACGCCAAATTTCATCGAGACGGCAGTCTGGCCTAGTCGCCAAGCTTTGACAAGTCTTGCCGTCAGGCGGCGGCTTGCCGCGGTCGACGCGCTCGTCGGTCGGCCCCGCTCGATCGGAAGGGCGCCGCCTTGAAGCTGGAACGAGGCGACACGATTGATGCGCGGCGGCTCCCCGAACCTCTCGATCGAAAGCGGCGGGCTGCTGTGAATTCTTTACAACCGCGAGCCTTTTCGCGCATAAAACCCGGCAATATGGCCATGCGCGCGCCCGCGGTCGCGCGCCGCGAGCGCCAATGCCAGGAAGGGCGACATAAAGTGGAAGTCTCGGTCTTGAATCCGTCTCCCGCGCCGCTCAAAGCGCTTCTCTCCAGGAGGCTTGCCGGCCGCTTGCGCCCGCCGGGCGACAAATCCGTTTCCCATCGCGCGCTGATCCTCGGGCTGCTTTGCGTCGGCGAGACGACGATCGAGGGGCTGCTGGAAGGCGACGACGTGTTGCATACGGCCAGCGCGAGCCGACAACTCGGCGCGACCGTGACGCGCCTCGAGAACGGGATTTGGAGTGTTTACGGCGCCGGCCTCGGTTCGCTGCTCCCTCCTCGCGAAACGCTCGACTTCGGCAATGCCGGAACCGGCTCGCGGCTGATGATGGGGGTGGTCGGCGGCCATGCGATCACCGCGCGGTTCGACGGCGACGCCTCGCTGCGCAAACGGCCGATGCGGCGGATTCTCGATCCGCTGCTGCTGCAAGGCGCTCGCGTACTCGAGCAGCAGGAGGGGGGACGCTTCCCGATCCTGCTGCGAGGAACCAGCGAGCCGCTACCCATCGAATACACGACGCCGGTCGCCTCGGCGCAGATCAAATCGGCGGTGCTGTTCGCCGGCCTCAACTCGCCGGGCCGCACGGTGGTGATCGAGACGGAAGCCTCGCGCGACCATACCGAGAAAATGCTGCTGCATTTCGGCGCGGCGCTAAAGGTCGAACCCCACGGCCAACATGGCCGCAAAATCACGCTGGAAGGCCGCCCCGAATTGCGGGCGCGAAAGGTCCGCGTGCCGGCGGACCCGTCCTCGGCGGCCTTTCCGCTCGTGGCCGCGCTGATCGTCGAGGGTTCCGACATCGTGGTCGAGGGCGTGATGACCAATCCGCTACGCAGCGGGCTGCTGACGACGCTGCTGGAGATGGGCGCCGATCTGTCATTGGAGAACCGCCGATTCGAGGGCGGCGAGGAAGTCGCCGACATTCGCGCGCGCTATTCGCCCGATCTTCGCGGCGTCGAGGTTCCCCCCCAGCGCGCGCCCTCGATGATCGACGAATACCCAATTCTCGCGGTTGTCGCGGCCTTCGCCTCGGGCGAAACCCGTATGCGCGGCCTCTCCGAATTGCGCGTGAAGGAATCCGACCGACTCGCCGCGATCGCGGCGGGACTTGAAGCCAATGGCGTCGATTGCGCGATAGAGGCCGACGACCTTTTTGTGCGTGGTGGCGCGGTGGCGGGCGGCGGAACCGTCGAAACGCATCTCGACCACCGCATCGCCATGAGTTTTCTGGTGATGGGCCTCGCCGCTCGGAAGGAAATCACCGTCGATGATCAAACCATGATCGCGACCAGTTTTCCATCGTTTCGCGCGCTGATGGAACAACTCGGAGCGCGGTTCGCGTGAGCGGTCTCGTCATCGCCATCGACGGGCCGGCGGCTTCGGGCAAGGGCACGCTGGCGCGTCGGCTCGCGGCGCATTTCAACCTGCCGCATCTCGACACCGGGCTGCTTTATCGAGCCACCGCTTGCGCGCTGCTCGATGAAGGCTTGCCGCTGGGCGACGAGGAGGCCGCCGCCACCGCCGCGCGCGGTCTGTCGCTGACCGATTTCGACGACGCGCGGTTGCGGTCGCGGGAAATGGGCGAGGCGGCTTCGGTCGTGGCGGCCTTGCCGCCCGTGCGGGCCGAACTTGTCGATTTGCAACGCCGTTTCGCGGCGCGCGAAGAGGGCGCGGTGCTCGACGGGCGCGACATCGGCACGGTGATCTGCCCCACCGCGCGGGTAAAAATTTTCGTCACCGCCAGCCCAGAGACGCGGGCGCAACGGCGCGCGCTGGAACTCGCGCGACGCGGTGAAAACGTCGATTTTTCGACGATCCTCGCGGATGTGAAAAAGCGCGACGAACGCGACAGCGCCAGGGCCGTCGCGCCGCTCAAACCCGCCGCCGACGCGGTGACGCTCGACACCAGCGACCTCGACATAGAGGCGGCGTTTCGCGCCGCGGTCGCCATCGTGGAAAAGGCGCGGGGATGAGTTCGGCGCGCCGAGTGTTTCGCTTCGCGCCCTCTCCGAATGGTTTTCTGCATCTCGGTCACGCTCATTCCGCGCTGCTAAATCATGAACTCGCGCGCCAATGCGGCGGGCGCTTTCTGTTGCGCATCGAGGACATCGACATTCTTCGCGCGAGACCCGAGTTCGAGGCGGCGATCTATGAGGATTTGGCGTGGTTGGGCCTCGATTGGGAGCGTCCGGTTCGCAGACAGTCTGAGCATTTCGACGATTACTTTCACGCGCTTGGAAAATTGGACGCGCTGGGGCTGCTATATCCCTGTGCCTGCGCGCGCGCCGATATTGCGCGCGCCGCGCCGAAGAACGGCCCGCGCGATCCCGATGGCGCGCCGCTGTATCCCGGAACGTGTCGGGATCGGGCTCGCCCGCCGATCCGCGAGGTCTTGCGCGCGGGCGGCGTCGCGCTGAGACTGGATATGGCGAAGGCGCGGGCGCTTGCGCCGCCGCTCGTCTGGCACGAACATGGTCACGGCGACATCGCGGCGCGGCCTGAGCAATGGGGCGATGTCGTGCTTGCGCGCAAGGACACGCCGACGAGCTATCATCTCGCGGTCGTCGTCGACGACGCGCTGCAAGGCGTCACCGATGTCGTCCGCGGCAAGGACTTATTTCACGCTTCGAGCGTGCATCGGCTGTTGCAGCAATTGCTCGATCTTTCCGCGCCGAATTACCGTCATCATGATCTACTGCTCGACGCCCGCGGCGAAAAACTTTCGAAAAGCCGCGAGTCTAAAACGCTGCGCGCGTTGCGCGCGGAGGGCGTGACGCCGCGGGAGGCCCGCGCAATGTCGATCCGTTCGGATCTTTCGCCGTAAGACTCGCGCGACTCCACTCATTCATGGCACAATGGCGCGAGGAGTCGTCATGCCGCAGGATGCCCCGGACTTCGCCGCGCCCTATGCGCCGCCCGACGAGGTTTTGGCGCGCGATCTGCTCGCGACTCGGCCCGGCGCCGAGGCGAGCGCCGCGACGCAAGCTCTCGCGCGGACACTGCTCGGGGCGATGCGGGCGCGGCGCGGCGGGATCGGCGGCGTCGAGGATTTCTTGCACGAATTCGCGCTGTCCTCGCGCGAGGGGCTGGCCGTTATGGCGCTGGCCGAATCGCTGTTGCGCGTGCCCGATGACGCGACGCTCGACCGGTTGCTCGCCGACCGTCTCAAGGCGGGGGACTTCGCTCATCATCATGCCATTTCCGACTCATTGCTGGCGCAGGCCTGCGCCTTCGCGCTCGGGATTTCGGCGCGGGTGATCGCGGCGGAAGAATCGCCGCGCGCCGTCGTCGCCGATCTCGCGCGCCGGCTAGGCGCTCCAGCGCTACGCGCCGCCGCCAAGCGGGCGATGCGGCTGATGGGCGCGCATTTCGTTTATGGCGAGACGATCCAAGCGGCGCTTGAACGCGCCAAAACCGACGGGGGGCGGCATTCTTTCGACATGCTGGGGGAAGCGGCGCGGAGCGCCGAAGACGCCGAGCGTTATTTCAACGCCTACGCCGGCGCGATCAAAGCCATTGGCGCGGTCGCGATCGACGCGGAGAATCGGCCGGGGATTTCCATAAAGCTTTCGGCGCTGCATCCTCGCTACGAGGCGATCTCGCGCGTGCGCGTGCTCGCCGAACTCGCGACGCGCCTGCTCGAACTCGCCCGTCTCGCCAAGGCGCATGAAATCGTGCTCACCGTCGACGCGGAGGAGGCCGACCGGCTTGAGCTCTCGCTGGAGGTCTTCGCGCGCGTGCTCGCGGATCCGTCGCTGAGGGGTTGGGATGGGTTTGGGCTCGCCGCGCAGGCGTATCAGAAGCGCGCGCTCGCCCTGGTCGATCATGTCGCGGCGCTGGCGCGGGCTCATGATCGCCGACTCGCCGTGCGACTGGTGAAGGGCGCTTATTGGGACAGCGAGATCAAGCGCGCGCAGGAGCGGGGCCTGGCCGATTATCCCGTGTTCACGCGAAAGGCGATGACGGATGTCAATTATCTCGCCTGCGCGCGGCGCTTGCTGGCGAGCGAGCGACTCCTTCCGCAATTCGCCACGCATAACGCGCTGACCGTCGCGGCGATATTAACGGAGGCCGGCAAGCGTGAAAACTTCGAGTTCCAGCGTCTGCACGGCATGGGCGAAGCGCTGGCGGGGGCGGCGCGAGATACGTCCGGTGTTCCCTGGCGCGTCTATGCTCCGGTTGGGCCGCATCGCGATTTGCTTGCCTATCTGGTGCGCCGCCTGATCGAGAACGGCGCCAATTCGTCCTTCGTCGCGCGCGCCGCCGACCCCTCGACGCCGGAGTCGACGCTTCTCGCCGACCCTTACGCGTTGATCGGCGCGCCGGAACAAGCGCGCAATCCGCGCATCGTCGCGCCCACCGAACTTTATTCGTCGCTGCGCGCCAACGCCCGTGGCGTCGAATTCGGCGATGGCGCCGCGCTTTCCGCTCTGCGCGGGGAGATCGACGCCGCGCGCGGGCGCTGTTTCGTCGCCACCCCCTCGCAAACGACCACGATCGGAGCGCGAACGTGCGTCTCCCCGATAGACGGCGCTAAGATCGGAACCGTCACCGACGCCGACGCGAGCGCCGTCGACGCGGCGATGGCGGCGGCGCGGACGGGTTTTTCCGAGTGGTGCGCGACAAGCATCGAGACGCGCGCGGGGAGGATCGAGCGCGCCGCCGACCTGATCGAGGCGCGGCGCGGATCGCTGATCGCGCTCCTGCAATGCGAAGCCGGCAAAACGCTCGACGATGCGCTGGCGGAGGTCCGCGAGGCGGCTGATCTTTGCCGCTATTACGCGCGGCAGGCGCGCGAGATTTGTCGCGACACGACATTACCCGGACCGACCGGCGAGGAAAACTCCCTGCGGCGGGTCGGGCGCGGCGTCTTCGTCTGTATCTCGCCGTGGAATTTTCCGCTGGCGATTTTCATCGGCCAGATCGCGGCGGCGCTGGTCGCCGGCAACAGCGTCGTCGCCAAGCCCGCGGAACAAACGCCGCTCGTCGCCAGCGAGGCGATAAAGCTGCTCGTCGAGGCCGGCGTTTCCCGAGCCGCGCTGCAATTCCTGCCCGGCGGCGGGGACATCGGCGCGGCTCTCGTCGCGCACCCGGCCTGCGCCGGCGTCGTCTTCACGGGATCGCTTGACGTCGCCAAATCGATCAATCGCGCGTTGGCCGAAAAGCCAGGAGCGATCGTTCCGCTCATCGCCGAGACGGGCGGCGTCAACGCGATGATCGTCGACTCGACGGCGCTTCTTGAGCAGGTCGCCGATGACGTTCTGACCTCGGCGTTTCGTTCGGCGGGCCAGCGCTGCTCGGCGCTGCGGCTGCTTTGCGTCCAGGAGGACATCGAGCGTCCCTGTCTGGCTCTGATCGAGGGCGCCGCGAGAGAACTGCGCCTGGGCGATCCTCGCGACATCGCGACCCATATTGGCCCGGTTATCGACGCCGACGCCAAGGCGCGTTTGGAGTCGTATCTCGCGCGGCGGGCCGAGGAGGGCAGGGTGATCTACAAAGGCGCGACGCCGGAAAGCGGCCTTTTCGTCGCGCCGCATATCGTGCGCGTCAATCGCGTCGGCGATGTCGCCGAAGAGATTTTCGGTCCCGTGCTGCATGTCGTGATCTGGCGCGCGGAGGAGTTCGGAGCGCTGATCGATGAAATCGCCGCTTTGGGATACGGCCTCACGTTGGGGTTGCAGACGCGCATCGAACAGCGCCGGCGAGAACTCGCGACGCGCGCGCCGGCGGGCAATATTTACGTCAACCGCAACATGATCGGCGCGGTCGTCGGCGGACAGCCCTTCGGCGGCTTTGGTTTCTCTGGCACGGGGCCGAAGGCTGGCGGCCCCGACTATCTTCGACGGTTCACGCGCGAAATCACGGTGAGCGTGAATACGGCGGCGACCGGCGGAGACGTGGGATTGATGGCGATGGAAGAATAGGGGAGCGGCTGGCGAAAGGATCGGGTATAAGGATCGCGTCGTAAAGCGAGTTGGCGGCCGTCGGTGGCCTCGTTGGCCAGGGCGTCGCGTCCGACCGATACGCCGAAGCTCGATACAACCAGGGAACATCTTATGCGAAGACTATATTGGGTCGTGATCCCGCTCGCGCTTCTGGCTTCCGCTCCGGCTTTTTCCGCGGGGACACCGGAGCAACGCGCCGCGTGCAGCGACGACGCGTTCAAATTTTGCAACGACGATATTCCCGACGAGATCGCCGTGGAAAGGTGTCTGCGCGCGCATATGGGCGGACTCACCGCCGCATGCCGGAGGGAGTTTGGCGGAAAGAGGTCTCGCTGAAACCGCTCGCGACGGCGCGGGGCGCGCTCTAAGGATGCATCCTGGTCGCGGCGCGCGCAAAGGTCCCAGCACGGTCGCCGCCAACAGCGTGGGGTCGAGCAGCGCGGCCGTTCTTTTGGCCGTTCAGAGGAGCTTGGCGTTGGCCGCTGCGCATCTCGCCGAAACTATCGGCGCGGGGCGCGCGAAACAGGCTGTGGATCTCGCCCCAGGCGAAAAAGACAAAACCCGTCAGAAGCACGAGCATGCCGGGCGTGTGGTTATATTCACCAAGCGCCAATATGGCGAGACCGTCGAAGCCGAAAGCGATGAGCATCGTTGTTTCACGGCCGATGGCGTCGGACAGCCAGCCGAAGAACGGGCGCGTCACGCTTTGAGCGCGCGATTGATCGACAGCGCGAATGTGAGCGCGGGCACGGTCATGCCGATCTGACACAATGCGCTGGACAGCGTGTGACCGGATGCGGCATGGAGCTTTCAGAGTCCAGCTTGCGCGGGCGTTGGAAGCGGGAAAATGGATTACACATCCATGAGAATTTGCGTGATCGGCGCCGGGGCGATCGGCGGCCTCCTGGCCGCCAGACTTGCCCGCGCCGGCGAGGACGTGAGCGTCATCGCGCGCGGCGCGCATCTGGCGGCGATCGCCTCGCACGGACTGACCTTGATCGAGGAGGGCGCCCAGACCGTCGCGAGGGTCAAGGCCAGCGATCGCATCGCCGATGTTGGCGAACAGGATTTAATCATCCTCGGCATGAAGGCGCATCAGGTCGCGGCGGTGGTTGGCGACTTGCCGGCGATCATGGGGCCGCGAACAGCGGTGCTGACCGCGCAGAACGGCATTCCCTGGTGGTATTTCTTCAAGCACGGCGGGCCGCATGAAGGCGCGCGGCTGAAGAGCGTCGACCCCGGCGGCGTCATCGCCGATCATTTGCCCGTCGACCGCGTGCTCGCGAGCGTGGTTTATGCGGCGGCGGAGATCGAGCGGCCCGGCGTCATCCGTCACATCGAGGGGAACCGCTTTTCGCTGGCCGAAATCGATGGATCGAAGAGCGAGCGCGTTCTGCGCGTCGCTGAAGTTTTTACGCGCGCGGGCTTCAAGGCGCCGGTCGTGAACGACGTGCGCGCGGAAATCTGGACGAAGCTGTGGGGCAATCTGAGCTTCAACCCGATCAGCGCGCTGACGCACGCGACGCTGGAAGACATTTGCGAATTCGCGCCCTCGCGCGCGCTCGCCGCCAGCATGATGCAAGAAGCGCAGGCGGTGGGCGAGGCGCTGGGCGTGCGGTTCAGAGTTTCGCTCGAAAAACGCATTGCCGGCGCCGAGGCGGTGGGCGCTCACAAGACATCGATGCTTCAGGACATCGAAGCTGGTCGCGCGATCGAGGCGGACGCCTTGCTGGGCTCGGTGATCGAACTTGGCGTCCTCGTCGGCGTCGCGACGCCGCGCCTCGACGCGATCTACGCGGCGATAAAGCTGCTTGGCGAAACGCTCGCGCGCTCAAAGGGACGCCTCGTCGTCACGCCCGCGTGAAGCGAAAACCGACGGGAATGCAGTCATGACATCCGGACGCACATTGGAAACCTTGTTGGCGACGGCGCGCGGCGAGGCCATCGCGATTTCCGCGCCGGACGCCCCGTCGATAAGCTATGACGGCTTGCGAGCGCTCGTCGCCAAAACGGTCGCGACGCTGAATGGTTTTGGCGTCGGGCGTGGCGACCGCGTGGCGATTGTCCTGCCGAACGGCCCTGAAATGGCGGCGGCGTTCCTCGCCATCGCATCGGGCGCCGCCTCCGCGCCGCTCAACCCTAACTATCGCGCCGACGAATTCGAATTTTACTTGAGCGATCTGGGCGCCAAGGCGCTCGTCGTCGAGGTGGGCAGCGCCTCTCCCGCCATCGAGGCCGCGAAAAGACTCGGGATCGCGGTTCTCACCCTGACGCCCGATGTAAGCGCGGGCGCCGGAAGCTTCACGCTTTCGGGCGGAACGCAAGGCGCCGCCGCGCGGTCGGGCTTCGCCGCGCCCGAGGACGTCGCGCTGATCCTGCATACGTCGGGGACGACCTCGCGGCCCAAAATCGTGCCGCTGTCGCAACACAATGTCGCGACCTCCGCCGACAATATCGCGCGGACGCTGGAGTTCTCGGAAGACGACCGCGGCCTGAACATAATGCCGTTGTTTCACATCCACGGGCTCATCGCGGGCATCCTGGCGCCTCTGTCGCGCGGCGGTTCGGTCTATTGCACGCCGGGCTTCCACGCGCTCAAATTCTTCGCCGCGATGGAGGCCGCGCGGCCGAACTGGTACACGGCGGTCCCGACGATGCATCAGGCGATTCTGACCCGCGCCGCGCAGAACAAGGACGTCATCGCGCGTCATCCGCTGCGCTTCATCCGGTCGTCTTCCTCGTCGCTGCCGCCGCAAGTCATCGCGGAGCTGGAAGCGACCTTCCACGCGCCGGTGATCGAAGCCTATGGCATGACCGAAGCCTCGCATCAGATGGCGTCGAATCCTCTGCGTGGCGTCAGGAAGCCCGGCTCCGTCGGCCTTGCCGCCGGACCGGAAGTCGCGATCATGAACGAGGCTGGAAATCTGTTGAACGCGGGCGAAATTGGCGAAATCGTCATTCGCGGCGATAACGTCACCTCCGGCTACGAGAATAACGCGAAAGCCAACGCCGAAGGTTTTACCAACGGCTGGTTTCGCACCGGCGATCAAGGCGTCAAGGACGCCGATGGCTACATCAGCCTGACCGGCCGGCTCAAGGAGATCATCAATCGCGGCGGCGAAAAAGTCTCGCCGCGCGAGGTCGACGAAGCGCTGATGGATCATCCGGCGATCTTGCAGGTCGTAACCTTCGCCGTGCCTCACGACAAGCTCGGCGAGGACATTGCCGCCGCCGTTGTTCTGCGCGACGGCGCGACCGCGACCGAGCAGGAAATGCGCGCGTTTTTGGCGACAAAGCTCGCGGCCTTCAAGACGCCGCGAAAGATTCTGCTTCTCGATGAGATTCCGAAAGGCGCGACCGGCAAGCTGCAACGCATCGGCCTCGCGCAAAAGCTTGGGCTCGCTTGATCGGAGCCAATGCTTTTGAATTGAAAGGCGGGCGCGGCGGGGATTGGCCCCACGCCCCTCCATGTCAACGGGGAGATCGTCGTCGCAACGTGCGTAGGTGGCAGACCTTCACCCATCCGCCGCGACCATCGGCTCGCGTCCCGCAACCGGAGTTTTTGGGCTGGCGCGTATAAAGATAGATTTCGGCCCTGTGGCGCCGATCGAAGCGCTGGCCGGAAAAATCATGCCCGCCGATATAGACGTTGCGCCCAAAGCGCACTTCGGCGAAAGCCGGCGCCGAAATGGCGCCGGCGAGACAAGCCGCGACCAGCGCGGCGATGAAGCAATGGCGCATGGTCACTTTCTCTTTTCGCTCTTCATCAATCTCACGACCGGCCGCTCCCCCAGCCCCCAAGCCGGGTTCTCTTTTGCCCGCGAATCGTCGCCAAACTGTGGCCCGACCTCGAACGGTCAGGCGGGCCGTTTTTGCGTTTGGACGCGCCCGCGTTACGATCGCGGCCATGTGCGGTCGCTTCACGCAAAATCTCTCATGGGCCGAGATCCATCGCCTCGCCGATCTGATCGGCCAACCGCGCAATCTCGCGCCGCGTTTCAATATCGCGCCCACGACGCCGATTGAGGTTATTCGCGCCTCGGACGTCGGCAACGAGCTTGTTCCGATGTATTGGGGCCTAATTCCCTCATGGTGGAAAAAGCCGCTGAAGGAACTTCCCTCAACCTTCAACGCCCGCGCCGAGACGGTCTCCGAGCGGCCAATGTTTCGCGGCGCCTTCAAATACCGACGCTGTGTAATACCCGCTTCAGGCTTTTACGAATGGACGGGCGCGAAAGGGGCGAAGACGCCGCGCTATTTCAGCTCGCGCGACGGCCGCCCGCTGGCGCTGGCGGGTATATGGGACCATTGGACCGGGCTTGACGGCGGCGACGACCTTCCGAACGCGACGATCATCGTCGGCGAGGCCAACAATTGGATGCGGCGCTATCACGATCGAATGCCCATCGTTCTCGGTTGGGGCGACGCCCGCGCTTGGATGAGCGGAGAACACCCCGGCGCGTTGTTGCGCCCGGCGCCCGACGACTCCCTGCGGGAATGGATCGTCTCGACTCGCGTGAACAAGGCTGGCGCCGGCGACGAGGATCCGACGCTCGTTGAGCCGTTGGATTAGGCGCTCCTCGGGATTTGCGTCAAGGTTCCAACGGGTTGAGACCGTGGGCGTGACAGGGTTCGCTGACCCGTCACCATTTTTCGCGGCGGGCCGCCGAGCCGCGACACAGCATTTAAATGTGTCTGAAACAACGATAGGCCACTTCCGACGCGCCTCTTTATTCGCGCCTATTTACGTGTCAATTTGGCCGGCGAACAGGCCCGCCGTCCGCCGCGAAAGCGAATATCCCGTGGACACCCCTCCAAACGCGTCGTTCGGCATTTCGGGCCTCGGATATCCAACGACAACCCCAAGGGGATCATGAATTTTGTCGCGATAGATTTCGAAACCGCGAACTACGCGCGCGACAGCGCGTGCGCGGTTGGACTTGTTAAAGTGGCCGGCGGCGAGATCGTGGACAAGGCGGTTCACTTGATCAAGCCGCCGACGAGAGAGTTCGTGTTCACCCATATCCATGGGTTGACTTGGAATGACGTTGCGACCTCGGCCGACTTCGGGAAGCTTTGGCCGACTCTGGAGCCGCTCCTCGAAGGCGCGGAGTTTTTGGCGGCGCACAACGCCTCTTTCGACAAGGGCGTTCTCCACGCCTGCTGCGTCACTTATGGCATGGCCGTTCCCTCATTGCCATTTCGATGCACTGTCCAGATGGCCCGGCGCGCCTGGAACATACGTCCGACTAGGTTGTCCGATGTTTGCCGAAAGCTCGGCATTGCACTCAACCACCATGAAGCGCTGTCGGACGCGATGGCCTGCGCGCGGATCGTTCTCGCAGCCAACGAAGGGTCTGACCCGCGCTAAGCGCCAAGGAGCGGGAATGCGGATATTCATCATCACGGGCGCTGGGGTTTCGGCCGAAAGCGGGCTCGGCACATTCCGTGACCGGAATGGAAACGGCATCTGGGCGCGTTTCGATCCGATGAAGCTCGCGACGCCCGAGGCCTTCGCCCGTGATCCCATGGAAGTGCATGCGTTTTACAACGCGCGTCGTCGCAATTTGATCACGTCCGCTCCCAACGCGGCGCACTTCGCCCTCGCCCGACTCGAGACCGCGCTGGCCGACGGGCGAGGCGAGCTGACGCTCGTCACGCAAAACATCGACGACCTTCATGAACGCGCCGGCTCCCAGCGCGTCATCCACATGCACGGCGAATTGTTGAAGGCGCGCTGCGCCGCCTGCGAGGTCGCAACTCCGCGGCGCGAGGACCTTGGTCTTCGGGACCGTTGCCCAGCCTGCGGTGGGATAGGCGTCCTTCGGCCGCATGTCGTTTGGTTCGGCGAGTCGCCGCTTGAGATGAACGAGATTTACGCCGCCTTGCGCGAAGCCGATCTTTTTGTCGCGATCGGCACATCTGGCTCGGTCTACCCAGCGGCTGGGTTCGTATGCGAGGCGCGCGCGCTCCGCATTCGGACTTGCGAGATCAATCTGGAGCCATCCGACAACGCCAATCAATTCGACGAGAGACGCCATGGACGGGCGAGCGAAACGGTTCCCGCCTGGGTGGACGAAATCTTAGCTTCGACGTGACCGATGACCGCGCGACATCTCATCAAAACCGCCATCGTCTCGATTTTCACGCTGGTCGCGGCCTATTGCGTCGCCGTCCCGATGCCGCGGCACTATCTCGTCGCGCTCTTCAATGACCCGAGAGACCTGCCCGTCCTCGAAAATGACTGGCGCGTTCACTTCGAGCCCGAGGCGAGGGCCTGCGCCCTTGATGTCGCCGCGCTACTCCCCGCCGCCCTGGCGCGCGTCGAGACGGCGCAGCAGCGCCCCTTCGCGCGCGCCCCGACAATTGGCGTCTATGCCTCCTACGAGAAATACGCGCGGGCGAACGGACTCGAGGACCCCGCCATCGCCGCCGTATCCCGATCCGGACGCGTCCTCCTGTCGCCAACGCTTTGTGGGGCCGAGCGCGCGCGGCTTCGCGGCGTTCTGACGCACGAATTGTCTCACGCGCATCTGTTTGGCTGGCGGTCCTCGCTGTTTTCCGCCCGTCCGCCGAGTTGGTTCACGGAAGGCCTCGCGGTGGCCGTCTCGGACGGCGGCGGCGCCGAGGGCGTCGGCGAAGCGGAGGCCGTCGAGGCGCTTCGAAAGGGCTATGCCATCGCAGTGACGGACGACGGCCGATGGCGCGATTTCGCGTCGATCCGCTTTGAAATCGAGCCGCTGGGCGATTCGTCGCGCGATGATGTCATCACCTTTCGGCAGCGCCTCGCCTATCGAGAAGCCGCGATGTTTGTCGCTTGGCTGCGCGAGCGCGACCCGGACTCATTCGCCAATCTCTTGCGGGACGTCGAAAACGGCGACTCCTTTCGCGATTCCTTCCAAGCGAGTTACGCCGCGAGTTCATCGAAGCTATGGCGGGATTTCGTCTTGCGTATCGCGAAATGAGACTTTGGCGCCGTCGGAACGATGGCCGGCTCGAACGCCGTGGAGATCCAAAGTATAGCGGCTGCCGGCGATCACGACAAAGAAGGGAGCGCCAAGCTCCGTTGCCCTTTCAACGCGGTGGCCGCGTCTTCGGTCGCGGTCTCATCATCTCACCACCACGCGCGCGCCCTTTCCGACGCGTCGGTAGAGATCGATCACGTCGGCGTTGAGCATTCGGATGCAGCCCGACGACACCGCCTGACCTATGGTGTCGGGCTCGTTGGTGCCATGGATGCGGAACAGCGTCTCTTTATCGCCCTTGAACAGGTAGAGCGCTCTCGCGCCGAGCGGGTTCTCCATGCCGCCGTCCATGTGCCTCGGCAGATCGGGACGGCGCAGCAACATTTCAGGCGGCGGCGTCCAGCCGGGCCAGAACGCCTTGCGGCCAATCTGGGCGACGCCTTTCCAGGCGAAACCCTCGCGACCGACGCCGATGCCATATTCGATCGCCTGGCCGTTGCCGAGCGAGAGGTACAGCTTGCGCTTGCGCGTGTCGATGGTGATCGCCCCGGAGCGTTCCGCGGTCGGATCATCGACCAGACTCGCCGTCGTCTCGTTGGAATCGTCCTCGTCGTCGTGATCGACTGGCGTGGAATAATTCGGATCGGCGTCGGGCGGCAATGCCGCGATCCGGGTCTTGCCGCGTGGGTGGAGGCGTCGCGTGGGCGCCGTCCGCTGATCGTCGTCGATATCTTCGTCCCGGTGGCGTTCGGCGCGTGGCCGCCGCGACGGTTCGTAATCATAATCGTCTTGCGAGGGGCCGCCATAGCTGTCGCGCCGCGAATCCTCGGGATAGCCACGCGGCGATGGATAGGCCGAATAGGGCGGGTAATCATAATATTGCGCGACGGCGGAATGGCCCGCCGCCAAGAGCATGCCGACCGCGAGATCGACGAGGGAGGTGCGTATACGTAACATTGGCAAGCCGCCCGTTTCTTCGTTGACAGCATATCTGTCGCGGGTAAAGGCGGCGAAAAAATGAGTTCCTCGCGCGGGCCTCGCGTCAAATTCGTCACCGACCTTCGGCAATTGCGGAATGCCGTGGCGCTGAAGACAACGATGCAGCGACGAACGCGCGAGATGCGGAATGGTCGCCTGCAAGGCGTAGAGGCAATGGTCGAGCGGCAACAGCGTGTGCCTTCGGACGGCGACGATAATCGCTTCCTCTTCAACCGAGAGAACGCTCGACGTCGGTTCCTTCGGTCCGGTGCGCTGATCGCAAACTGAAGAGCGCTTTCTCCATTTGGCGATCGTCTCCTGATTGACGCCGTGTCGCTTTGCGAGGGCCCTCTGGCCCTATTGGCTATGTTGTATCGCTCGACGCACCGCCTCTGTCGTGCGGGCGCTCCCGTGAAGAATCTGGTTCATGGCGCATCCTTCCATTCACTGGACAAGATTGCACCGTCAAACCCTCGGATCAAACATCTAAAGCGCGTCTCCATCGCTCTGAAGGATGGCGAAATCCGGACGACGAAGGCCAGCTGATATTTTTGTGGTGCGGGCCCTAAATCGACGAACGCTTATTCCGGACAGAGAAAATATGTCTCCATTTGTCCCTTTCCCTTAATCTCGATAAATCCGCGTCTTTCGAAGCGGAACCGATCGCGGAGCAACTCGTATGTCGTAGCCGTGACTTGGGTCTTGCCGGGCAGGCCATGCGATTCCATTCGGCTAGCCATGTTCACCGTGTCCCCCCAAAGGTCGTAAATAAATTTCTTTTGACCGATAACGCCGGCAATCACCGGACCCGTGCAGATCCCAATTCGCATCTCCAGACGACTTGGACTACCGCGATTGAATTTTTCGAGGACGACGTGCATATCGAGAGCCATCCGAGCGGCGGCCCACGCGTGATCGCGATGCGGGAACGGTATTCCCGCCGCCGCCATATAGGCGTCGCCGATCGTCTTGATCTTTTCCATGCCCCGCTGGTCAGCCAATTCGTCGAAAGCCGAAAAGATCTGATCCAACAAGTGAATGAGCGCTGTTGGCGGAATTTTCGCCGCCAAGGTGGTGAACCCCACGAGATCCGCGAATATCACGCTGGCCTCGTCGAAGCTGTTGACGATGCGACTCTCCCCGCTCTTCAGCCGGTCGGCGATTGGTTGCGGAAGTATGTTCAACAGGAGACGATCCGATCGCGCTCGCTCTTCTTCAATCAACCGAAGGTGGATTTGTTCGGATTCTCGGAGTCGCCTTTTTTCCAGCGTCGCTTCGACACGTGATCGCAGCAAGATCTGATCAAAGGGTTTGGCCAGGTAGTCCTCGGCGCCGAGTTCGATACAGCGGGCGATAGCGCTAACCTGATCGAGAGCCGAAATCATGATGACCGGCACATGACGCAGCATTTGGTCCAACTTCATGCGGACCAGCACCTCGTGTCCATCGAGGTTGGGCATTAAAACATCGAGCAGCACGAGGTCGGGCGCGATTTCGCGGCTGAGCCGCAACGCCTCTAGTCCGTCTCCGCAAGTCGTGATTGTATAACCCAGCTTCTCAAGGTGGCGACGCAGGAGGTCTCGGTTGCCTTCGTTGTCATCCACGACCAGGAGATGTCCGCGAAAGGACCTCCCTAATGGGCGATCTCCCCTCTGCGGGATGATTCCGTCGGTTGGCGGCTTCTCGGCGTTCTCGGTCGGAGTAGCATCGGCAATTCGTTCTTTGGAAAGACAATTCGAGGGGTTGCGGAAATGCTCCTCCATTAACTCAAGCCAAGTGTGCGCGGCGGCGACGATCTTGGCGAGATCTTGCCCGAACTGGGGCTGCTCCAACTTCTCACACTGTTCGCCGAGCAATTCGCCATAACCGATTATGTGGTTGACCGGCGTGCGAAGTTCGTGGCTCAGCGCGTGAAAATCCACCTCCACGAGAGTCCGATTTTCTCCAAGGTAACGATTTATAAGCGCGAGCAGAATATGCCCGCTACTGCGGATTTTCTCCAGATCGATGAGAAACGCGGCGGGAAGCGCCTCGGCGCCCTCTTCCATGAGGATTTCGGCATAACCGACGATGTGATTGACTGGCGTGCGCAGACCATGCCGGATCTTGGCTAGGTTCGTTTTGCCCGACGCATCAATATACATTGACGTTACTCCGCTGACGGCGAAGAAATTAGCATAGCGACGAGAAAATCCAGCCGTTCCGTCTCCAGTCGCGCCTCGTCTCCTCGTAAGGAGCGCTCGTCAGCGCCGCGCCCGCTTTCTATTATACTGCAGCGCCCCACGAACCACGACCCATTCCATTTTTCTTGCGGGAGCGTGATGTGTCATCTCCACTTCCCGTTAAAACTGTTAGCGTCGCATTGGCGCGACGCCACCATTCCTTCGCATAGATTAATACACTGCGTTCAGGCTGGCGAGCCTTTTGTCCGCGGCGCGAGCGACGGTTCCGGGCGGAAGCGATTGGGTGCCGAGGGAGTTCTCCCCATCGACGACGAGGCTCTTCGGCCGGTCGCGACCAGAGCAAGTCTCTCTTGCTCAAGGCGCGGACTTCCGGCTTAAAAGTGCTCCGATCTTCGAGAGCAACCGATCGAGATCGACAGGCTTGGTGTCATAGTCGTCACAGCCCGCCTCGATCGCTTTTTCGCGGTCTCCCGAAACCGCGTGGGCAGTCAGCGCGATCACCGGAATGGATCGAGTTTCTGGCGCCGCCTTGAGCCGGCGCGTGGCCTCCCAGCCATCCATTACCGGCAGGCTCATATCCATCAAGATCAGATCCGGCGCATCGGCCTGGGCCATCGCCACCCCTTGCGCGCCATCAACCGCGACCAGCAATTCAAATCCGCGTCGTTGCAGCCTGCGCCCCAACATGTCTCGATTCATCTCGTTGTCTTCCACCAACAAGATTTTCGTCATCGCCCTACTCCCCCCGCGCCCACTTCATGGCGTGACATCTTCAATCTCCACGCTTCTTTCGACTACCCGGCTATCACAATTCGCCTTGGTCGCATTTCACGTGAAGAGCGCCGAGCAGCTATGCCAGGGTTGTTTCACAGAGCGGTATTCTTCAATGATCTGCGCCAGATGTTTCCGGTTGATCGGTTTGGTCAGGTAGTGTGTCGCCCCCATTGCGTAACCCCTATTTTCCTCGTCCACGATTGTCGCCATTATCACTGGGGTCGACGCCAGTTGCGGCACTGCTTTCAAGGCCGCCAACACCGCCCAGCCATCCATCTCCGGCATGATCACATCCAGCAGGATGATCGCCGGGCGCAACTCCTTGGCGAGTCGCAACCCCTCGGCGCCGCTTGCCGCCCCCACCATGCGCCACCCCTGTTGTTCGAGGAAACGCCGCATGAGATCGCGCGCGGTCCAGTCGTCGTCGATGACGAGGACCGTTGGGGCGTCCGCGGACGCGATCGGACTGGAGTCCGCGGCTTCCCCCGTTTCGAGCGCCGCCTTGGCTTTCGACGCCATTCCATCCGCGGGCAGGTGGATGGTGAAAGTAGAACCCGCGCAGGGTTCGCTATGCACGGTGATATCGCCGCCCATCATCTGACAAATGCGACGGCTTAAAATTAGGCCGAGCCCGCTTCCGCCGTAGGTTTTCGAGGTCGACGCGTCGGCTTGCGAGAAGGCCTTGAAGAGCTTTGTCATTTGTTCCGACGAAATTCCGATCCCCGTATCGCTGACGCCAAACCGAAGCCAGTCGTCTCCGTAGACATTCTCTCGCGTCGCCGTCAGCGTGATGACCCCGTTACTCGTAAACTTGCACGCGTTGCTGAGCAGATTGAGCAAAGCCTGACGCACTTTGGTGAGGTCCGCCTGAATAGACCCCAGACCCTCCGCGCTTTGAAATTCCAGTCGGTTGCCATTTTTTTCGACCGATGGCGTGATGGTTGACACAACGTCTTGTAACATGGACGATATCTCGAATTTTTCGAGATAAATGTCCATCTTGCCCGCCTCGATCTTCGAAAAATCCAGCACGTCATTAATTAGAGCCAAGAGATGCTTTCCCGCGGTGCGAATTTTCTGTAAATCGAGCAGATAAGTGCTGTCCCCCGCGTCCTCGACCTCTTCGATCAACATCTCGGAATAGCCGATGATCGCGTTCATCGGCGTGCGCAATTCATGCGACATGTTCGCAAGAAATGCGCTCTTCAAGCGGGTGGCCTCCTCGGCGGTCGCGCGAGCTTGCTTGGCTTCCACGATTGTTCGAGACAGCTCAATCTCGGTGCGCTTCAAATCGGTGATCTCGGTGCGTATCGACACCGTGCCGCCCGCCGGAACCGTGTGTTCGCTAATCTGAAACCAGCGGTCGTCTCTCCAATGCTCGACGAAACTTTCTCGCGGCTCCCGGTGTTTCGCGAGCCGTTCCGTCAACCAGTCCTCGATACGCCCCTGAGCTTCAAGAATGAGGCCGCGCTCGGCGGCGTTGCGCATGATGCGCTCGAAAGGCAGGCCGGGAGCGATTTTCACGTCGCCAACTTGGAGGAAGTCCAAGAAGCGGCTGTTGCAGAGCACTAAGCGATCCTGCTTGTCGAAGACGCTAAACGCGTCCGACATGTTTTCAATGGCGTCATGTAACTGCGCGCGCGACCTTCGTTCGGCGGCGCTCGCGGTTTGTAACCGGTGGTCGACGATAACGAGAAGCATGACCAAGGAAGCAATCATGAAACTTGCGAGCGACACCCACACCGTCATGAAACTCGAGTCTAGGGACAACGGGGAAGCGACAGATTGGGGGACGCCTCCCAGGAAGAAATAGGAGGCGTGCGTCGCGAAGTAGGCGGCGCCAGTCACCGCGAGACCCATGACCAGAGCCGCCCCTACCTTGGGCCCATGGCTTCGCGTATTTGGATTACGTCTCCAGACCAGAACGTTGAGACGGAGCGCCGCATTGAAAAAGAGGACCGCGACGATCACCGAGAGGACGAAAAGCTTTGGATCAAGCAGCATGACGAGATCGCGATCGACCCCATGCATCGCGAACATGCCGACATAATGCATCGCTCCGATCCCTGCGGCCATTAATGTCCCGCAGGCGAATAGCGTCCAGTCGCCGACTTTCGGCCAGCTGGCGCAATACATCAGAAGCGCGCTCGCAGCGACGACCGGGATCGTGGACAGCAGAGTCGGTAAGAAGTCGTAGCGCATTGTTATTGGCAGCTTGAGCGCCAGCATTTCCACGAAATGCATCGCCCAGAGGCCCGTTCCCATCGTCAGCGCTCCGACGATCAGCCAGAGGCGCCAGGCCAAGCCCTCCTCCGCCGCGTGGATCCGTTCGGCCACGCTAAAAGATGCGTAAGCGGTCAGCCAAGCGAGAGCAACCGACAGCAAAACGATCCCTGGATCAAAACTGGCGTCCAAAGCGAGATTCAGGTCCCGGCCATCGTAGAAGTATGCATCCAACGCGGTAATCCTATGGATAGCTGGCTATACCGGGAATCTCTCCCGTGAGATCGTCGCCTTTTATTCCATGCCAAATTCAACCGGCATTCCTTGCATCCCCGCCTGGCGCACCATCGAGCCGCGACCACGCGACATTTCTTGTGCGCGGAAAAAGCGCCGCCATGGCCGTGGGCCTCGGGATCGTCATCTATCGCCGGTGGCGTCGGACCACTCGGATTCACGACGCTGACGGCGAGGCTTCCAGCCGTGTATTCATTTCAACCACCTCGGCGGGGAGTCGGATGGTGAACGTCGACCCCTCGCCGAGGGCGCTCTCAACCGTCACGTCGCCCCCCATCATCTGGCAGAAACTGCGGGTCAAGACCAACCCCAGCCCGGTGCCCCCGTAAGTCTTCGAGGTGGAAGTATCGGCTTGCGTGAAGGGCTGGAAAAGTTTGCCCATCTGCGCGGCGCTAATGCCAATACCCGAGTCTTGAATAACGAACCTCATCCATTCAATGCCGGCCGCGCGCTCGCGAGCAACGTTCAGCACAATCGTGCCCCGCGTCGTGAATTTGCACGCGTTGCTGAGCAGGTTGAGGAGAGCCTGCCGTAATTTGGTCAGGTCGGCCCGCATGGCGCCAAGGCCCTCGGCGCAACGGAGTTCCAGGGCATTTCCATTCTTTCCGAGCAACGGCGTGATCGTGCTCACGACGTCTTCGATGATGGAGGCCACGTCGAAGACCTCGAAATGCAACTCCATCCTCCCTGCTTCGATTTTCGAAAGGTCCAAGACATCGTCAATCAAGGACAGCAAATGCTTGCCGGCCGATCGAATCTTCTCGAGGTCGGCGAGGTCTTCGGCGCGCCCCGAATCTTGCGCGCCCTCGGCGAGAATCTCGCTGTAGCCGATGATGGCGTTGAGTGGGGTTCGCAGTTCGTGGGATACATTCGCCAGAAAGGCGCTTTTGGCCTGATTGGCTTCGGACGCGAGATTGCGAGCCAATGTCAGCTCTTGAGCCATTTTGCGAAGGCCTTGATTTACCCCGTAGAGCTCGCGACTCTTTTCTTCCATGAGCGCTTCCGCTTCCTTGCGAGCGCGCTTCTCCCGTTCCAACATTCGCTTCAGGAGTTCGATCTCACTCACGGCCTGTCCTGCTGAATGAGCGAAAACCGCACGTGCGTGCCATGCCCGTCGGAAAGGTCTTCCTTGCGAACCTCGATCTTCTCGCCGTAATGCTCGATACAGCCGTCGATCAGACCGCCAGCCAGATCCGCGAAACCACGAGGCGAACGATAGATCATCGTCAATCGCCCTGGCTCGGGAGTATTACATTCGAATCTCGGCAGCTCGGCGTCCGGATACAGCTTCCGCACCTCGACGTGAATGGTCCCTTCTATTTTTTCGAGCAAGGCATACGATGAATCGACGCCATCGAAAGCTCGTGGGTAAAGAGCGGTGAAACGACTAAAAAGGTATTTGCCAAAGGCATGTATCAAAACGGGTGGGGCGACCCCCGTCGCCGCGCTAAGCTGCGATACAAGCCGCACCATCTCGGCATGGTCGTAGGTTCCAAGGCTCGTGTATGCGCCGTGCGAGGGCAGATCGGAGGATTCGATGATGCGGTCCGCCATTTCCGCGGAGAAGCGATCTTCCACCATTTCAAGAAACTCAGTAAAGACAACGCCTTTCATTGCCATACTCCCCGGTTTTTTTCTTCTTATCCTCTGGCGAGCTCGCTGTTGACTTCTAACCGGCTCTTCGTCGTCGAATCCAATACCTCGATGGGGTGGATGAAGCTTTCCTCGTGCCCTCGACTATCCCGCCTTGCTCCATCGGCGAAACCGATCGCGATGCGGATCGCGCGCCTGTGAGAATCGGCCTCAAAAGCGCCCCCCTATACGTCGTTCAGCATAACCGCGCGGAAAAACATAACTATCTCGGGATAAATTGCAACCGGAAGCCCGCCTGCTCGATTTGCGGGGGGGGGGCCGAAACCGTTCAATTTTCAACCTGTCAAATCGAGTCCGACGGCGGATCTGATGGTGTGGACGGGATGTTTGATCCAATCATTCCACCCACATAGCGCCACTTGAAGCGACGGCGATGATGGGGCGAGGCCTCACATTCCGTCTTGCCGAAACTGCCAACCTGTCGCAATTTAGCGCGGGAGTCCGAGCCGTCAGGCGTAGGTCCATTGACTTAGGGTTCCAGAGTCAGCGCGCGGGGAGCCTTGATGTCTGTTATGGAGTTTCTATGCGACTGCCAATTCGTGACGGCGAGATGGGCAAGCGGTCCGCGTTCATCCATGGCCCGTCGATTTGGATCCGCGTCTTTCACTGACGTGCGATGGGGGCGAGCATGGCTTGAAGCCGCCTGGCCGACAATGACCGCCATGAGATGCAATGGAAAGCGCGAGTTTGGCGAACGAAACTGGCTGGCTAGGCCGCGCCCGGGTTTTGCGCCCAACCAGAAAATAACTATATTGATCGCAGTGTATATTCTTGTGCTTGCGGCATATATGCTTTTTAGCGACTCGGCATTTGCTCATGAGCGATGGATATTGACGCCTGAACAGATTGTCGAATGGAACTCTCACCCAAAGCCTGAGCTGTTTACGCATTTATCTTCAGGCAATATCACCATGATTTCGTTGTTTTTGCTTTTCGTGGCTGGATGGGTGCGCCTCGGTTTTACCGGCGCGCGCGAGTTGTTTCCTGATTTGCAGGCGCGGCTCGCTTCTTATGGAGATCACGTTCCACGAATATTGCGAGTTTGCCTGGCGTGGATGCTATTGTCTTCCGCCTTTGGCGCGGAGCCGCGCTTTGGCATCGCGCCATTCACAACCCCAACATTGTTCGCGCCCGACCTCCTGCTGCGCGATCTCGGACCGGGCTGGGCGTGGCTGCGTTGGGCCGAAATCGTAATTGCCCTGGCCATATTGTTCGGCCTCTACGTGCGGTTTTTCGCGGCAATGCTGATCGTGCTCGCGTTGCTTGGCGCCGCGCTGTTCGGGGCTCCAATTTTGGCCTATGCCGGCGCGTTGATCGGGGTTTGCATTTACTTGGTCATGCAGGGCCCTGGCAGACATTATTTGCCCTTGCCCACCATGACTCCGTTCATTCCCTTGCAATCCTGGCTGGCGGCTCAGCCACGTCAACGCGCTCAAGCGATCATGCGCGTGTTGACCGGCGCGACGCTGCTCTATCTCGGGATCTATTTCAAGGTTCTGCAGCCCAATCTGCTGCTCGGAATCATCAAGACCTACCACCTTCCGATCCTGTCGAGCGCGCCGGAATCCTTCACGCTGTTGATGACGCTTGTCGAGGTGGCCGCCGGAGTGCTCATCTTGGCCGGGGTTTTATTGCGGCCGCTATCGTTGGTTCTATTGGCGGCCTTCATCTTTTTCGCCGCCTTGCTGCCCGAAAGTTATACGTCGCATATCTTGTTTTACGGCGTCATGCTGTCGTTCCTCTTCAACGCCGCAGGACACTGGCGCGTGCCGGAGGCTCAAGACAAGGTGGCCGAAATCGTCATCATCGGCGGTGGCTTTTCCGCGATTAGCGCCGCGACGAGAATTGAAAAGCTCATCGGGCCCTACACTCGCGTGAATCTCACATTAGTCCACGATTCTTCCAACATGTTGTTTTACCCACTGTTGCCAGAGGTTATCGGTGGAGGCATGCAACCGGGCAATGTGGTCAATCCGATACGACGGATCATTCCCCAAACGAGGGTGCTTAGCGGAAAGCTCCATCACGTGAATGAACAAACGAAGCAGGTCGCCGTCAGACGCCGGGACGGCCGGGAAATTCTACTTCCCTACGATCAATTGATTCTGGCCGTGTTTCTGGAGCCAGACCTCGCTTTTGTTCCGGGAGCGAACACGCATTCCCAGTCAATCGATTCCGTTGGCGACGCGCTGCACATTCGTAAGCGCGTGCTCGAACTTATCGAGGACGCCGAACTTGTCGACGACTTGACCGAGCGGCGGCGCCTGCTGACTTTCGCGGTCGTCGGATCTGGCCAGCGTTCCTGCTCCACCGCCGTCGAACTTTGCGAGATGTTGCGAACCGCCGAGGTGTCTTATCCCGTGCTGCGCGAACACGGGTGGCGAGTGCACCTTTACGAGGACACCAAGGTGCCCTTCACGGATTTCGAGGCCGAAATTCAATCGCGAAGAAATCACGAGTTGGAGAAGGCGGGCGTCACCCTCGGCAGCGGCGACGAGATCACGGGACTAACGGACCGCGATATTCGTCTAGCGAGCGGTGAACGACGCCCGGTCGGCATGGTGGTCAACGGATCGTTTAAGCTGCCGACGATGGTGCTGAACGGACAGGAGCTTCGTTGGCCGCTCGAGGTCGGAGACGATCTCAACGTCAAAGGGCACAAGAGCATTTGGGCGGCGGCCATTACGACGGAAGGAGGCCGCGGTCGTTTCAACACAACGGCCGATCTGGTCGCGCTCGGAAATGCTGTCGGTTACAACGCCTGGGCTTCCTCGCAGAGCTATGCAACCCGGAAATTCTCGCCGCGTAATCGTTTTTTCAAATCATACAACATGGGTAGGCGCTCATTGTGCGGCCTGGGTGGGTTGATTGTCACGGGCACGCCGGCATGGATCATGTCTCGCGTCAGCAATCTGTTGGCGCTGCCGGGCTTGGAGCGAAATCTTCGCATCCTGATGGATTGGATCTTGGATATTCCATTTCGCAACGATATCGCGGTGCTGGCGCCCGATCAGACCGAGCATCTGCAGAGGAAGCATTTCGAGACGGGCGATACGGTGATTTCCCAAGGGGACACGGGGGACACGGCCTATATTATCGAATCGGGCCGACTGGAGGTCCTGACAGACGGGAAAAAGGCGGCCGAACTGGGCGAAGGAGATTGCTTCGGCGAAATCGCCCTTCTCAGCGACGTCCAGAGGACCGCGACGGTGCGTTGTTTGACGCCCTGCGAATTGACGGTTCTCGCCCGAGACGACTTTCAAACGCTCTCTTCCGGCCAGGGCGCGCTCGCCCGAGCGATCCGCAAGCAGGCGAAGGAAAGGGAGTTAGCGCGGACAAATCCAATTGACGAAAGGGTCCCCAATTCATAGCCGGTACACCGAGGGGCAAGGGTTTAAACGGCCTCCAGTGACGGATAGACTTGGAATGCCGGCGCAAGCAATTGCGGGGATTATAAGCCCGAGCATCAAGCTCAAGGTTGACGGGACTATCCGAAATGTCAAATCGCGTCGCGAGGCCATCGTTCAAACGAGTCTGCTCCTCCCCACATTTCCGCCGCGACACGCGCGTTCTCGCGCGGCGGTGACGTGCCAAGCGCGGTCACCGAAAAATCCTCTGCTATCGCCCCAACGCTCGCCTTCGACCAAGGCTTCGGCGCCAAATGCGGCCGGCCCTGACCGTGACCGCGGCGAAGCCCTGACTGACCGTACTGCTCGGCGCCGGCTCGACCGCGCGGCTCCATGGCAAGGACGTCCCCGGCGGCATGCCCTCGACCGCGGACCTGACCGCGCGCCTCGCGCGCCTTGACTTCCCGCGTGCGGTCCGCGAGCGGGCGTTTGTCCCAGCATTCGGACGTTCCACGGTAACTACGACGACGTCGTCGACCGCTCGCGCGAGGACTGAATTGACGGGTTCAGCGGCGCGAGGGAGGTCCCGAGAAACGGTCCTGATTGGGAGGCCTTCGGTTTTAATCCCAAGGATTTCTTGGATTGGCGCAAACGTGAGCGCTTGCCGCTGGCCCGCCCGCATGGGAGCATCGCCGATGCGACAGCCAGCAGCGCGGTCGACCGCCTTGGCGTATGGCAACGCGGCTGGTTCGAAGATGCAGCGGAGAACCGATCGTCGCGAAGGCAATGGGCGTCGACCGCAGACTAACCGGATTGTAGCGCTTCACCCTTGCGCCGCCGACGCCTTGGGATTGGAGATCGGTGATTGTGGGCGGGACGATGGTCAGAGGCAAAGACGCAACCCGTCAAAATCGGTTGGCAGGCGTTTCCGCGAATTTGCGATTTCTGCTCCCCCCTGTTTCCCCAAAAAGGCGAGCCGACGCCTCGGCGCCTAAGGCGTCCGCGATTTAGGCTTATTTCTCAATGGGTTAAGGTGGTGGGCGCGACAGGGATTGAACCTGTGACCCCCTCGATGTCAACGAGGTGCTCTCCCGCTGAGCTACGCGCCCCGAGCGCCTTGGCGGCGACTCGCGTGGAGGGGGTATAATCGCTCGCCGGCGTGGGCGCAAGCGGGTTCAGCACAAGTCCTTTACGCCGGGCGGACAGTCCGCGCTCAATCCCCCTTGAACGCCATGTCGTCGCGGTGGATCAGTTCGTCCGGCCCCTTGAAGCCGAGCAGTCCCTCGATGTCCTTCGACGAGCGGCCAATGATCTTGGCGGCGTCGGACGCGTCGTAGGTGACGAGGCCGCGCCCGATCTCGCCGCCGACGGCATTGCGGATCACGATGCAGTCGCCCCGCGCGAAATTGCCTTCGACCCGCGTCACGCCCGCGGGCAGCAGGCTCTTGCCAAGGGCGAGCGCCCGCGCCGCGCCGGCGTCCAGATGCGCCGCGCCCTTGGGGGTCAGCGAGCCGGCGATCCATTTCTTGCGCGCGGTGATCGGGTTGGACGGCGTAAGGAACCATGTGCAGCGTTCGCCCGAGGCGATGCGCGCCAGCGGCGCGGGCGCGCGTCCGTCGGCGATCAGCATATGCGCGCCGCCTGTCGTGGCGATCTTGGCCGCCTCGATCTTGGTGCGCATGCCGCCGCGCGAAAATTGCGAGGCCGCGCCGCCCGCCATCGCCTCGATCTCGGCGGTCACGCTCGGCACGACCGGGATTAGCGTCGCGTCGGGGTTTTCGCCCGGCGGGGCGGTGTAGAGGCCGTCCACATCCGAAAGCAGGACCAGCAGGTCGGCGCTTGCCATGGTGGCGACGCGCGCGGCGAGTCGGTCGTTATCGCCGTAGCGGATTTCGGCGGTCGCCACCGTGTCGTTCTCGTTGATGATCGGCACCGCGCGCAGATCGAGCAGCCGGTTTAGACACTCGCGCGCGTAGAGATAGCGCCGGCGCTCCTCGGTGTCGCCGAAGGTCACGAGTATCTGGCCGGCCACCAGGCCGCGCTCGGCGAGAACTTGCGCCCAGATTCGGGCCAGCGCGATCTGGCCGACGGCGGCGGCGGCCTGGCTGTCCTCCAGCGGCAGGGCGCCCGGCGGCAGGCCAAGCACGCTGCGCCCTAGAGCCACCGAACCGGACGACACCACCAGCACGTCCGCCCCACGCCTATGCAGCGCAAGAAGATCGTCGGCGAGCCGCTCCAGCCAATCGCGCTTGACGGCGGCTTCGCGCGGTTCGACCAGCAGCGAGGAGCCGACCTTGACGACGATGCGGCGAAAGGAATCGAGCGAGGGCGTGGACACGGCTAATCCGTTATGACTCGCCGCGGCGGGGCGTCGAAGCGGGATTGGGAAGGCTGACTAACATGCGTTCGAGGGCGGCCACAAGGCGCGATCAGCGCGCATTTGTCGCCCCGGCCGCGGCGGGAGACGGCCTTGCATTTCAACCAAGTTCTCCGATCGGCCGGGCGGCGGACAAGACCGCCGCGGCCAAGGCTGGAAGGTCGCTGAGCGGCAGGATGGGAACGCGCGCCTGAGGACACGGATCGTCCGAGGTCATCAGCACGATGGCTGGGTCCTCCGGGTGGAGAAGCGGCTTGCCAACCTCGGCGCGCCAAATCTCGATTTTCGGGATAGGCTCACGCTTGAACCCTTCCACGATGACGAGATCGCATTTGGAAAGCTTGCCGAGAAGTTCGGCCAGCGAAGGCTCCGCCGCGCCGCGCAGCTCGTGCATCAACGCCCATCTTGTGTCGGAGACGACCAGCACCTCGGAAGCGCCGGCCTGCCGGTGCGTCCAGGAGTCCTTGCCGGGCTTGTCCACGTCGAAATTATGATGCGCGTGCTTGATCGTCGAAACCCGCAGACCCTCGCCAGTCAGCAGGGGAATGAGCCGCGCGAGCAGGGTCGTCTTCCCGGACCCGCTCCATCCGGCGAGCCCGATCACCCGCATCGGCTATCGTTTCCGGGCGCGCCGGCGAGCGTGGCGATCGCGAACCTCTTTGTTTTCTCTTGAAAGAACGGCATGTTATCACCCATTGCCTGGCCATGGCCGGACGCCGCCAGATGGCCTCCACGTGAGCCCATTAGCGTGGCCTCGGTCTTACACGCAACAACCGCATATGTAACGCGCCATGAGCCCGGCTTTCTCGACCGCCCGGCGGTGGCGGGAACTGGCGATGCAAAACAAGCCGGGCCGACACCTGGCGCCGCTTGAGTGAGAAACCATGCCTTACGCCAACAATGACGACCTTCCGCCGTCGGTGCGCGATCATCTGCCTTTCCACGCTCAGGACATCTTCCGCGCGGCGTTCAACAACGCCTATGAAGCGCATTTCGACGACCCCGATCGCGAGGAGATCGCCTTCAGGATCGCCTGGGGGGCGGTGAAGCGGAAATACCGCAAGATGGGCGATCAGTGGGTCGCGCGAGGAGCGTGATGACGACGGGTTTTTCAGTCGAGGAACGAGGGCATTGAAAGAGTGTGGCCCCGTCACGAATCGCGGCCCGGGTCGGGGCTCGGCGCACGGCTTGGCCCCTTAAGAGCAAACCGAACGAAACGAATATCCTATAAGTAATTGTTTTTCCTGGCAGGAGTGGCAGGGCTCGAACCTGCGACCCCCGGTTTTGGAGACCGGTGCTCTACCAATTGAGCTACACTCCTACGGAACGCGAAAGCCCATCCCTTGGGACGGGCTTGCCGTGGACGCCTGGACGGGCCGTCTTTCGAGACGCGAGTCCGCCGGGCGCCCTTGCCGCGCCCGCCTTCAATGCCGCAACGACGCATGAGATGCAAGAGGCCCGTTGCGGCGGCGATCAATTTCGCCTTGGCTCTAAAGTCCGAGATCGCTCAACGACGGATAGTCCGCTGGGCGCGGGCCCAGCGGCCAGTGGTATTTTCGCTCCGACTCCTTGATCGGCAGGTCGTTGATGCTGGCGATGCGCAGGCGCATCAGGCCATGCTCGTCAAACTCCCAGTTCTCGTTGCCGTAGGATCGGAACCACT
>JBAUVQ010000014.1:0-2933 GCA_049583305.1 Methylocystis sp.
CCGCGGGACGCAGGCCGCTGGCGTCCTCCGCGTCGAGCCGCTGGAGCGCCAGCCGCCGGCTCGGGCGCCCGCGCCAAATCTCCCTGATGATCAGGAACAGCCCCGCCTGCGCGAAGATCGCGACGCCGATCATCCGCCAGACCGGGCCAACCTCCACCCACAGTCCGGACCAGGACAGCGCCAGAAAAGCCAGGCCAAGAGTCGCCAGGCCGGCGCCAAGACGCAGCAGTCGCTCGGCCAGCAGCATCCAGGCCGACCGCCGCGCCGCCAGCTCCAGCGGCGTCGGGGCGGGCTTTTCGGTCTGTTCGCGCTCGGGCTCGTTCATCTGGGCTCGTTCATCCTCGCTCCACGCTCGCGAGTTTATCCCAGGGAATGGCGGATGTGTGGAAATTGCGAGGGGTGGAATTCTTGGCTTTTAAATAATGGCGGGACCGTTGGAAAAATAAGGCTAAAGCGGCGTTTCGGCCCAGTTCCTTCGGGTCCGGGTCCATGCGAAAAGGCGGACGCGACCAGCGCGTCCGCCTTCTTCCTCCCCTGACGAGGGGCGTCCGCTCCGGTTGTGTCCGGAGTCGGAATTCAGCGCGCGGCGCGTCAGCAGAGCTCGACCACCGCTTCCTTGTTAACAACGCGCTCGCGCCACGCGGGCGCGGGGACGCGGCCCTGGCGCGCGAGGGCTCGGTCGAAGGCGATGATTGCGTGATCGTTGGGTTGGCGGCGCGGCGCGGCGGCGAGTTCGCGTTGTTCGGATAGGAAGAGCCGCAAAACGACGAGCAAGTCCGCCGCCACTCGATGCGCGCCGATATCGACATAGCCGCGGAGATCGCAAACCATCATTTCGAGCACCTTCGCCCGGCCATGATCGGAATTGAGCTGGTAGCTCTTCAGCAGCACATGGTGACGGCGCGACGGCGTGACGCCTAAAATCAGCTCGTCGATCGTGAGTCCCGCCATCTCGGCGCAATGCTTGAGGGTGACCATGGAAGCCTTAACCTGAGGTGTGCGACAAAATGCCACGCCTACCTAGCAGGCCGACGATGGCGCGCAACCCTAGGGAAAGTACGTAGAGGCGAGCTTTCACTTCGGTGGGCATATAAAATGTCTTTTATAATACAACAAATTATATCATGGCCGGCGCCGCGAGGCTTTCAAAGCGACCGTCCCCGGGCATCGGCGTCGCTTTTTCGCGCGTGGGGGTGCGGTATACTCCCGTTCGGCCGCGAATAAGGCCGAAGTCGTCGAGATCGACCAGGCAGGAGCCCCGCATGACCCAAAGCGCCAAGGACGCCGACATCGTCTCAGCGCCCTCGCGCGATCTAAGTCTGCTGCCGGCTCAGGTCGCGGCGATCCGCCTGAAAATTCTCGCCGCCTGCGACAAGGGCGAGCTGGAGGCGTTGCGCATCCCGATCGACTGGAACGAGACGCGCCCGCTGTTCGAGCGCGGCGTGAAGAAACATTCGGCCGGCGCCGATCCGATCGAGGTGCTGCGGTCGCTGTCGTTCGACCGCAAGGGTTTCGAGATCATCAACGTCGCGCGCGCGGTGCTGGCGCAGCCTTACGCCAAGGTCCAGCGCGGGCCGGTCACGATCTACGAATGGCCGGCCTTTCCCGCCCCGCCCGCGAGCCAGGCCGAGGAGCGCGCGCAATGGAGCTGCGTTCGCTTTTACGACCTCGCGCGCTCGCTGGAGCAGGGCCGCCCGAAGACGATGCGCATGGGCTTTGGCTCCGATGGCGTGTGGCACTATTTTTGGAGCGAGGAGTGACGTCGCGTTGGCTTTAGAGTTTTTCCGGTTCGGATTGAACCGGAAAAACTCTAGATTCCCTTATTATGTCGTGCTTTCGAAAGGCAAAACCGGCGTCCACTTTTGCCGAAAGCACTCTAGCCGCCGCGAGGGCTCCTTTCCTCGATGATTTCGGAAGCGAGCAGCGCGTTGATCCGCTGCTTGACCGCGAAGCGGGCGTCGTTGCGCTGGTAAATGGCGCGGGCGAGCGCGATGAGTTCCTGATCGAAGGCTTGCGCGGCTTCCTTCTCGCGTATTTTTTCCACCGTGTCCCACAATTCCCGGTTGATCGCCTTGAGCAGATCTCGCAGCGGCGCGAGGGCGCCGACCTGGGCCGCGGCGCCCGCCGCTTCGAGCAACAGGGAAAGCTCCCGCTCGACATTTTCGCGCGCGACGCCCGACAATTCCTCGCGCTTGATTTCGAGGATCGTGATCTTGTCGATCAATTCGCCCCAGGACACCGGGATTCTCGGCGTCGCCGGGCTTGACGTGGTCGGGCTTGGCGCGTCGCTGTCGGTCATCGGTCGCGGTCTCCGGACTTAAGCCGAGCGGCGAGTTCGGTCGCCATCGCGGCGGCGCGGTCGAAGCGCGACTGGATGTCTCGCGCGTCGAAAATGGCCTCTTGCGACAAGGGTGCGCTCCAACCGTCCGGCGCTGCCGGAAAATTACTGTTCGCCGAATTTATCCGTCGCGGGCGCCTCGATCTGTTTGGTGAAACGCGTCGCGCCCTCGTCCGGAGCGGAGCCAAGCATGCTCGGCTCGGCCGCGCGCGCCGCCGAGCGCATGCCGGTGATCGGGACGCCTAGCGTCGAGCCGGGCGAGGTCTTGCTGGCCGACGTCGTCTGGGTCATCGTCTCGAAATTCGAGCGATCCAGCCGGGCCGGCATGAAGCTGGTCTTCGGCCCCGCGGTTTTCGGGGCGGCCGCGGGTTTCGCCTTGGGGGCGACGGAAGTTTCTCCGCGAGCGGGCGGCGGGGCGTAGGCGAGCGGCGGGGCGTCGTTGTCTCCGCGCGCGCCCGGACGCGCGGGCGTCGCGCCGCGGCCCCCGACCGATCCGGTGACATCGATCAAATTCGCCAGCGCGTTGTCGGCGTGCCCGAGGCTCTTGGGCCGGGCCGGGGGCCGCGGCGCGTTCGCCGCCTGTTTGGCGGGTGGG
>JBAUVQ010000015.1:0-5616 GCA_049583305.1 Methylocystis sp.
CCGCGGGACCAAGTCAATTGAAAACTGCCGCGCTTCGGCCAAAGTGCTAAAAGCCGGGTAGAATCGTCCCAAAACCCCAGCGGAACCCCTAAATGTCGGATTTTTATCGCATCAAGCGCCTGCCTCCCTATGTCTTCGAGCAGGTCAATCGCCTGAAGGCCAAGGCGCGCGCCGGCGGCGCCGACATTATCGACCTCGGCATGGGCAACCCGGATTTGCCGGCGCCCAAGCATGTGATCGACAAGCTGGTCGAGACGGCGGGACGCCCGCGCACCGATCGCTACTCCGCCTCCAAGGGCATCGCCGGGCTGCGCCGCGCCCAGGCCAATTATTATCAACGGCGCTTTGGCGTCGCGCTTAACCCCGACACGCAAATCGTCGCGACGCTGGGCTCGAAGGAAGGTTTCGCCAATATGGCGCAGGCGATCACCGCGCCGGGCGACGTGATGCTGGTGCCCAATCCCTCCTATCCGATCCACGCCTTCGGCTTTCTAATGGCGGGCGGGGTCATTCGCTCGGTGCCCGCCGATCCGACGCCGGAATTTTTCGCGGCGCTGGAGCGGGCGGTCAGACATTCGATCCCCAAGCCCATCGGCGTCGTGGTCTGCTATCCCGCGAATCCGACCGCGACGGTCGCCTCGCTGGATTTTTACAAGGACCTCGTGGCCTTCGCGAAGCGTCACGAGATCTTCGTGCTGTCGGACCTCGCCTACGCCGAGGTCTATTTCGAGGGCGAGCCGCCGCCCTCGGTTTTGCAGGTTCCAGGCGCCATGGACGTGACGGTGGAGTTCACCTCCATGTCCAAGACCTATTCGATGGCCGGCTGGCGCATGGGCTTCGCCGTCGGCAACGAGCGCCTTTGCGCTGCGCTGGCGCGGGTGAAAAGCTATCTCGATTACGGCGCATTCACGCCCATTCAAGTTGCGGCCGCGACCGCGCTGAACGGCTCCGACGACTGCATCAAGGAGATGCGCTCGATTTACAAAAAGCGGCGCGACGTGATGGTCGAAAGTTTCGCGCAGGCGGGATGGGCCATTCCCGCGCCGACAGCCTCGATGTTCGCCTGGGCGCCCGTGCCGGAGCGATTCTCGGGGCTGAGCAGCCTGGAGTTTTCGAGCCTGCTGATCGAAAAGGCCGATCTCGCGGTGGCGCCGGGCGTCGGCTTTGGCGAATATGGCGAAGGGTTTTTGCGCCTCGCGCTGGTCGAAAACGAGCAGCGCATCCGTCAGGCCGCGCGCAATCTGCGGCGCTTCTTCGACAGCGCCGACCATCAGTTGCACAATGTCGCGCCAAAGGTCGCGCGCGCCTAACGCCTCCTTCGGGATTTTCGATCCTCTGGCTCACGCCCACGCGGCGGTCCTTATAACTTCCTTATGCGCGACGCCTCATTTGCGCATTGATCCCTGACGCGCTTCAGCTCATGTTCCCGTCAGGAAACAGGGGAGCAGACGATCATGTCCGATCTTGTCTTCATTGGCGTCGGCGTCTTTCTTTTCGCCCTGATCGCCGCTTACGCGCGCCTTTGCGCGAGTCTTTGAACGGAGGCGCGCCATGATCGAGCCACTCGTCGGACTGGCCGTCGCCGTCCTACTCTGCGTCTTTCTCCTCTATACGCTGCTTCATCCCGAGGATTTTTGAGCGGGACGCCTGGCGTCAGGATTGGAGCCTTCGAATGTCCATGACAGGCTTTTTGCAAATCGCGATCACGCTGCTGCTGGTCTTCGCCGCCGCCGTTCCGCTTGGCGGCTATATTCTCCGGGTCATGGAGGGCGAACGCGTCGCCCTGTCGCCCGTCGCGGGGCCGGTGGAGCGTCTGTTCTACCGGCTGTCCGGCGTGGAGCCGGCGCGCGAGCAGAGCTGGCTCGTTTACACAATGTCGATGCTGGCCTTTAGCCTGGCCGGCTTCCTGTCGCTCTACGCCTTGCAGCGCTTGCAGAATGTGCTCCCGCTGAATCCGCGCGGCTTCGACGCGGTGGCGCCCGATCTCGCCTTCAACACCTCGCTCAGCTTCATCACCAACACCAACTGGCAGAACTACAGCGGCGAGACGACGATGAGTCATCTCACGCAGATGCTGGGGCTGACCGTCCACAACTTCCTCTCCGCCGCGACCGGCCTCGCGATGGCCTTCGCGCTGACCCGCGGCTTTTCGCGCGCCTCGTCGCCGACCGTGGGCAATTTCTGGGTCGATATGAGCAGGGCGAGCCTATACATTCTGCTGCCGATGGCTGTCGTCGTCGCGATCGCGCTGGTCGCGCTCGGCGCGCCGCAGACGTTGACCGGCGCCGTCGAGGCGACGACGCTGGAGGGCGCCAAGCAGGTCATTTCGATTGGCCCCGTGGCCAGCCAGGAAGCCATCAAGGAACTCGGCACCAACGGCGGCGGGTTCTTCAACGCCAATTCCGCGCATCCCTTCGAAAACCCCAACGCCTTCTCCAACATGCTGGAGATCTGGGCCATTCTGGTGATTCCCTTCGCGACGGTGTTCGCGTTCGGCCGGGCGGTTGGCGACGAGAGGCAGGGGCGCGCCATCGCGGTCGCCATGTCGATCGTGCTCGGCGTCGGCATTCTCGTCGCCTATTGGGCGGAAGCCGCCGGCAATCCCTTGCTGACCGAGCTTGGCGTCGATCCGGCCGGCGGCAACATGGAGGGCAAGGAAACGCGCTTTGGCGTCGCGATGAGCGCCCTTTTCGCGGCGGCGACCACCGGCACCAGCACCGGCGCCGTCAACTCAATGCACGATTCAATGACGCCGCTCGGCGGTCTCGTGCCTCTGTTCAACATGCTGCTCGGCTGCATCTCGCCCGGCGGCGTCGGCGCGGGTCTTTATGGCTTTCTGGTCATGGTCGTCATCGCGGTGTTCGTCGCGGGGCTGATGGTCGGGCGCACGCCGGAATATCTGGGCAAGAAGATCGAGGCGCGCGAAATGAAGCTCGCCATGCTGGCGGTGCTGATCTATCCGCTCACCGTGCTGGGTTTTTCGGCGGCGTCGGTTTTGCTCAAAACCGCGCTCGACAGCCTGGGCAATTCCGGACCGCACGGACTGTCGGAAGTTCTCTACGCCTTCGCCTCGACGACGGCCAATAACGGCTCGGCCTTCGCGGGCCTCACCGGCGCCACGCTGTGGTTCAACACCACGCTCGGCCTCGCGATGTTTCTCGGGCGCTTCGCCTATGTGCTCCCCGTTCTGGCGCTCGCCGGCTCCTTCGCCGGCAAGAAGAGGGCGCCGCCATCGGCCGGCACCTTCCCGACGCATGGGCCGCTGTTCATCGGGCTGCTGCTCGGCGTGATCGTCATTCTCTACCTCCTGCAATATTTCCCGGCGCTGGCGCTCGGACCCATCGTCGAGCACTTCCTGATGCTGGCCGGCAAGACGTTTTAAGGGGAGATCTCCATGTCCACCAAAGTCGCGGCGCCAAGCCTGTTCGACGGAAACATCCTGAAACGCGCCAGCGCGGACGCTTTCGTCAAGCTCGATCCACGCCGCCTCGCCAAGAATCCGGTGATCTTCGTCACCGAGGTCGTCTCGGCCGTCGTGACCGTGTTTTTCGCGCGCGATGTGATCGCCCACACGGGCGCCGCGCCCTTCACCGGCCAGATCGCGGCCTGGCTGTGGTTCACCGTGCTCTTCGCCAATTTCGCGGAGGCGGTGGCGGAGGGACGCGGCAAGGCGCAGGCCGACGCGCTGCGCCGCACCCGCAGCGAGACGCACGCCAAGCGGCTGATCGACCCCGCCGGCAAAAGCGGCATGAAGGAGGTCATCGAGGGCGTCTCGGCGCTCGACCTGAAGATCGGCGATGTCGTGCTCGTCGAATGCGGCGACATCATCCCCGGAGACGGCGAGGTCATCGAAGGCGTCGCCTCGGTCAATGAATCGGCGATCACCGGCGAATCCGCGCCGGTCATTCGCGAGGCTGGCGGCGACCGTTCGGCGGTGACGGGCGGCACGACCGTTCTGTCGGACTGGATCAAGGTGCGCATCAGCGCGGCGCCGGGCTCGACCTTCATCGACCGGATGATCGCGCTGGTCGAGGGCGCGCAGCGCCAGAAGACCCCCAACGAATTGGCGCTGTCGATCCTGCTCTCGGGCCTCACCATCATCTTTCTGATCGTCTGCGTGACGCTGTGGCCGCTCGCCGTCTATTCGGGAACCACGCTGTCCGTGAGCGTGCTGATCGCGTTGCTCGTGTGCCTCATTCCGACGACCATCGGCGGGCTGCTGTCGGCGATCGGCATCGCCGGCATGGACCGCTTGATCCGCTTCAACGTCATCGCGACCTCCGGCCGCGCGGTGGAGGCGGCTGGCGATGTCGACACCTTGCTGCTCGACAAGACCGGCACGATCACGTTTGGCAATCGCATGGCCGACGAATTCGTGCCCATCGGCGCGGGCGGCGAGCCCGAACTCGCGGAAGCCGTGCTGCTGGCCTCGCTCGCCGACGAGACGCCGGAAGGGCGTTCGATCGTCGCGCTCGCCACGAGTCGCTATGGCGTGGCCGCTCCCCCCTTGAGCGCCGACATGAAGGCGGTCCCCTTCTCGGCGCAAACGCGTATATCCGGGCTCGATGTCGCGGGGCGCGGCCTCCGCAAGGGCGCCGTGGACGCCATTCTCGCGCAGTCGGGCCTTAAGCCGGAACAGGCCCCCGACGATTTCCGCAGGGCCGTCGACAGAATTTGCCGCTCCGGCGGCACACCGCTCGCGGTCTCGGAAAACGGCCGATTGCTCGGCGTCGCGCACCTGAAGGACATCGTCAAGCCCGGCATCAAGGAGCGGTTCAAAGCCCTGCGCGCGATGGGGATCAAGACGGTCGTGGTGACGGGCGACAATCCGATTACGGCCGCGGCCATCGCCGGCGAGGCCGGCGTCGACGATTTCATCGCGCAGGCGACGCCCGAGGATAAGCTGAAATATATCCGCAAGGAGCAACAAGGCGGGCGGCTGATCGCCATGTGCGGTGACGGCTCCAACGACGCGCCGGCGCTGGCCCAGGCCGATGTCGGCGTCGCCATGCAAACCGGCACGCAGGCGGCGCGCGAGGCCGGCAATATGGTCGATCTCGATTCCGATCCGACCAAGCTCATCGAGATCGTCGCGATCGGCAAGCAATTGCTGATGACCCGCGGCGCGCTGACGACCTTCTCCATCGCCAATGACGTCGCCAAATATTTCGCGATCATTCCGGCGCTGTTCGTCGTGACCTATCCCGAGCTCGGCGCGATCAACATCATGAAGCTCGGCTCGTCGCAGTCGGCGATCTTGTCCGCGGTGATTTTCAACGCGCTGATCATCATCGCGTTGATCCCGCTAGCGCTACGCGGCGTCGAATATCGCCCGGTGGGCGCGGCGGCCTTGCTGCGCCGCAATCTCCTGGTTTACGGAGTCGGCGGCCTGGTCGCGCCGTTCATCGGCATCAAGCTTATCGACCTCGTCGTTCAGGCGCTGCATCTCGCTTAGGGAGTTTTCATATGCTCGGCCAACTTCGCCCCGCCATCGTGATGATCGCGCTGTTCACGCTGCTGACGGGCGTCGCCTATCCGCTGGCGATCACCGGCGTGGCGCAGCTCGCCTTTCACGACAAGGCCAATGGAAGCACGATCGATCGCGGCGGCGCGATC
>JBAUVQ010000016.1:0-3258 GCA_049583305.1 Methylocystis sp.
CGGTGCTGGTCGGCGCCGTCATCGCGTCCGGCATTATTCCGACCATGATCGCTGGAAACCACTTCGTGCCGCATCACCTAATATCCGAGGCCGAGCCGGCCGCCTCGCGCAAAGGCCAATAAACCGAGAGGCTCCAATGTTCGAAAAAATCCTGCACGCCAGCGACGGTTCCGAGCAAGCCTTCCAAGCGTTGACGTTATCGCTCGCGCTCGCCAAGCAGAACAACTCCGAATTGCATATGGTTTGCGTCGAGGAAGCGCCCTATGTGTCGGAACTGATCGAAGAAGCCCGCGACGCCACGCGAGCGGCGGGAAGCTTCATCGAGGGCATTTTCAAGCACGCGCGCGTGATGGCCAGGGAACGCCAGGTGACGCTTCATACGCACATGATCACTGGGCATCCGGTGCGCGACATCATCGCGCTCGCCGCCGATCTCGATGCGAATTTGCTGGTTATCGGGGCGCGGGGCCATTCGGTCTTTTACGGACGCCTGATCGGCAGCAAGGCGGAACGCATAACGCAACTCGCGCCCTGTCCGGTGCTGGTCGTGAAGCAGAACGAAGCCACGGTCTTCCGCCCCACGTTCGACAAAATCCTGCACGCCATCGACGGCTCGAAACATTCCTTCCAGGCGCTGAGGTTGGCGCTCGCGCTCGCCAAGCTGAACAACTCCGAATTGCACACGGTGTGCGTCGAGGAACTCCCCTATCCGGAGCAGGTCGGTGAAAATCGCCCGGTGGCGCGAGAAGTGGGAATGCGGATCGAAATGGTCCTCGCGAAGGCGCGCGCCATGGCGGAGGAAAGCCAGGTGACGCTTCATACCCACGTCGCCGCGGGGCGTCCGGTGCACGTCATCGTCAAACTCGCCGCCGATCTCGGCGTGGATCTGCTCGTTTTCGGCGCGCAGGGCCACTCGGGCTTGTATCAGCGAATCATCGGCAGCAAAGCCGATCGTATGATGCAACTCGCTCAATGTCCCGTGCTGGTCGTGAAGTGATTGGAACGAAGTTCGCTGGCGCCGAGGAGAGTCGACACGATTTTAACACTGTCGGAAATGATTCTGGCCCGTCGATCCGCCTTTCCGCGAGGAAGAGAAAATGAAAATCTCCGCCACAAGCTTCGCGCTACGCATTCTCGATGCGGTGAAGGAGCTAATAAAAAGCCTGTCGCAGTTTAGGATGACGATCGTTCAGGATATTAATTATTCGATAGACAATTTCATTGAAAGGTTTACTTACGATCGCAAGAGCGTCACTCCACGGCTCTCCGCCAAGCGAAACTCTTTTATGTCAAACGTATTCGATTTTCTCAAGAGACACGGCGTTCTAACGCGTTCCGTGGTCTATAAGGCCGCTGCTTTTTTGGTCGCGGCCTATCTTTTGGCCACTCAGTTCGCTGGGCCGCCCAATTATTACGCGACCTATGACGGCGCCATGCCGCCCAAGGGGCCCTACGGCCCGGTCTCCATCAGAAAAGACCGCAACGATAGGGTCGGCGAAGGAGGTTACGGCAGCAAAATCGTGGCGGTCGCCGCCGCCGCGATCGAGGATGAGCTTGCGAGGGGCTGGTGCCCCGCCGAAACCTTCTTTACACCGTCCAGCCTGCGCATCGACACTTGCGCGTTTCAACTCGGCAAGCATCAGGTGTTGGCCGATGCCATCGAGGCGTATAAGCAGGAGAAAATCGGCTTTAGGGGAACGCCGAACGACTATGATCCGGATTTGATGACGGCCACCGGCAATGTGAATTTCGATCCTCACGTGTGGATTTGGTTCTTTGGAACGACGAGCTACTTAAGCGTGGCTGTCGAAAACCTGAAAGACTATAATAATTCGTTAGTAAAAGGCGAGTCCGGCATGAACGCCGATCTCAACAAATTAGCGCGTCTGATAGAGCTGTTTTATGAAGAAACCGAGGGCGAGGCCAGCGTTTTGAGCAGAGTTGAAAGCAACGACTTTGTGTTGGTTGGGTCGAGCCGCGCGGCTTTTACTCACGCGAAAGGCGTATTTGCAATGACTTGCGAATTTTTGAAGGCCTTCGAGGTGGATGGATTCAAGGTTCTGACCGATATCAACGCATGGGAAGCATCCGACGCCGCCAGGGCGGACACTTGCAGAGTAGGACGTGTCGAAACTCCGGTGGTTTCATTCGTGGGAGACATAGGTCTCCAATTGGAGCAGCTAAAGGGCGCGACGCAAACGTCCCACGCCAGATTGTCCTCGCTCAGCCGCGCCCTCGCGACTTCCGGCCATTACTGAGGCCCTGGGAATATTCGATTTCCACGCGCCGACCTGATGTTCTCCGCTCACCCCGCCACATTGTCCTCCACCCGCAGCCGCAAATAACTCTTGCCGCCCGGCGCCAAGACATCGCCCTCCAAAACCCTCGGCCCGGCCATCGCGACGATGGCCGCCTTGCGCGATCCGGTGATTTTATTGCCGGCGATCACGCCGTCGCCGACTCGCGGGCCCGTCGCGAAGGCGACGCCATAGTCGGCGCCCGAAATAATATTGCCTTCCGCGCGAAGGTTTTCGCGGTAGCCGCCGAGCATCACGCCGATCCAAGCCGGACCGATAATATTATTGCCGGCGATCTCGCAATTTTTCTCGGCCAATATGCCGGTCATCCAGAACATCGACGGGCCGAATTCGCTGTCTGGATGGTTTTCGCGCAGATTGGCGACTGTGTTGCCGGTGACGACTCCAATATCCGTGCCGGCCTCGGCGTTGGCGAGCGCTATGCCGCCGCCGGCGTCGAAGATTTTATTGTCGCGGAACGTCGCGCGCTTGGCGCCGAATTCCGCGTACATCGCCTTTTCGCCAAAGCCCTTGCAGTCATTGCCGATAACGAGAATATCATGGCCGGCGTTGTTGCGCACGGCGGTATAGGCGCAGCGATATATTTTGTTGTTCTCGACGCGAACGGAGCCCGAGCCCCAGATGCTCACGCCATTGCCATAGGGGCCGTCGCCGCCGGAAATATTGTGGATATCCTCTATAATATTGTTGCGTATGCGCGAACCTTCGTAACGCCCGGCCTGGCTGGTCCAGACCATGACGCCATTGTCGCCGCAGTCGCTGATATGATTGCCGTCTATGTCGAATCCGAGCCCGTCGAGCGAATGAAAGCCGGCGCCCTGGACATGCTCGACTCTATTTTGCGCGAAAACCCCGCCGCAGCGCGTGAAATTGACGCCATGCGCGGACGAATTCCTGATCGCGCAACCTCGGATGGAAAGGCCCGCCGCGTCCTCGAAGT
>JBAUVQ010000017.1:0-2220 GCA_049583305.1 Methylocystis sp.
GGCCTGAAGGAACTGAACGTCCAGCAGCAGACCATCGTGCCGGCGCTGGCCAGCTTCAACATCGGCGTCGAAATCGGCCAGATCGCCATCGTGCTGATGCTGATGCCGATCTTCCTGATGATCGACAAAAAGACGGGCGGCAAGCGCAACGAGAAGATGGTCTACGCGCTGTCCGCGCTGATCGCGATCGCGGGGGGGTATTGGCTGTTGCAGAGGGTGGGGGTGCTGCCGGGGTGAGCGCGGCGAGGAACCCGGGCGCTTCCTTCTCCCACTCGTGGGAGAAGGTGTCGCGCCGAAGGCGTGACGGATGAGGGTTCAAGGGAAGTTCCAACCAAGCCGCGGCGCCCCTCATCCGACCTCGCTGCGCGAGGCCACCTTCTCCCACCAGTGGGAGAAGGATTCGCGCGTTTGTTTCGATGCCCCCCGCCGTCACTCGTCGCCGCCCCACACGCCGCTGATTGAATTCACGGACAGCAGAAACTCGCTGGACAACGGCGGTGCGGTTCGCGTCCCGGACGCCGCGTCCGCGTTGGGAGGGCTCGCGCGCTCCGCGGCCGCTCCGTTCATCGAAAGCGCCTCCAGAATGACAGCGTCGCCGGGGCGCAGTCTCGAAAACGCGCGAACGTCGATGTCGATGAGGTTGGCGACCTTGGGGAAGCCCCACGACCGGTGAAAATCGGTCAGGATCGCCAGCGGGGGGCCGACCCCCGAAGCCGTGACGGCGCGGATCGCGCCAAACTCGCCGGAGTTGGATAGGCTCATGACGGTGTCCCCTGGAAAGCGCGCCGGCGAGTCAGACATTACAACGAGCGTCTCGACGGGCTATGGATATTACAACATTTTGAGCTTCGCGCAATCCGTTGGTCGAAAATTAACCATGTTTTTTGCATTATTGTTAGCTTTGGGCCGAAAATTTGATTCGGCTTACGCCGCGTAGTAATATTGCGTTGAAAGTTCCTCCGTGCCCGCCTCGAACCTGGGAGCCAAGAGTGTCTTCGCAGGATTTTAGCAGCCAGAAAATTGTTTCGATTATGAAACAAGAGCTTGCGGCGGCTGTTGAGCGCGCCTACGCGCTCGCTTTGGCGGTCGCCAAGCTGGAGGGCGCCGCCGACGCCGCGCATGTCGAGGCGTCGATCAATGAGAGCGTCGCGGCGCTGTCGAGCCAGCTCAATGTCGCGCCACAGCATAATGTTGTAACATTCCGCAAGGCCGACGGTCGCGCGCAGGACCCCATCGGTTCGCCGCCGAAAGATATTCCCGGTGTTTCCGCTCAAGAGCTTATTCTCGCCACGGTGCGCGATCACGAGGCCTCGATCAGGGAATTGCAAAATGTCCTGGAGGATCACGGCCTCGAAGTGACGCCGGGAAATCTTTCGGTCATCCTGTCGCGGATGACGCAAATCGGCTCGATACAACGCGCGGGGCGCGGATTGTATAAATATGCGGGGTGATTTACGCGGACCTATCGACTGAAGTCTACTTTTCCCGCGCGCTGACCACCCCGCCCACCAGATTCCGCCCGAGCAAAAACTCCGCCGAAAATTCTTCCCGCAACACCGGCTCCAGCGTCACGCCCGCCGCGATCGACCTTGCCCGCGCGCGGCGCGCGGCGACCGCCGTCTCCCAGTCCACCGCCTCGAATTGCACGAAATCCCCCGGCCGCGCCTGCGCCAAGGCGTCGAGATCGGCCGTGATCGCGGTCGCGATTTTGGGGTAGCCGCCGGTCGGCTGGCGGTCGGCCATCAGCACGAGCGGCGCGCCGTCGCCGGGGACTTGGATCGCGCCGAACGCGGCGCCGTCGGATACAATGTCGTGTCCTCCAACATGTTGTAATATTGGCCCTTCCAGCCGATAGGCCATGCGGTCGGATCGCCCCGAAATCCGCCAACGCGCCGACAGAAAACTCGCGATGGTCTCTTGCGAAAAATAATCCGCCTGCGGCCCGAGCATGATCCGGATTTTCGCGGGGGCCTCGCCCAGCCAGGGCGCGCGGATCGCCATCGGTTCGGCCGGCGCCGGGCGCGGCTCGACGATGTTCAGCGCGTCGCCGGCGCGAAGGTTCCGCCCGCCCAGCCCCGAACGCGCGTGCGTCGCGTAAGACCCGAGAACCAAAGGCAAATCTAAGCACCCGAACGGCGCGACATAGGCCCAGGCGCCCGCCGCGCCGGGTTTCACCACCAGCCGCTCGCCGGGCGCGAGCTTGAACGCGCAAGCCGGGGG
>JBAUVQ010000018.1:0-11674 GCA_049583305.1 Methylocystis sp.
ACCAATGGCGTGCCGGTGCAGATCAAGGATGTCGCGACGGTCAACGTCGGCTTCGTGCCGCGCCTCGGCATCGCCGGCCGCGATCACGACGACGATGTCGCGGCCGCCATCGTGCTGATGGGACGCACGCAGCACACCAACAACGTGCTCCCCAAGGTCGAGGCGGAAATCGAGAAAATCAATCATGACGGCACCTTGCCGAAGGGCGTCACGGTCGAGGCTTATTACGACCGCGGCTCATTGGTCGAGGTGACGACGCATACGGTGCTGCACAGCTTGTTCTTTGGCTGTCTGTTCGTCTTCCTCATTCAGTGGATCTTCCTCGGCGATCTGCGCAGCGCGATCATCGTCGGCATCAACATACCCTTTGCGTTGTTTTTCGCGATCATTGTTCTCGTCATGCAGGGCGAGGACGCGAACCTTCTGTCGGTGGGCGCGGTCGACTTCGGAATCATCGTCGATTCGGCGGTGATTCTCGTCGAAAACATATTCCGCAATTTCCAGGCGCCGGAAAGTGAACGACGCACGCTTCTGAATCACCTTGCCGAAGGTCAGTTCGGATCGGATCCAACAAGCGCGCAGAGCATCGACAATTCAGCGCTTTGGACGGACCGACTTCGCCTGATCTTCCTCAGCGCCTTGCAGGTCGATAAGGCCGTGTTCTTCACGGCGATGATCACCGTGACCGCCTTCTTGCCATTATTCACCATGACCGGCGTGGAGGGACAAATTTTCGGTCCGATGGCGCGCACCTATGCTTACGCGTTGTTCGGCGCCTTGGCCGCGACATTCACGGTGACGCCGGTCCTCGCCTCGCTGATGCTGCCGAAGCATGTCGAGGAAGTCGAGACGTGGCCCGTGCGCAAGCTGCGCGAGACCTATACGCCGAGCCTGCGCTGGGCGTTGGACAACACCAAGGTCGTGATTACCGGCGGGTTGATATTCCTGGTGATCAGCGCGCTCGTCGCGACGCGACTCGGCACGGAGTTTCTTCCGGCTCTGGAGGAAGGAAACTTCTGGATCAGGGCGCAAATGCCGCCCACCATCTCACTCGATTCCGGCACCGAGGCGACGCGCAAGATGCGCGAGATTTTGTTGCGGCACCCGGAGGTGATCACCGTGGTCTCGCAACATGGGCGCCCGGATAACGGCTCCGACGCCTCGCCGTTCTCGAATGTCGAACTGTTCGTGCCGCTCAAGCCCTTCGATCAATGGCCCGCGGGCCTCGACAAGGAAAAGCTGACGGACATCATACAAAAGGAGTTCGAAGACGAGATGCCGGGCATCGGCTTCAACTTCTCGCAATATATTCAAGACAACGTCGAGGAAGCGCTTTCCGGCGTCAAGGGCGCGAATTCGATCAAGATCGTCGGCCCCAATCTCACGAAGCTCGAGGAACTGGCCGATCAGGTGCTGGCCGAGGTCCAACAGGTCAAGGGCGTCGAAGACCTCGGGATATTCCATGTCATGGGGCAGCCGAATCTAAACATCAAGGTGGACCGGGCCAAGGCCGCGCGCTACGGACTAAACTCGGGCGATGTCAACACGGTCATTCAAGCCGGGATGGGCGGAACGGTGGCGACGACCGTGCTGGAAGGCGACAGGCAGTTCGGGCTCCAGGTGAGGCTCTTGCCGGAGTTCCGAAATTCGATCGAAAAGATCAGCAACGTCAAGGTCGGGTATTCGACCAGCGGAGCGAACGCATATATCCCGTTGAAGGAGCTCGCGACAATCTCGCTGGATACGGGCGCGTCCTTCATCTATCGTGACCGTAGCCAGCGCTACGTGCCGATCAAATTCAGCATTCGCGGGCGCGATCTCGGCAGCACCGTGGCGGAGGCGCAGGAGCGCGTCGCGAAGAAGATCAAACTGCCGACGGGCTATCAGATCCTTTGGGCGGGCGAATTCGAGAATTTGCAAGAAGCGAAGAAACGGCTGCTGATCGTCGTGCCGGTCACCTTCATGTTGATCCTGGTGCTGCTCTATGGCTTGTTCAACTCTCTGCGCGACAGTCTCGTTTCCCTGGCGGGCATCTTCTTCGCCATGGGCGGCGGCGTCATCGCGCTTTACTTGGCGGGCCTCGATTTCAGCGTCTCGGCGGCGATCGGCTTCATCTCGCTTTTCGGCGTCGCGGTCATGGACGGCATCTTGAACATCACCTATTTCCGCCAGCTGATGGCTCGCGGAATGGGGTTCAAGGAGGCGATTTTCCATGGCTCGGAACAGAGAATGCGGCCGATGCTGATGACCGCGCTTTCGGCGGGCGTTGGGCTGTTTCCGGCCGCCATTTCGCACGGCATCGGTTCCCAGGTTCAGCGTCCCCTGGCGACGGTCGTCGTCGGCGGAATGCTGATCGGTCCAATCATGCTGCTGATCGTGGCGCCGGCTCTGCGATCGGTGTTCCTATCCGGCAAGCTTCTTCCGCATGAAGCCGCCGCAGCGGCGGCCGCCAAGGAGGAAACCCCGAACGATCGCGGCGGGCATTAACGGGCGTTTGGTTTCGATATCATGGCGGAAGGAAAGGCGAATGACGTCGCGTGGCGACAGTCGACTGGAAGCGCGGGCGGCCACGCCCATGCTCCCGGGGGTTCTCGCGCCATGACATCCCCGCGAGAGTTTTCGCGCCGGCGCGCGGATAGCGCGGCCATCACATCGCCAGTCGGCGCCGCGAACGACGCGGCCGCCGGCGGGGAGGCCGAGGATTTCGGCATCGCCGAAGGCGCGTCGCGGCGGATGATCCTGTGCATCGAAGACGACCCCGAATGCGCCTCGCTGATCAGGGAGGAACTGAAGGAGCGCGGTTTTGAAGTCGCCGTGGCCCATGACGGTCGGGCGGGACTTTCAAAGCTTCAGGAATTGAAGGTCGATCTGGTTCTCGCCGACGTCAACATGCCGGAAATGTCGGGTTTCGAGGTGTTGGAGCGGCTGAAGGAATTCTCGACGGATCTGGCGAAGATCCCGTTCGTCTTCGTGACCGGCCTAAGCGACCATGAAAGCGAAATGGCGGGCCGAATGCTCGGCGCCGACGATTATGTTCGAAAGCCGATCGACTTCGACATTTTGCAAACCATTATCGACGCGCGTCTCGCGGGCGTCGCGCGGCTGCGCGTTGGCAGACGAAGCGGCGATACGATGAGCGATCGCGAGATCGAGGCGCTGACGTGGGTCGCGCGCGGAAAGACCCGCGACGAGATCGCCGAAATTATGTGCATCTCCAAAAGAACCGTGGAATTTCATATCGACAATGCGCAAACTAAACTGGGAGTGCAGAGTCGAGTCGAGGCGGCGGTCAAGGCGACCATACTGGGGCTGATCGACCCTTGACGCCAAATCGCACGCGAATGCGGCGCTGGCTGGGATCGCGTGGGTGTGTGATGTTTAGGAGGATTTCCGTTGGGTGAGGGAGGGCGCTCTTGCGATGGCGGCTGGAGCGGCGCAATCTGAACATCGGACACGAAAGCAAGCGAGCAAGGCCCAATGAAACAAGTGACCGCGATCATTAAACCCTTCAGACTCAACGAAGTGAGGGACGCGCTAAACACCATCGGCGTTTCCGGCCTCACCGTGACCCAGGTCCAGGGCTATGGACGGCAAAGAGGGCAGGGCGCGGTTTATCGCGGGCCGGAATACGAGGTGAAGTTCATCCCGAAACTCAAGGTGGAAGTGCTGGTCGCCAGCGAACACGCGGAAAAGGTGTTCGAGACGATTCTCCGAGAAGCGCGGACCGGACAACTCGGAGACGGCAAAATTTATATTCAGGATCTTGAGAAAGTCGCCCGAATTCGCACGGGCGAGTTGGACGGGGAAGCCGTGTAAGGTTCCCGAGACCGCGCCAGTATCGTGGCGCGACGGAACCTCGACGCGAATCGAATCCCTGTCGCGCGCCGCGGAGTTTCGACGGCGGACTACTGGACGCGCGTGAACGACTCACGGCGCCATTCTGACGGAGCGGAGCGGCGCCCGGACTGCGACGCCGACAATCTATTCGCGTCGTGGTCGGAAGACGTCTAGGCGGCCTGATGTTTCGACGCCAACGTCGCCGCCGTCGCCAATGCGAGAATCGCGCTGAGTTGTTCGGTTCGGACAGCGGGGATTCCCTCGGCTTTCGCGACGCGCGCTTCACGAATCAGAAGTTGGCGAAGCTTTCTATTGTTCCACCACCAAACGGCGAAACACGCGCCCGCGATGCTCGCAAGGGCCGAATATGGTTCCGGCGGAAGGAAAAAAGAGAGGTCGGGGGTGCATTCCCCTGCGTAAACGCAGGCGTTTTGCCAATCCTGCATCCATTGCCAGAAGGATTCCATGGTAACCTCGTCTTTCTAGTCGGCGTGATGGGAATGCGACGACAACCGACCCTGTTTCAAGGCGTCCCGAATAGGGGCTTCGCGATCGATTTTGCCACACTCGCGAACAACCCTTGCATCATCAACACATAATATTGCGTCGCACAAAGGCTTTCAAGGCGATTTTTTGATCTTTTTCGCAACTAACTGTAAAAAAATGGTTTACAGCGCGCCGGCCGCGATTTCCGCCTACACCTTGAGCAGAGGCGGCGACGTTCCCGTCGCCCCGTCGCCTTCACGCGAGCGAGAGCAAAGCGATGCGCGGCCTCATCGTTGATCGGCGCGGCGCGGGTCCTTGAACTCGGCCTCGTGAAATTGTGTTAATGTTCATTTAATTGTCCGGCTATTCCCCGCTATGTTAGAAGCGCTTCGACGTGCTCAAGGCGGCGCTTTGAGGTAGCGGCGCCAAGGCGTCGCGGGGGAGTATTTCGTCATATGCTCGCATTGGTTCTCATTGCGCTTAAGCGCCCTTACACCTTCATGGTTTTGGGCATAGTGATTCTGATTCTTGGAACCATCGCCGCGCTGAAAACTCCGACCGATATTTTTCCCGCCATTGGCATTCCCGTCGTCAGCGTGATCTGGACCTATTACGGTCTCGCGCCGGACGATATGTCGGGCCGCGTCGTCTATCCCTATGAACTGGCGCTGACCACGCTCGTCAATGATATCGAACATATCGAGTCGCAGAACTTTTTTAGCTTCGGCGTCACGAAAATTTATTTCCAGCCCAATGTGAAGATCGATCTCGCCGTGGCGCAGGTTTCGGCGGCCTCGCAAACCGTGCTGAAAAACCTGCCGCCCGGCATCAACCCGCCGCAGGTCATGGTCTATAACGCCTCGACCGTGCCGGTGATCCAGCTTGCCCTCTCCAGCAAGACGCGCACCGAAGTGGAGCTGAACGACACGGCGCAAAACTTCCTCAGGCCGCAACTGACGACGATTCAAGGCGCGGCGATACCCTATCCCTATGGCGGCAAGGTGCGCCAGGTCCGCGTCGATCTCAATCAGGACAAGTTGCAGGCTCTGGGGCTCCAGCCACAGGACATCGTCGAGACGATCGCGCGACAAAATCTCATTATCCCGGTCGGCACGCAAAAGATCGGCGAATTCGAATATAACGTGTTGATCAACGACGCGCCGGAGCAGATCAATACCCTCAACGATCTGCCGATCAAGCGCGCCGATGGAACCATCATCTATTTGCGCGACGTTAGTTATGTGCACAACGGCAATCCGCCGCAGACCAATTTGGTGCGGGTGGATGGCGGACTAGCGGTGCTGATGCCGGTTCAGACGTCGGGATCCGCCTCCACGCTGGAAGTGATCGCCGGCGTCAAAAAAATACTGCCCAAGCTTCGCCTGATGCTGCCGGAGGGCGTCGAGTTGACCGTCGTCGGCGATCAATCGGCCTTCATCTCCGACGCGGTGACCAGCGTCATTCGCGAGGGGCTCATCGCCGCGACGCTGACCGGACTGATGATCCTGCTGTTCCTGGGGAGTTGGCGGTCGACGATCATCATCACCATTTCGATTCCGCTGTCGATTCTGTTCGCGCTCGCGGCGCTTTCGGCGATTGGCGAAACCATCAACGTGATGACCTTGGGCGGGCTGTCGCTCGCGGTCGGCATATTGGTTGACGACGCCACCGTGACGATTGAAAACGTCAACCGCCATCTCGAGGCCGGCGAGAATATCGACGACGCGATCGTGAACGCCGCCAAGGAGATCATTTCGCCGGCTACAGTGTCGCTGTTCTGCATCAACATCGTGTTCGCGCCGATGCTGTTGCTGGGCGGCGTCGCGGGCTTTCTGTTCCGACCGCTCGCCGAGGCCGTGGTCTTCGCGATGATCGCCTCCTACGTGCTGACCTATACGCTGGTCGAAACCATGGCGCGTTATTTCCTGAGCGAGCAGCAGAGACTTAAGGAAGAGGAAGAGAAGCACGGCCCGCGTCCGCGCGGAAAAATCATCGCGGCGCTGACGCGCTTTCAGGTCGCGTTCGAACATCGCTTCGAGGCGTTGGTGGGGGCTTATGCGCGGTTGCTGGCGCTGGCGCTCGCCGCGCCGCGGCGGTTCGTCGCGGGTTTCATCACCGCGGTGGCGCTGTCGCTTTGCTTGACGCCATTTCTTGGCCGCAACTTCTTTCCCGACGCGGAGAGCAACCAGATAAGAATGCATGTGCGCGCGCCGATGGGCACGCGCATTGAGGAGACCGGCGCGCTCTGCGACCGCATCGAGGCGAAAATCCGCGAGATTTTGCCGAAGGGATCACTCTCCAACATCGTCGACAACATTGGACTGCCGGTCAGCGGCACCAATATGAGCTACAACAACTCCGGCACGATCGGCACGACCGACGCCGACCTTATGATAACCTTCGACCCGGACAAGGTTTCCAACTCCAATCCGATGATGGAGCTGTTGCGCGAAAAGCTGCCGCGCGAATTTCCAAACGTCAGTTTCGCGATGCTGCCGGCCGACATCGTGACGCAAATTCTCAATTTCGGCCTGCCCGCGCCGCTCGACATTCAGGCGATCGGCGTGAAGCGCGCCGAGAACCGCGCATATATCGATAAGGTGTTCGCGCGGTTGTCGCGAGTGCCGGGGATCGCCGATCCGCGCATACAGCAGGCCGAAAACCTGCCGACGCTGTTTGTTGATGTCGACCGCACGCTGGCGCAAGAGGTCGGGCTCTCCGAAAAGGACGTGACGCTGGCGCTGCAAACCCCGATGGCCGGAAGTTTTCAGAGCGCGCCGAATTTCTGGCTCGACCCCAAGAACGGCGTCTCCTATCCCATCGTCGCGATGGAGCCGCAATTCTGGCTGACGGATTTTGACTCGCTGTACAATCTGCCGGTCTTCACCGGCAATCCGCCGCAGCTTCTGGGGGGTGTGTCGACGCTGCGGCGCGGCTGGAGCGCCGGCATCGTCACCCGCTACAACTCGCAGCCGTCGTTCGACATTTACGCTGGAGTGAGAGGGAGGGATCTTGGCGCGGTCGCCGACGACGTCGAGGCGATCCTCAAGGAGACGCGCCAAGACGCGCCGGCGGCCTCGACAATCGTGCTGCGAGGCCAGTACGCCACGATGCATGGCGCCTATACCCAACTGTTGGTTGGACTGGCGCTGGCCGTGTTGTTTGTCTATTTGGTGATCGTCGTGAACTTCCAATCGTGGCTCGATCCCTTCCTGATCGTCTGCGCCCTGCCGACGGCTTTCGCCGGAATTGTCTGGATACTGTTTCTCACCGGCACGACGCTTTCGGTGCCGGCGCTGACCGGCGCCATCATGTGCATGGGCGTCGCCACCGCCAACAGCAATCTGATCGTCGCCTTCGCGCGCGAGCGGCTCGAGGCGGGCGACGAACCCATTCACGCGGCGGCGGCGGCGGGGGCGACGCGTTTTCGTCCGGTGCTGATGACGGCGCTGGCGATGATCATCGGAATGGGGCCCATGGCGCTTTCCGCGGAACAAAACGCTCCGCTGGGACGCGCGGTGATCGGCGGGTTGGCGTTCGCCACCACCGCCACGCTGCTTCTGCTGCCGGTGCTCATCAGCCTGGCGCATGGATTTTTGGCGCGCCGGAAGACGCAAGGACAGGCCCATGTCTCATTATGACCCTGCCCACATGCCGCCGCCCGACCCCGAGGCACAGGCGGCGTTGGCGCGCAAGGCGCGGCGCTGGCTGACCGGATTGGCGCTGGTCGCGTTGGCGCTCGCGATCTGGGGCATTCTGTCGCGACGCGCGCGCGACGCGGAACTCGCGAAAATCACGCTGGAGGCGGCGACGCCGACCGTCGAACTGGTGACGCCGCGGGTTTCCACCGCCGTGCAGGAGTTGATCCTGCCGGCCAATGTGGAGGCCTTCTACGACGCGCCGATTTATGCGCGGGTCAACGGCTATTTGAAGAGCTGGTCGCACGATATCGGCGACCGCGTGAAGGCCGGCGAGGTTTTGGCGGTGATCGACGCGCCCGATCTCGAACAGCAGGTCGAGCAGGCGAAGGGCGAACTCGGGCTCAGCGTGGCTCAGGCGGGCCTTGCCCGGATCACCGCCAAGCGCTGGACGGCGTTGCGCGATCAGAACGCGGTCTCGCTCCAGAGCACGGACGAAAAGACCCACGACCTGACCGCCAAATCGTCGGCCGCGACGGCGGCCAAGGCCAATCTCGACCATCTCAGCGTGCTCAAGGGGTTTCTGACGCTCACGGCGCCTTTCGACGGCGTCGTGACGGCGCGCAACACCGACATCGGCGCGCTGGTCGACGCGGGCGTCGGCAAGCGCGATTTATTCCGAGTCGCCGACATCCACGCGATGCGCATCTACACCAGCGTGCCGCAGGCCTACGCCGCCAAAATGACAACCGGGCTCGCGGCGCGGCTGCTGCTGCCGCAATATCCCGGGCGCGAATTCGAGGCGAAGGTTGTCGCCAACGCCAATGCGATCGCGCTCAATTCGCGCACGCTGCTCGTGCAGTTGCTGGCGGAAAATCGCGACGGGGCGCTGTGGCCCGGCTCCTTCGGGCAAATCCGGTTCCAGCTGCCGCCTGACGGCGAGCCGCTCTCGGTTCCGGCGAGCGCGCTGGTTTTCCTCGATGGCAAGCCCCAACTCGCGACGATCGACGATCAAAACCGCGTAAAACTCAAGACAATCACCATCGCCCGCGATCTGGGCACGACGCTGGAGATTTCCACGGGCGTAACGGCGCGAGATCGCGTGATTAAATCCCCGTGGCAGTCGATCCACGACGGCGACATCGTGCGCGTAAAAGAGGAGAAGGACGAGAAAGCCGCGCAAGGGGCGGCGAAATGAGGTTTTATGCGCCCTGGACGCTGGCGCTGTGCGCGGGGCTTGGCCTGGGGGGGTGCAATCTGGCTCCGGAATATCAGCGGCCCGCCATGGCGACGCCCGAGGCCTTCAAGGAGGCGGCGGGAGCTGGGAGCGAGATAGCCAAGGCGGCCGACAAAAAGCCGGCGCCAGGCGAGCCGCAGTGGTTTTCGTCCGATCCCGCCGATTTGCGGCCGCGCGGTCCATGGTGGAGCGTTTTCAAGGATCAGACGCTCGACGGGTTGGAGGCGCGGGTGCGGCCCGGCAACCAGGACGTCGCGGCGGCCCTCGCGACGATGGATCAGGCGCGCGCTTTCGCGGCGAGGTCGATGGCGGGCCTGTCGCCGGCGGTTAACATGGGCGGTCAGATCAGCGCGAACAAGCAATCGACGCATCGGCCGATGCGAACATCGAACGACCTGCCAACCAGCACGGATTACGTCCGTGACGCGCTGTCGCACGGCCTGCCGATAAATGAGCCCGACCATTACGGCGACAACCAGCTTGGTCTTCAGGCGAGCTACGAGATCGACCTTTGGGGCAGGGTGCGCAATATCGCCGCCGCCGGCGCGACGCAGGCGGAGGCCTCGGAGGCCGATCTCGCGGCGATCGAACTGAGCATCGAGGCGGAACTGGCGCGCGACTATGTCGCGCTGGAAGGTCTCGACGCCGAAATCGCGCTGTTGCGCGATATCGCCGCCTCCTATGCCGGCACGCTGGATCTCACGCGCAAGCGAGTGAACGGCGGCATCGCCTCGCCGGCGGATGAGTCGCGGGCGCGGGCCCAGCTCGAATTCGTCAAGGCGCAAATCCCCGATCTTCAGGAGCGCCGCGCGCTGCTCGAACATGCGATCGCCACGTTGGTTGGCACGTCGGCCTCGGGTTTCTCGTTGCCCGCGAAGGGACGATTCGTCGCCTCGCCGCGGATTCCCCTTGGCGCGCCCTCGCAATTGCTGGAGCGCCGACCGGACATCGCCGCCGCCGAGCGACGGGTGGCCAGCGCGAACCGCACGATCGGCGTGGCGCGGGCCGCCTTTTTCCCGCGCTTCACGATCAATCTTTCGGGCGGAACGCAGGATACGGGCATAAGTCTTTTCAACTGGCGTAACAGCGTCTGGTCGCTGGGGCCAACGATGACGCTGCCGATTTTCGACGGAGGCTTGCATGCCGCGGATCTGCGCGCCGCCGAGGCCGCTTACCTCCAGGCGGTGGCTCAATATCGCGGGCAGGTTCTCAGGGCGATCCAGGAAGTCGAAGACGCGTTGGCGCAAATCAATTATCTCGCGCGCGAGGCCAAGGAAATAGCCGCCGCCGTCGCGGCCACGGGCAAGACTCTGGACATAGCGATAAAGCTCTACACCGAAGGCGCGGTGAATTACATCGAGGTCGAGACGGCGCAATCGGATTCGCTTCAGGCGCGGCGACAAGCGGTCACCCTAAACACGCGGCGAGTTCAGGCGTCGCTGGCGCTGATTGTAGCCTTTGGCGGCGGCTGGAGTTCACCGGAGTTCACGCCAGTCGAGCCCGAGCAGCCTTGCTCCGTGTGCGAACTGGCGACCGCGGCGGTGGATGCCCGGGTAGTCCCCGACATCCCGGCGCAAGTCGGCGCGACTCCGTGATTATCGCGGATATTGGGTTTGGCGCATCCGACATCTTGATCGCGCATGCTCGGACCGCGACGTGAAAAAAATTATCTCGCCAAATGCGCGGATCTACATGGAATTTCGTCCAGGGCCGAAGATTCCTTCCTCTCTCGCTCAAGCTGTTGCAAAGATCGGCCACAATTAGGGCCTTTGCTGCGTTAACGAACCGCATGGATAAGAGTGGTAAAAGCATCAGGCTCTATTACCATTAATATCGGTTCTTTCGGAGCGAAGGCTTCGCGGAGTTTCGTTTTCGAGTGTGTGAAGCGCGGACGCCTTTTTGTGGCGGGTCAGGTTTGGATGCCGCGGGAACAGACGCAAGCGGAGAGTAAGGGTATGACTAAGCTGTTTGATGCACAACAACTTAGCGCGGGCGTTCAAGAGTTCGAAAAGCACTTGCGACGTCCTCGCGAGGACGATTGGACCGTCGACATTCAGATGGCGAAGCCGCTCAACGTCCAGCCCATGCCGCCGCCGTCTCCCGAGAGAAAGCCCGGAGGCGCCATCTCCAATGGAAGGCGCCCGACGCCGAATAACAGGCGGGCCGCCAGCGATAAGGGCAGGACGCCGCCCGCCGCCTCCTCGCTCAAGGGGCCGACTTCGCGACAGGTGATTCTGGTCGTCGCGGCGCTGGTCATCGTCGCCTTCGCCGGGGCGATGTCTTGGGCGCTTACGGATCGGAATACGCTGTCCGCGGCCACCGAAAGCGCCGTGGGCGCCGCGACTCAAGCGATCGCGCGGGTGACCGACGCGGTGCAGCCGACCAAGGCGACCCCATCCGCCCCGGCGCCCGCCGCCGCGACCAGCGAGGTCTATGTCGCGACGATTCGGCCGGACGGCTCGCTGGCGCCCGACAC
>JBAUVQ010000019.1:0-7397 GCA_049583305.1 Methylocystis sp.
GCCAGCAGCTCCATCTGATAGGCCGCCGTGCCGCGATTGGCGTATTTGAACGACACCACCTCGCCCTGCTCGGTCGAGCGGAAACGGCCGCGAATGGAGCCCGCGGGCTGCGCGGCGATCGCGTGGCCGGTCGGAGCGCCGCCGCGGCTCACCGAGCCGCCGCGCCCATGGAAAAACGAGATCGCGACGCCCTCTTGGACGCCCACGGCCGTAAGCCGCGCCTGCGCTTTATACAGCTCCCAGTTCGAAGGCAGGAAGCCGCCGTCCTTATTGCTGTCGGAGTAGCCGATCATCACCTCTTGCAAATCGCCCTGACGCTGGGCGCTACGCTTCACGATAGGGATTTGCAAAAGCTCGCGCATGATCGCCGGCGCGTCTTGAAGGTCGGGAATGGTTTCGAACAGCGGCACGATCGGTAGCGTGCAATAGACGCCCTTCGAACTCTGTCGCACCAGCCCGGCTTCCTTGGCCAGCACATAGGCGCCGAGCACATCGGCCGCGCTGTGAGTCATCGAGAGGATGAAACTGCCGAAGGCTTCGCGGTCGAGCTTGCTTTGCAGCTCGGCGACAAGTTCGAACATTTCGATCGTATCGCGCGTCTCGCCGGAAAAGCTTTCGCGCTCCTCGGAGCTGAGCGGCGGCGTCTGGATTTGCTCATCGAGCCAGGCGCGCCACTCCGGAGACTCCACGGATGGCGGCGCGCCCTCGCGCGTCGCGCGCCAAAGATCGCAAAGCGCGCTGGTGGTGCGCGTCGTGTTCTCGCGCAAATCGAGGCGCACGGTGGAGAAACGGAAAATCTCGACGGCGCGGCGCAACGGCCGCACGACGTCGGTCGCGAGCGAATCCGAGCGGCCCTCGACCAAGGCGGCTTCGAGAAGCTTGAGGTCGCCGATGAGTTCGTCCGCGTTGGCGTAACGTTGATCGCTCGTCGGCTCGCCCTTGGTCGCGCGCAACGTCTGATCGAGCGTGTAGACGATCAGATTGACGAATTGACGATAGGGCTCCATCTGGTTGCGCGCGCGAATGGAGCTGGCGTCCTTCAGCGCGGCGAGCCTTTGCTCCAGCGCGTCGCGCAGCATCCGCGGGATCAGCGCGGCGCGCGGGCTGATCGACAGCATGCGACCCAACTCGGTCGCGCGCTCGCGATAATAATCGAGGCTCGCCAGCGCGTTGTCGCGCATCGTCTGCCGCGTCACCGCGTTGGTGACGAAAGGATTGCCGTCACGATCGCCGCCGACCCACGAGCCGAACTGGAAGAATGGCGTCACCTCGAATTTTTCGTCCGGATAGTGCTTCTCCAGCGCTCTTTCGAATGTTGACAGCAAATCCGGCGCGAGATCGAAAATCGTTTCGGAAAAGAAGTGCTGACCCCAGGAGACTTCATGCTCGACGGTCGGCTTTTCCAGATGCAAATCCCCGGTCAGGAACAGCAACTCGATCTGATCGCGCACTTGCGCGCCGAGCGCGTTGCGCTCGCGATCGGTCCAGCGCGTCGATTCGAGATCGCGCATCAACAGATAGATGCGGCGGTTTTTTTCGAGGATGGTGACGCGCTTGGCTTCTGTCGGATGCGCGGTGATCACCGGGCGGATGCGCAGCGTCTGCAATTGCGCGCGAATTTCATCGGCGGTGACGCCGGCGCGGGCGGCGCCGGCCAGCACCTGATCGAAAGTGCCGAGCAGTTGATCGTGTCCGCGCTCGCGCTCGATATGGCGCCGCCGACGCATCGCATAGGCTTGTTCCGCGATGGAGACGAGCTGGAATAAAATGCCCTGCGCCTGCAACGCGCGGCCCATCTCGTAATCGGTGAGCTTCGAGCCGGCGGCGAAGCCGCGCAGCACCGGTTCGATCTGGGGCATGTGGCGCTTGACCACCAGCACGAGCTGATCGACGAGATAGGCCGAAGCCTCCTTGACGGAGCGCGTGGCGAAGGCCGAGGGCGCGGCGGCGGGCGGCGTGTGGGAAGGAGCGTCGGTCATGACAATTCTCGAACTCTTCGGTGGCGGACCGATGGAGGAGCCTGCTCCCGCCCGCGGCGGAAGGGTACCGTTTTTGAGTATTTCCGCTCTCCCGGACTAAGAAAATCCCACCTTGGACTTTCCTCCGTCGCCCGGCGGATGTGACGTCGATCCTCGACGTCACCGCGTCGATGGCGGCGCGTGGTCCGCGCCCTCTCCCGCCCGGCGGAGGAGGGCGAAGGGCTTACGCGCGCTTCAGCACCTTGGCGACGGTCTCGCCGAATTCGGCGGGGCTCGGCGCCACGGTGAGCCCATAGGATTGCATGATCTCGGTCTTCTCGGCCGCGCTGTCGCCGGTCGAGGAGATGATCGCGCCCGCGTGACCCATCCGCCGACCCTTGGGCGCGGTCATTCCCGCGACGAAACCGATCACCGGCTTGGAGAAATTATCCTTGATCCAGGCCGAGGCCTCCGCCTCCTGCGGACCGCCGATCTCGCCGATGATCAGCACGGCGATCGTTTCCGGGTCCTTGTCGAACAGCACGAGATGATCGAGGAAGGAGGAGCCGTTGATTGGATCGCCGCCAATGCCCACGGATGTCGAAATTCCGATCCCCAGTTCCTTGAGCTGCGCCGCGGCCTCGTAGCCGAGCGTGCCCGAGCGCGTGATCAGCCCGACATTGCCCTGCTTGTAAATATGGCCAGGCATGATACCGAGCATCGCCTTGCCAGGGCTGATAATGCCCGCGCAATTCGGCCCAACCATCGTCGGGCGGCGATCCTTGGGATAGCGCATGAAATAACGCTTCACGCGCATCATGTCCTGCGCGGGAATGCCGTCGGTGATCGAACAGATCAGGCGCACCCCGGCGTCCGCCGCTTCCATGATCGCGTCCGCGGCATACGGCGGCGCGACGAAGGTGATGCTCGTGTTCGCGCCCGTCTCCTTTACGGCTTCCTTGACCGTGTTGAATACGGGAACGCCATGCACGGTCTTGCCGCCCTTGCCGGGCGTGACGCCGGCGACGACCTTGCTGCCGTAGTCGAGCATTTCCTTGGCGTGGAAACTGCCCTTGTCGCCAGTGATGCCCTGCACCAGAATCGGCGTCTTCTCGTCGATAAGAATGCTCATGATTTCCTCCCGGCGCTTCTTCGCGCGCCCGCCGCCGTCAGAATCGTCTCGAAGCCAGCAAGCTCATCCCGCCTTCTTGCAGGCGGCGACGGCCTTGTCGGCCGCGTCCTTGAGCGTCGACGCGCTGATGATGGCGATGCCACTTTCCTCGATGATCTTGCGTCCGGCCTCGACATTGGTGCCGGCGAGCCGCACCACCAGCGGAACCGTGATGTTGGTCTCGCGCACCGCGTCGACGACGCCTTGCGCCACCCAGTCGCAACGGTTGATGCCGGCGAAAATATTGACCAGCACCGCCTTCACATTGGCGTCCGAGAGCACCAGACGGAAGGCCGTGGCGACGCGCTCGGCGGAGGCGCCGCCGCCCACGTCGAGAAAGTTCGCCGGGCTGCCGCCGGCGTGCTTGATCATGTCCATCGTCGCCATCGCAAGGCCCGCGCCGTTGACGATGCAGCCGATCTCGCCGTCCAGCCCGATGTAGTTGAGGCTGTGCTCCAGCGCCTGCGCCTCGCGCGGATCTGACTGCGACGGATCATTCATGTCGACGATGTTGCGACGACGGAACAGCGCGTTGTCGTCGAACGACATTTTCGCGTCGAGCGCCAGCACCTTGTCGTCCTTGGTGACGACGAGCGGGTTGATTTCCAGCATCGTCGCGTCGCAGTCGCGAAACGCGCGATAGGCGCCGAGAATCGTCTGCACCGCGCGCGACACTTGCTTCAAATTCAAGCCGAGTTGAAACGCGAGCTCGCGCGCCTGGAACGGCAGCAAGCCCACCGCCGGCTCGACGATCACCTGCAGCAGTTCCTCCGGCGTATTCTTGGCGATCTCCTCGATCTCCATGCCGCCATGCTTCGAGGCGATGACGCGCACGCGCTCCAATTTGCGGTCGAGCACATAGCCGAGATAAATCTCGCGCTCGAAGGGGTCGGCGAGTTCGATGTAGACGCGCTGCACCGGCTTGCCTTCCGGGCCAGTCTGGCTGGTGACCAGCCGCTTGCCGAGCAGATCGCGCGCCGCCTGCTGCACCTCGTGATAGGTGCGGCAGAATTTGACGCCGCCCGCCTTGCCGCGCGCGCCGGCGTGGATCTGCGCCTTCACGACCCAATTCGAGCCGCCCAGCTCCGTCGCCGCGTAAACCGCCTGATCCGGACTGAAAGCGATCGTGCCGGGCGGAACGGCGACGCCGTGGGCCGCCAGAATTTCCTTGGCCTGATACTCATGCACGTCCATGTTGTCCTCCCTGGGACGACGACTGTCTTTGTTTTTTTACGAACCGATCTTTCCGCGCACGATGGCGTAGACTTCCTCGGTCTTCTTCGCCGCGAGATCCGTGAGCGCGTTCACTTCGCCAAGACGAATCTCGGCGAATTCTCGATCCTTGATCGATTTGGCGTTGATGTAGACGTTGAGCGCCGCGCTGCGCAGTCCGGCGTTGGCGGCGAGCACCGCGACGCCGGCGTCGCTGATGACGTTGAGGTTGCCCTTTTCGGCGACGACGGCTGAAAGCCGGATGACTTCGTGGCAGGCCTTGACGGCGCGAAGGGGCGCGTCGGTCGCTTGTTTCAACGCCGACTGAATCGCCGCGGCGCGCGCCGCCTTTTCCTCGTCCGTGCCGCGCGGCAGGCCATAGGCGCCCATCACCGCGTTGAACGCGACGACATCCTCGTCGATGGCCGCGGTCAATTCCGCCCGCACCTTCTCCGCCGCGGCGTTGGCGGCTTTCAGCTCCGCGTCGAAGGCTTCGTAATTCTTCTTGCCGATGGTCAGGTTGGCGACCATCGAAACCAGCGCCGCGCCGACCGCGCCCATGATGGCCGCGGCGCCGCCGCCGCCCGGAGTCGGCTGTTCGCTGGCGAGTTCGTCGAGAAATTTAGCGATTGTATTGTTCTTGGTCATGGGTCGCGGTCCTTGTCGGATCAGGCGAGTATTTTGGCTTGCGCGTAGATATTTTCGCAGTCGAACACCTGGTCGGCGCTATCGAACAGCTTGCCCACGCATTCGCGATGCAGCTTGAGTTTCAATCCGCCGAGCCCCAGCGCGCCGATCACGATCTTGCCGTGACGCTCCTTGGCTTTGTCGGTCGCCTCGACGCCGCCGAGCCCGAGGGGCGGCTGCGCGTTGCAGTCGGCGAGGAGTTCGAGCGTCGTGTCGTCCCGCCAGTCCTTCTCGTCGAGCAGAGGCACGCCGATGGCGCCGGCCGCGAACACAATCCGAGCGCCCTTGATCGCCTGCGCGCGCGCAGCGTTGTCGAAAGCCTCGATCGCGGTCGGGGTGAAGCCGAAGCGCTCTTGGATCGCCGCCGCGGACGCCTTGGCGCGAGCGAGTTGACGCGAGGTGATCGCGACTTCCGCGCCCTCGATGTGCAGCATGGCGGCCGCGCGCATGCCGACCGGGCCGGTGCCCGCCAGCACGACGGCCTTCTTGCCCGCGAGCGGCTTCGCCTTGGCGAGCAGCGCCACGCCGGCGGCGGCGGTGGTGTTGGAGCCATTGCTGTCGAGCATCACGGACACGCGGAAATTGGAGAAGAACCGCGTCTTCACCGCCTTGAACAGCGCCTCGCCGGCGGTCATGTTCCCGCCGCCGACGAAGATGGCGGTGAACTGCTTTTCCTTCGGTCCGCGCGTGTAGATCGTGCCGTCCACCAGCGCCCCGACGTTTTGAGGGGTGACGCCGCCGTATCCGATGATGTGGTCGGCGCCGCCGTCATAACCGACGACCGTGTCGAAAACGCTGGGAACGGGATCGGTGTCGAGCAGGAAGAGAAGTTTCTTGGTCATATGCGTCTCGTTCTGTTAGCGGTGCGCCGTGATACGAGCGAAGCGCGAAAATCCCGCGGGATCGTTGAATGCTTCTCGCGAGAGAGACGCCGCGCGGGCGCCAATCCCTTGATCCTAGGCCGTCACCACGTTACGCGGAGAACCGGCGACAAAGGCGTCGACATTGTCGATCAGCTGGTCGGCCAGCACCTGCATCGCTTCCTTCGAGGCCCAGGCGACATGCGGCGTCACGATCAGATTGGGTATCGTGGGGTCCAGCAGAATATTGCCGTTCTTCGGCGGCTCGACGGTCAGCACGTCCATGCCCGCGCCGGCGATGATGCCCTTGCGCAGAGCGTCGGCCAGCGCCGCCTCGTCGATGATGCCGCCGCGCGCGGTGTTGATGATGCTCGCGGTCTTCTTCATCGACGCGAGCTCCTTCGTCGAAATCATGTTCTTCGTCTGCGGAGTCAGCGGCAGGTTTAGCGTCACGACATCGGACTCGCGCAAAATCGTCGCGATATCGACCTTGTTGGGTATGTCCGTCACGTCGTTGATCAGTACTTTCATGCCGAGCGCGACCGCGCGTTGTTCGATCTGCTTGCCGAGCGCGCCATAGCCGATGATGCCAAGCGTCGAACCGGCGATATCGTAGATCGGGTAATCGAAATAGCAGAACTGACTATTGTAGCCCCAGCGGCCGTGCATCACGGAATTATGATAATTCACGAGACTGCGGCGCAGCGCGAACAGCAGCGCGAAAACGTGTTCCGGCAGCGTGTTATAGGCGTAATTGCGGATATTGGAGACCGTGATTCCGTGGGCGGCGGTGTAGGCCTTGTCGATCACGTCGGTGCCGGTCGCGGCGACGGCGATGAGCTTCAGGTCGGGAAGATGCTTCAGCGTGTCCTCGCGCAGCGGAACCTTGTTGCTGATGCAGATGTCGGCGCCCTTCAGGCGCTCGACGATCTCGGACGGCGCGGTCTGCGCATATTCCGTGTATTCATGCGGGAAATTGGGCTTGCGCAAATTGGCGTCGAGCGTCTCGCGGTCGAGAAAAACGATTTTGTGCGACATTCCCTTGTTCCCTCGAATGGTCTGCGGATGGCGCGTTGTCGCGCTCGTTAAAGTTTGGCGCCCGGCGCGGCGATGCGCGCCGGGCGTTTAGCGTGTTTAAGCCTTCAGCAGCGGATTGGCGCGATAGACCGCCTGGGCGGCGGCGACGCCGGAGCCGGGCTGGATCTTGATGCCGTTGTCGAGCATGGCCATTTCCGCGCCGGCGATGGCGCCGAGCAGCATCAGCTCGTTAAGGTCGCCGAGATGGCCGATGCGGAACACCTTGCCCGCGACTTCGGAAAGGCCCGCGCCGAGCGCGAGGTTGTAGCGGTTATAGGCCGTCGAGATCACCTTCGCCGCGTCAAAGCCTTCCGGCACGACGATCGCGGTCACGGTGTCCGAATTCCACTTCGGCTCCTTGGCGCAGGTCTTGAGGCCCCAGGCCGCGACCGCGGCGCGAACGCCCTCGGCGAGGTGATGGTGACGCTTGTA
>JBAUVQ010000020.1:0-1634 GCA_049583305.1 Methylocystis sp.
ATACAGCATCATGCCCGACGACAGCGCGCCGAGAACGAAATATTTGAGGCCCGCCTCGGACGCGCGCGCGTCGTCGCGCGAGAACGCCGCGATGACGTAGAGCGCCAGCGACATCAGTTCGAGCCCCAGATAGAGCGCGATCAGATTATTGGCGGAGATCAGCAGCAACATGCCGAGTGTCGCCAGCAGGATCAGGATCGGAAATTCGAACTTGTCGAGCGCGGCGCGGCGCAAAAAGTCCGAGGACAGCAGCAGCGTGACGAGCGACGCGCCGAGCGCCAGCACCTTCACGAATCGTGAAAAGGCGTCATCGACATAGGCGCCGTCGAACACGCTCGCCTCGGATTTCGTCGAGAGGACGATGGCGAGGATGGCCAGACCCAGCACGCCGACCGACAGCTCCGTCACCAGCGTGAACGAACGCTCGCCGCGAAACGCGCCGACCAGGATAAGCACGAGAACGCCGACGGCGAGGATGACCTCCGGCAGGAAGTGTTGGGCGAGCTGCGTGAAAAAAGGCATATTCATCAGTCCATCATTGGCTGGCGGCGGCGACGTGGATCGCGTGAAGCAGCGCCGAATGGGAGTTGAGCAGATTGGCGACGGACGCGGCGGAGGCTTCGATCACCGGCCCCGGCCGCACGCCGTAGTAGATCGTCAGCGCCAGCAGCGGAACGAAGATGGCGGTTTCGCGCGGGCCGAGATCGGCGATGTCCTTGAGGCTCGCCTTGTCGAGAACGCCGAAGATCACCCGGCGATAGAGATACAGCGCGTAGGCGGCCGAGAGAATGACCCCCGACGTCGCGAACAGCGCCACCCAGCTGTTGGCGTTGAAGGCGCCGACCAGCGTGAGAAACTCCCCAACGAAGCCCGCCGTGCCCGGCAGGCCGACATTGGCCATCGTGAACACCATGAAGGTGAAGGCGTAGAGCGGCATGCGCTTGACGAGGCCGCCATAGGCCGAGATCTCGCGGGTGTGCATGCGGTCGTAAATGACGCCGACGCAAAGGAACAGCGCGCCCGACACGAAGCCGTGCGAGATCATCAGGAACATCGCGCCCTGGACGCCCTGGGTGTTCAGCGAGAACAGGCCCATCGTCACGAAGCCCATGTGCGCGACCGACGAGTAGGCGATCAGCTTCTTGATGTCTTCCTGCACCAGCGCGACCAGCGAGGTGTAGACGATGGCGATGACCGACAGCGCGAACACCAGCGGCGCGAACTCGACCGAGGCGTCGGGGAACATTGGCAGCGAGAAGCGGATGAAGCCATAGCCGCCCATCTTCAGCAGGATCGCCGCCAGAATGACCGAGCCCGCCGTCGGCGCCTCGACGTGCGCGTCGGGCAACCAGGTGTGCACCGGCCACATCGGCATTTTCACGGCGAACGAGGCGAAGAACGCCAGCCACAGCCAGGTCTGCATCTTGGCCGGGAAATGCGTCGCGAGCAGAGCCTGAATGTCTGTCGTGCCGGCGGTGTTGTACATCGCGAGGATCGCGATGAGCATCAACAGCGAGCCGACCAGCGGATAGAGGAAGAATTTGAAGCTCGCATAGACGCGCCGCTTGCCGCCCCAAATGCCGATGATGAGAAACATCGGAATGAGGCCGCCTTCGAAGAACAGATAAAACAGC
>JBAUVQ010000021.1:0-5884 GCA_049583305.1 Methylocystis sp.
GCGTTTTCCCTGTCCGCTCCGGCAAGGCGGCCGGCGCGGGGGCGACGGCGGACGCGGCGCGCTCCGGCGCCTTCGCGCCAAATCCATTGGCGCCAGATCCATTCGCGCTCGGCGCGAGCACCAACTTAGGCAACGCCGGGATGGGAGGCGCGATTGGCGCGATTGGCTCCGTCCTTTCGAAGCTCCGCGAACGCGCCGCCGGCGCCGTCATCGCGCTTGGCTCCACGGCCGCCATCTGGCTTTGTCCGGTCAGCCAACCCTCCTGAAACTCCAGGAAACGCCGCAGGATTTCCTGTTGCTCGCGCTGCAAGTCGAGAAGTTGCGATAGGCTGTTTTGCGCCTGAGCGAAGCGCTCGGGGCTGTGCGCGTCGGGCCCTCCGGGCGGAGCGCTGGCGCTCGATGGCGGATTGTAATTAAGCACGGCGGAACTCCTCTCGCTTGCGACAAACACGGCGCGCGGGCTCGATATTCGCGGAGCCCCCGCGTCTTCTTCTCCAACAACCGTCAGACCGAGCGGCGCGCGCGCCGGCGCGGCTGGCGTCAGGGCCTTCGTCACGGCCTTGGGCGGCGTCATGGCGACCTTGGGAGCCGCCTTGGGCGCTTCGGGCGGCGTGTTGAAAGGAGCCGCCCGACCGCCGTTCACCCGCCACGTCATCGGGCCGGGATGCGCTTCCGCGCGCGCTTGTTCGAGCGCTTGCGCCAAACTGATCCGCGCCAACCCGCGTGGCTTGAACCATGGCTCCAGATTGATCGGCAGACCCAACGCAAACGCCTGGGCGAGCAGTTGCGCCAGTTGCAGCCAGCCGGAGCGCTCCGGCGCGTCGACGCCAAGCGTGACATGAGGCCGATCGCCGAGGATGCGATCCACCAGCCCGCTCAAAACAAGCCCGGGCCCGCATTCGATGAAAACCCGCGCTCCCGCCTCATACAGGCGCTCGATTTCCTCCACGAAGCGCAAGGGCTCGGCGATGTGGCGCGCCAGCAGGGCCTCGATCTCGCGCGGCTCCTCTGGATAAGGGCGCGCCGTCGTATTGCTGAAGACCGGGATTCGCGGGCGGCGGAACCCGACCTTGGCGAGTTCGGCCGCGAAAGCGTCGCGCGCCGCGGCCATGGCCTCGCAATGAAAGGCCGCCGTCACCGCCAGCCGCTTGACCCGTATCTGCTCCTTGGTCAAAGCCTCGACCGCGGCGTCGATCGCCGCCATCGACCCCGCGATGATGGTTTGGTCGGGGGCGTTCAGATTGGCCACGCTGACGGCGAGGCCAAGGCGGGCGATCGCCGCCACGACCTGGCGCTCGTCGGCGTTCACCGCCGCCATCGTCCCGGATTGACTGCCTGACGCCTGTGCGGCGATGCGGCCGCGCGCCTCGGATAGATGGATCAGCTCATCGCGCGACAACGCGCCCGCGACGCAGAGCGCGACGCATTCGCCGTAACTGTGACCGGCCACGAAGTTTGGCTTCAGCCCAAACTCCGTAACAATGTCGAAGGCCGTAAGGTCCGCGACGCCCAGCGCCGGCTGCGCAACCCGCGTATCGTTCAACTCCGATTGTTGCCGCTCTTGCTCCTCCTGGGTGAACGCCGGCAACGGATAAACGAAGCGCGACAAGGGTCGCGGCAGCGCGCTCTCGAGCAGGGCGTCGGCCCGCTCGAACAACGCGTGGCTGGAGGGACGCGAGACCACGAGATCGCGCAGCATGTTGATCTTTTGCGATCCCTGGCCGGGAAAGAGCATGCAGACGGCGCCGGTGTCGCCGCGATGCTGCTGATCGCGGTAGTAGACGCCCCGCGGCGCCTTGAGGCTGCTCTTGCCCTGACACTCGCGCAAAAAAAATTCGAGCTTGGCCTTCAGGTCGACAACCGAGCTGGCGACCACGGCGAGCTGCGCGACGCAGCCGCCGTTCTTGGGGCGAACCTTGGCCTCGTCGAGATGCGCCGAATAGGCCAATTGAGCAAAATCCAAAGGATCGGATTGCGCCAAGCCATGCTGCGCCAGGCTTTGCAAGAGCGACCTCGCGGCCTTTTCGATCTCCGCGCCGTTCGCGCGGCCAAAAGTGAATATCTCGGCGGGGCGCGGGCTCAGATCTTGCTCGTCCGAGGCGCGGAAGTCGCCTTGATACTCTTCCAAGACCGTGTGGAAGTTCGTGCCCCCGAAACCGAACGCGCTGACTCCGCAACGGCGCGGCCGCCGCGCTCCGCCAGCCAGCCAGGGCCGCGGCTGGGTGTTGATGTAAAAAGGCGTCTGGCTGAAATCGACCCGGGAATTGGGCTTCTCCACCCCGATCGTCGGCGGCAGCACGCGCTGCTTCAGCGCCAAGCTCGCCTTGATCAGGGCGGCGAGACCGGCGGTCACCTTGGTGTGCCCGATCATCGACTTCACCGAGCCCACGGCGCAGTATTGGCGCTCCGCGCTGGCGTCGCCAAACGCCATGTTCAGCGCCATGATCTCGGATTTGTCGCCCAGCGCCGTGCCGGTGCCATGCGCCTCGATCAAAGAGACGCTGGCCGGATCCACGCCCGCGTCCGCGTAGGCGCGCTTGAGCGCCAGCACCTGTCCTTCTGGATGCGGCGCGGTGAGGCTTCGATTATGTCCGTCGCTGGAGCTGCCGACGCCCTTGATGACGGAATAGATCTTGTCGCCGTCGCGTTCGGCGTCCGACAGGCGTTTCAAAATCACCGCCGCGACGCCCTCGCCAAGCGCGATTCCGTCGGCGCTGTCGTCGAAGGGCCGGCACCGCCCCCGCGGAGACAGCGCGTGGGTCTGCGCGAAGGCCATGAAGCTCACGGCGCTGTTGGTGCCATCGACCGCGCCGACGAGGGCTACGTCGGCGTCGCCGTCGCGCAACTGTCGAATGCCCGCGTCAAGCGCCGCGAGAGACGAGGCGCAGGCGGCGTCGACGGTGAAGTTGGCGCCGCGCAAATCAAGGCGATTGGCCACCCGCCCCGCGACAACATTGCCGAGGAACCCTGGAAAAGAGTCCTCCGTCCACTTGGGCAAGGCGTCCCGGTGGAGCGATTCGAGAATGCGCTGGCGCGTCTCCGGCGAAACGCCCTCGGCTTTCGGCAGGTAATGCGCGAGAAGCGTTCGGAAAATATAGACCGTCCCAAGATCGTTCATGCCGCCCACCGCGAAGATCGTGGCGGTGCGTTCGCGCGGGAAGGGTCGACGATCGAAGCCTGCGTCCTCCAGCGCCTTGCTCGCCACGAGCAAGGCCAGCAGCTGCATCGGCTCGATGTAGCGCAGGCTCGCGGGCGGGATGCCGTAGCGCGTCGGATCGAACGCGATATCGTCCAAAAAGCCGCCCCACTTCGAGTAAATTTTGTCCGGAGCCGCCGGCTTGGGATCATAGAAATCCGCCGGCCGCCACCGCTCCTCCGGCACTTCGCGGATCGCGTCGAAGGCCGACAGGATGTTCCGCCAGTAACTATGCAGATCCTTCGCGCCGGGCAGCAGGCAAGACATCCCGACAACCGCGATCGACTCGCGCAAGGCGGACCCGCTCACCACGCGAGCGGGTTGCTCGCTCCGCGCCAGCATCGCCGCGGCGCCCATCGAAACCTCGGCATGCAGTTCGGAGATGGTAAGCGCGGCGGCGCGGAGCCGGGCGACCTCCCCCATCATGTACATTCCTTCGCGGCGTTGAGTCTTTGCGTCGACCGTCACGAAGCGGCTCCCATCGTCGCCGGTCACGGGGTCGTCGTTTCGGGTGACGCCTTTGGATGCGATGCGTAGGCGCCCGACGTTGAGGAGTTCGAGCGCCAGGAGAATGTCCTTGTCGGACTTGTTTTGCAGGAGCAGCTGACGCCGCGCCTCGTCAAACTCTTGGCAAAATGGCGTGTTGGCGCAGCGCGTGTACACGCCGACGCCAGATTGCAGAAGCGCGGTCTCGCGGCAGGCGATGGCCTCTTCCTGAAATGTTTGCGCCACCGCTCCGGAGCGAACGGATTCGCTTGTGAACAGATAGGCCGTGCCCATCAGCACGCCGACTTTCATTCCCCTGGCCGTCAGAGGCGCGGCCAGCACCGAAACGATCGCCGCCGACACAGCGTCGTGAATGCCGCCCGCGAACAAAATTTGGACGGACTCAGGATCGTCGATCTTGGTGTTGAGCAAGATTTCGATCGCCGACTCCCACAAGATGAAGCTGGTGCGCGGACCCGTGTGGCCGCCACACTCGCTTCCCTCGAAGATGAACTTCCGAGCCCCTTCCTTGATGAAGCCTTGCAGGAGCCCCGGCGAAGGGACATGCAGATAGGCGGAGATGTTGAGCGCTTCCATCTCTTTCGCTTGGCTTGGCCTGCCGCCAGCAATGATGGCGAAAGGCGGCTTCACCTCTCGAATGGCTTCCATTTGCTCTTGCCGCAGATCAAGCGGCATGAAACCCAATATGCCCACTCCCCAAGGCCGCTGGCCCATCAGCTCTTTGGTCTTGACCAGTAGCTCGCGCGCTTGCGGTCCGCGCATCACGGCCAGAGCCAGAAATGGCAGGCCCCCTCCGTCGGCCACTTCCTTCGCGAAAGGCGCTACGTCGCTGACCCTCGTCATCGGGCCTTGCACGATTGGGAAACGGGTGCCGTGCAATTTCGCCAAGGGCGATTCTGGTCTCAACGGATTTTCGATGCTGGCCTGGCTGAGCGCCGCCTCGACGCCATCGCGGAAAGCCGCGACGATCCGGCCCGTCGTCGCGTAGCGCCGAGCCAAGGCGGCGGCAAAAGCAACGTCCTGTCCGATGGGAATGAGCGGATCGTTTTCATCGCGCAGCAATTGCCGCAAAAGACTCCGCCAGTCATCGCCCTTCGCGACGGCCAAATCGAGTTCGCGTAGTTTGCCGCGCCCATGTCGACTGGACAGACGGGTTAATTCAGCGTCCTGCCCCACCAAAATGGTTTCGCTGCCATCAAGCTGGCTCCAGGGCGCTTTTTGCTCCGGCGAGGCGAATGGGCCTTCCTCCGTCAGCCAGAGGTGTTCGCCGAGCACGACGCCGCTCGCGCCGGCCAATACCGAAGCGGCCGCGCTCCCAATCCCACTCCCTCCCTGTATCCAATAGGGAATTTTGATCTGCCCGCGCAGCTCTTGCAGCAATATGAACGAAGACGATTTGCCCACGCGGCCGCCCGCTTCGTGTCCCTTCACAATGAGGCCGTCATAACCCGCGGCCTGTGCCGCAATGGCGAAGTCCTTGTCGCAAACTTCCAAGAAAACCCTTCGCCCCAGCCGCTTGGCGGCCTTGCGCGACTTCGCCGCCGTTTGCGGCGTGACGCCCGCGAGCACAACGATGTCCACCGGATTTCGCAATATCTCCGCGAGCCGGCCTAATCCTCTCGATTCGTCGCCAAGCGCGTCCCACCGCACGCCCCATTGCCCAACGGCGCCGGCCTTGGCGCGCATCTCTTCGAGCGCCGCGGTAATAGCGAGGTCATCATCCCTCCATCCCAGATCGAGGATTCCGATTTCCCCCGCCCTGCAGGCCGCGATCGCTATTTTTGGATCGCATGAACGATTTGGCGTGATTGAATAACTTGGCGTGATTGCAATGATCGTGTTCATCGCCACCTCCCAATGCTCTCCGAGGAATTCCGCCGCGCTGCAATTCGCCTGTCGAGCGCGCGACCACATACAATTAGGCGCGCCGCGGCAGGCTCACTAAACCGAGGCGCCCGCCCTCGGAGCGATTTGTCGACTCGCGCCTTCATGACGTCGCCTCCAGGGTTTCGCGGAGGGGAAGCGGCGAAAGCCGCTGCGTTGGTTCGGCGTCGAAGGCGGCGTCGCCGTCAACGCGCAGTTCCTGCAAATAAGCGCGCCAACGCGCCGTCGCCGCCAAATGATCCGCGCCGCCTTCCACGCCCGCGTTCTTGGGGGCGCGCCTCAGCAGTTGCGCCACGC
>JBAUVQ010000022.1:0-3532 GCA_049583305.1 Methylocystis sp.
GCGTGGCGATAATCGGATCCAATGCGAAGGGCGGCATCGACGCCACCGCCTTGCGCCAGAAGCGATGGTCGGGTAGGGAGCTATAGGGATTGTCCGCCAATGGTCGATCTCCTCTGGGACGGTCCAACCAGCCTTTTGTTTGGCGCCGTCCTTGATCGTGCCGGGAACATAAACTCCGCCCGGCCGCTTGTCATCCGTCGGCGCCGTCCCGATGCCGGGGCGTCCAGCGCACCACGTGTTCACGGCGCCTCGCACGCATGATTTCGCAGATCGACAAACAAATTATCCGCTCCTGGAGCTCGACCCTAATCGGGCCGCGTCTGGCCAAGCTCGCGGGGCGGAGCGCCGCGAGCGGAACCCGCATCGCGGTGATCGGCAATTGCCAGAGCTACGGCGTCGCCTATGCGATGAAACTGCTCGATCCGACGGCGCGGGTGGACCATTATTCCGCCGTGGCGAAGTCGCGAGCCAATATCGACATGCTCGTGAAGACGCTCGGAGCCTACGATCAAGTCTTTTCCCAGGATTTTCCTCCCAACATCGTCAGGGGCGGGGATTCAGGGGAATTGTCGCGACGCTTGAGCACGGTGACTTTGTTTCCGACCATCAGCTTCGCCGCGTTTCAGCCGGATCTCGTCTATCTGCTCGACGCGGCCCGGGGGCATAAGGCTCTTGTCGGCCCGCTGCGGCCCTATCATTCGGCGCTGGCGGTGTTCGCGTTCCGAATCGGCCTGTCGCTCGAACAGGCCAATGCGCTATTCAACCGAAACGTGTTCGAGGCGGTCGGCTATTTCGGCGTCTGGAACGCCGCCGCCGAGGAATTTCTGAGCAACGCGAGGGGATACGGCCTCGATCTTTCCCCCGACCTCATGAATTGGTCGCGGCGCGGCGTGTTCATGTATTCGATCGTCCATCCCAAGCCCTACGTGCTCGCGGATATCGCCCGTCACCTCTTCGCCAAGAGGGGGCTCGCCATCCGCAATGACAATTTCGACGACTACGCCATCGATGATCTTTCCCGCGCCGAGATATTTCCGGTCTATCCGGAGATCGCGGAATTATTCGGCGTTCGCGGCGGCTATCTGTTCAAGCGCGGCAATTTCCATATTTCGGACGGCGTGGGGGAGTTCTTGACCCTGCCGCAATATCTGTCGGGTTGTTACAAGGTCTACAAGGGCGCGAGCGCGAGCGAGATCACGCATCCGAGAGTGGACGCCTGGCTTAGCGACGCCGCTTTCTCGCGCCGGCTCGTCGAGCTTTCGCGCGAGAATCTGGCGGCCGGCGCGACGCCGGTGCTGTGACGGCGGCCCGCTTCCGCCGCGGGACGCCGCCAACGCAAACTCTTTATTCGGCGGGGGCCGGAATCTTCTCCATCGCGAGGAAAAAATCGCGGATGCGCGGCGCGATCTCCTGGCGGAAGCGCGAGCCGTTGAACACGCCGTAGTGGCCGACGCCCTCCTGCACGTAATGCGAGCGTCGCTCCTTGGGGATTTTCGCGCAAAGCTCCTGCGCGGCGTAGGTCTGGCCGACGCCGGAGATATCGTCCTTCTCGCCTTCCACGGTGAAAATGGCCGTGCGGCGAATGGCGTGCAGATCGATGACCGAGCCGCGATGGTTGTAGAGCCCCAGTGGGATCGCGTGCTTGACGAACACTTCCTCCACGGTTTGGAGATAAAACTCCGCCGTCAGATCCATGACGGCCATATATTCGTCGTAGAAGTCCCGGTGCCTTTCGGCGCTGTCGCCGTCGCCCTCGACAAGGTGGTTGAACATGTCGAAATGCGCGGTCACGTGGCGTTCGAGATTCATGGCCATGAACCCCGACAGCTGCAAAAAGCCGGGATAGACCCTGCGCCCCATGCCCGGATTGGGGAAGGGCACGGTATGGATGCAGTGCTGCTTGAACCAGCCGATGCCGCGTTCCTGCGCGAGCCGGTTGACCATGGTTGGATTTACGCGCGGATCGATCGGCCCGCCCATCAACACCATGGATTGCGGGACATGCTTGTCATCCTTGGCTTCCATCGCGGCGATCGCGCAGATCAGCGGCACGGAGGCCTGGCATACGCCTAGCGTATGCAGCGGCGCCCCGTCCTCGTGCGTCGACAGAAAGGTCATGATCTCCGTGAGATAATCGATGTAATCGTCGAGATCGAAATGCCCGTCGACCATCGGGACGGCGCGGGCGTCGGTCCAGTCGGTGACGTAAACATCGTGGCTGGGCAAGAACGCCTCCACCGTGCCGCGCAGCAGCGTCGCATAATGCCCGGACATCGGCGCGATTATCAGCAACTTAGATTGCCGCGGCGCAGCATTGGCGAACTCCCGCTTGAAACGCAGCAGCTTGCAGAACGGGCGCTCCCAGACATATTCCTCGGAAATCGGAACTTCGTCGTCGCCGATCTTGGTCGTGTGGAGGCCAAACGCGGGCTTGCCATAGCGGCGCGTCATGCGCTCGAAAAGCTCGGCGGACGCGGTGACGCCGCGGGCCAAGGAGGTGTTGGCGAAAGGGTGGAGGGGACTTCTTAACAGTTGCAAGGTGGCGTCGGACACCGCGCGCGCGGGAGCGAAGGCCAGATGCAACATTTCGTAGATTTGATAGGAGTACCTATCCATTTTGACGCTTCTCCACGGAAGACTCCGCTCCCAGGCCCAACGCCGCCTCGTCAGGTCATACTGCGGTGCACAAACTCCCTCTACAATAGTCAAAATGACGGGAATTGGAAGCGGGAGCCCGCCCTATCGTCATATTGGACGAAAAAACATTATTAAATGGGCCGAAAAACACGCCAGCCCGGAAAGGGCCTCGCCGATTGGTTCTCTTTCGGTTAAGGTGGCCTCAACAAAGCATGGGCCGGCGGATTATCTCGTCACGGCCAGCAGGGAGGGACCGATGTCGATCGTCGCCGAGATTCTTTCGTCCGCCCAGGGCGGCAAGCTCATCGAAAATCTTGCGGAGAGCCTCGGTCTGACGACCGAGCAGGCTCAGGCCGCCGTCGAGGCGCTGACGCCGGCCTTGGCCCTCGGGTTGAAAAACGCGGCGAGCAACCCCGCCGTGCTGGAGCAGGTTGTTGCCGGCGTGGTTCATCCGACGCATCAGGCGTCTTTCGATGATCCCGCCGTCGCGCATGGCGAGGACGCTGGCCAACTTGGCCAGGCGGCCGTGGCGCATCTATTCGGTTCCAGCTCCGCCGCCGGGCAGGTCGCGCAAATCGCCGCCCGTCAGGCCGGATTGCGTCCCGACATTCTCTCGCGAATGCTCCCCGTGCTCGCCTCGGTCGTGCTCGGGGGACTGTTCAAGTCCTTTAACAGTCAAGGACTTGGATCGATTCTCGGCCAGATCGCCGGCGGCGGCGGCCTCGGCTCGATTCTTGGCCAACTCGGTGGCGCCATGACCGCGCCATCGGCGCCCCAGAGCGCGGGAGGCGGTGGCCTTGGCGGTTTGCTTGGGTCGTTGCTGGGCGGCGGGGGGCAGACGGGTAGCGGCGGCTTGCTTGGCGGGCTGCTCGGCGCTCTACTCGGCGGCGGTGGG
>JBAUVQ010000023.1:0-39458 GCA_049583305.1 Methylocystis sp.
CCTAGGGGTTTTGAACGCGGCCGTCATTTGCGCTATAGCAGCGCATTCGCTAGATATCAAGGAAGCAGGCTCTAACTTCCGAATGGACGCGTCCCTTGGACAATCGTTTCAATTTACCCGAAGACGCGCGAGCGGACCTCGAAGCCTTCAAGCAACGAATTGAGCAACTTGATTTCGAACATCCCTCGCTTCGCGAAACGCTGACCCCGCCGCGGCCGCGCGTTGTTCAGCAATCTCTTTGGGGAAAATTCAATTCGCTGCTCGTCAGCCTCACGCGACTGACCGACACGCGGCGGCGGGTGGAGGCGATGGAGGACGAGGCGGTCAATTTCCGCCAGGCGGTGATGTCCGTCGTCGGCGGCGAATTCACCAAGGCGGTGGCGCATGTCGTCGAGCAGGAAATCTCCAAGCTTCATAAGGCCATCGAAAGGCGCGCGGCCGAAGGAGCCGGCGCCCTCGGCCGGGAAAGCGCTCAACTCACGGATAGGTTTCGAGAGGAGCACGCGCGACTCAAGGAGCAGGCGGACAATCTTGAAAACACCTTGCGCTTGGAGCGCCTGACGCGGCAAAAGGCGTTCGTCGACTTCGATCGTCAATTGACGTTGAAAGCCACCTCCAACCCCGGCGACGCGGTCGCGACGGAGATCTCCCCGGAGCAATCGACGAGCGTTCAATCGCTGTTGGAGACTTTCTATTATCGGCTCGAGGAGCGATTCCGCGGCACGCGCGACGAGATCAAGCGGAGCCTGTTGATTTATCGCAACGACCTTCGGGCCGCGCGCGACCGCGTGGGGGGGGCGGGCCCCGTGATCGACATCGGCTGTGGCCGCGGCGAATTGCTCGAGGTTCTCGGCGAGGACAAGTTTCAGGCGATCGGCGTCGATTGCAACGACATCCAGTTGGACGCGGCGCGGCGGCGCGGCGCTGTCGTCATTCATGCCGACGCTTTCGACTATTTGCGCGGTCTCGATGACGAGAGCGTGCTCGCCGTGACGGGGATCCATATTGTCGAGCATATCCCTTTCCCCGCCCTCGTCTCCCTGATGCAACAGGTCGTCCGGGTGTTGAAGAAGGGCGGCGTCGCGCTGTTCGAAACGCCCAATCCGCGCAATCTCATCGTCGGCGCCACGACCTTCCACCTCGATCCGACCCATATCAGGCAATTGCCGCCGGAGGTGATGAAGGTCCTATTCGAAACGGTCGGATTCGAACAGATCGAAATCAGGCCGCTGCATCCTTCCGACACGCTGGATTACATGGTCAAGAATCATGATCTCGACCCCCATGTCGCGGCGCTGTTGTTCGGGCCACAGGATTACGCCGTGATCGGCGTCGTGGGAACGCATTGATGAGAATCGCGATTCTAACGACCCAATGCCCATTCGTGATTGGCGGGGCGGAACTCCATGCGAAAAGCCTCGAGCGGGTGCTGCGCGAGGCGGGCCACGAGGCCGAGATCATCTCGATGCCGTTCAAATGGTATCCGTCGTCGACGATCCTCGATCACATGCTCGCCGCGCGCTCATTGGACGTTTCCGAGTTCAACGGCGTGAAGATCGATCTGGCGATCTGCCTGAAGTTTCCCGCCTATCTGATGCGGCATCCAAACAAGGTCCATTGGATCTTGCATCAGCACCGGCAAACCTATGATCTGTGGGACAGCGGCCACTCCGATCTCTACGACGACGAAAACGGTCAATTCGTGCGCGACGCGGTGCGCGAGGCCGATAATGTCGAACTTCGCGGGGCGCCGGGGGTCTTCGCCAATTCCGCCAATGTCGCCAAGCGGCTGCTGCGTTACAACAATGTCGTGGCGGAGCCGTTGTATCATCCGCCGCCGCTTGAAGGTCGGCTGAGCCGCGGCGAATTCGGCGATTATCTATACTACCCGAGCCGGCTCTCGAGCGCGAAGCGCCAGGATTTCGTCCTGCGCGCCCTCGCGCGGGCGCGGAAAAATGTCCGCGTCGTATTTTCCGGCGCGCCTGATAACCCCGAATATGGCCGCGAATTGAAGCAACTCGCGCGCGAGCTCGGCGTCGAGGATCGCGTCGAGTGGAAGGGATTTGTCAGCGATGAGGAAATGATCGGACTTTACGCGCGCGCGCGCGGCGTGGTGTTCACGCCGATAGACGAGGATCTCGGCTACATCGCGCTCGAGTCCATGCTGGCGGGCAAGCCGCTCCTGACGCTGTCCGACACCGGCGAGCCCGCGGCGCTGACGCGCGACGGGATCGAGGGATTTGTCGTTGCGCCTGAAACAGCGGCGCTCGCCGAAGCGATGAACAGCGTCATGGGATCAAGGGATCTCGCGGTCAAAATGGGCGGGGCCGCGTATCAGCGATACAAGAGCCTCGATATCTCCTGGGCCAATGTCGTCGCGAAGTTGACCGAGGAGGCAAACGGCTCGGCGTCGCCAGCCTTCGCGGCGGACGCGAAAAATAAGGAATTTTCGCTAAGAATGGACGTCGCCGGCATGAAAGCCGGCCTGGGCAAGGTCGACGCTCAATTGCCGGAACTGACGGGGGAGCGTCAGGCACCCTTCGTCGATTTGTCTTTCAGCGAGTTGACCCGCCGGTATGAAATCGACGCTCTCGGGCATGAAAGCTATTACGAGACGCATTGGCCGCGTTATCGCGCCAGCTTGAACGTCATCGCTCAAGCCGGCCTCAGGCCAGGACGCGTTCTCGAATTGGGGACGTCGAAACCCTATGCCTTCACGGCGCTATTGAAGGAAAATTATCCGGAGGCGCGCTTTTGCGTCGTTCAGGAAAATCCGGCCGGGGTAGGGTGGCGCGACAAGATCAAGGGGCGCCGCCAGGGCGTCGAGGACATCGAGCTTTCGGTGCGTGGGCTCAATCTGGAAACGGATAGGCTGCCGTTCGAGGATGGAGAATTCGACCTTGTCGTCGCGATGGAGATTCTCGAACATTTCGCGATAGATCCGGGCTTCGTGTTCCGCGAGGCGAACAGGGTTCTGCGCGATGGCGGCGCGCTGCTGATGACGACGCCCAATCTCGTGTCGATGCAGGCGATCGGCCGGGCGCTCAATGGCGTATCGCCTTATTCCTTTGGCGTTTATGTGCCCACCAATGGAGCCTATGGGCGGCATAACAGGGAATACACGCCGCACGAAGTCGAGAGCCTTGGCCGTTACGGCGGTTTCGAAACGCTGCTTGTTCATACAGAGGACATTTATCGTCAGGACGAGGCGCCGCCATCGCTCGCCGAGTATATGTCGCGGGAATCCTTTCCGTTGGGCTCGCGGGGACAGAACATCTTCTATCTCGGCCGCAAGAGCGCCAAGGTGTCGCCCGCGTCTTATCCGGATAGTCTGTTCGAGATCGACCCCGCGATTTTTTCCGGAGCGATCGAGCTTCATCCCGCTCCGGGCTCGAATGATACGATGATCATCCGCGTGACCAACCAGAGTCCCCGCGTCTGGCCAGCCGAGGGCCAGAACCGCGTTCGCCTGACGGTGGACCGCATCGATCAGGGCGGACAACTGACCCTCGACGCGCTCAAATTCGAACTTCCCCGCGATGTCGAGCCTGGCGGCGTCGCCGAGATCGCGCTCAAGTCGGTCAAGGGCGCCGGTCTGAATGGCTGTTGGCACGAAATCGGTCTTTTCGTCGAGGGCGCCGGACCCTTCAAGGGCGCCGGCCGGACGCGAACATTGTGCCTATTCACCGAAGGTCTCGAACAGGCTTCAAGGATCGGGCGCGACAATGATGCGGCTTAACTGGTTCTCGCCGCTTCCGCCCGAGCAGACGGACATCGCTCATTACACCGGACGGCTCGCCGCCGCTCTCATGCGCCGTTTCGACGTCGTCTTCTGGACGGATCTTCGCAGCGATTCCGCCGTCCTGCCAGCGGGCGCGAAGGTTAGAATCTTTGACTCCGCCCATATCTCCGGGCGGGAATTCAACCTTGCGCAGTTCGATGGGCTGAACATCTATAATTTCGGCAATGACGCGCGTTTCCACGCTGGCATCCATCGCGTCGCGCAGAAGATACCCGGCGTCGCCATTCTGCACGACACGGTGCTGCATCATTTCTTTTACGAGCTTTCGAGGAACGACAGTCCGCCATTCGCGTCTTACATCGATCTCGCGCGTCAGATATATGGCCCCGGCGGCAAGGATCAGGCGCAGGAAATCGTCGCGTCGGACGGCCGCTTGATCGACGAATTCGCGACCAAAATGCCGTTCATCGAAGCCGTCACCGAAAACGCGATCGGCGCGATCTGTCACTCCAAGGCGGCCAGCGGCGATCTCGCCGCCTATACGGACACGCCGGTCCTGACCTTGCCCTTGCCGTTCACCTCATCGCTGCTGCGAGCGAACGAGGATAGGACATGGCAGAAGCCGTGGCGCCTCGCCACATTCGGCTATATCAACACGAACCGCCGTCTCGAAAGCATCATTCTCGCTCTTGGAGGAATGCCGAAGTCCTATGACTTTAGCTTCGATATCTATGGCATGCTCTGGGATGCGCCGCTCATCGAGGCGGCGATCGCTCAAAACGGATTGACCGATCGGGTGAGAATTCACGGTTTCGTATCGGAAGAGCGGCTCAACAAGGTCATTGCCTCGGCTCATTTGACCTTCAATCTGCGTTATCCGACCATGGGCGAGGCCTCGGGCGGCATCTTGCGCAGCTGGGCGCTCGGCACGCCGGCGCTGGTGACCGATGCCGGCTGGTACTCCGACCTGCCGGCGTCGGTCGCCTATAAAATCTCGGTGGAAAACGAAGTCGCCGATATTCAGGCGGCTCTGCTCAGACTTGAAGAGTCTCCGGAAGAATTCCAACGCATGGGGCTCGCGGCCCATTCCTGGCTGAAGGGCATTCATTCTCCGGAAGACTACGTGAATACGCTTTGCGAGGCCTTTGTCGACTTTCCCAAGCTGCTGACCCGATTCACGACTCATCGCATGCTGCTGCGCGCCGCGTTGAAGGGCGGCTCGCGCAAGGAAAGGGATATGTTGCTCGAGCGTGCGGCCTTGCAGGCGCCCGCCTTGTTCGAGAAGAAGCCGGAGCAACGCGGCGCGTGACGGCACGTCATTCCCGCATCATCGCCAGGAGTGGGGCCTCCGGCTCCTCCAGATTGGCGACGCTGCGGCGTTTCATCAGAACCACCGGCCCGTCCCGGCCGTCGGTCATGGCGAGGTCGTAGTCCGGCATCGGAAAAGCCTGCGTTCGCGTGACGAACTCCTTGAGGTCGCGCAGGAAGAAGCGAAAGTCCTGCGGAGAGCCGCTGCGCTTGTGCAGATCGCGGGCGGTGTAGCGCGCCTCGTTCTTTCCGGCGGCCTTGCGGGCGAGGCGATAGATGAACCGCCCGAGGCCCGAGCTGATAAGAAAATAATCCGCGTTCATGGTCAGCAAGGGCAGGGTCTTCTCGGCCCGCACGACGCTGAGATACACCCAGTCCGGAATGTGGATTTCGATCTGGTCGATCTTGCCGGTCTTGGTCTTGCTGATGATTCTGTATTCGCCGAGCAGCGGCCGCGTGTCGACCTGTCGGCGCTTGCCGCCGGCGAGATTGGTGATGGTTATGGAGGTTTTCGCCAGGCGCCGGAGCGCCTCCTCGACTTCCTCATATTGGCGTCCACCGCTCTGGCGATGGCTGAATTTGAGGATATTCGCGACATTCGGGCGATAGATCTTGGGCGGCAACGTCGGGCGGAGCCCCTTGCTCGTTTCGATGCGGAAGCGGCGGACCTCCTCGGCGAGATGGGACACCATGTTGAGGAAGATGTCGTAGTCGAACACCGTGGCGATGCCGACCTCGGCGCCGCCTTCGACGGTGATCAGGCAGTCCTTCAATTCATAGGTGATGACCCCGGTGCGTATCTTCTTGCCGAGCGCGAAGGGGGCGACGTCCATCAGGTTCACGTCGTCCTTGATTGGCGCGTCGTAAATTCCCGGCGAAAAGAACATCAGCTGCGCTTCTTCGTCCGTCGTCGCCGGGCGTAGCGTGCGCTTGGGCAATTCCTGAACGAGCGCGGCCTCGATGTCGACGTTGCGGTCGGTCGCGCGGATCGCCTCGCCGAGACGCCGCAGCGCGCCATCGAGGCCGGTGTCGGGCTTGCCATCGAGCTGGAGGTCGGCGAACACCCGGCGGCTGAAATAACGCCGCAGGCGGCTAAGACCGTCCTTATCGAGCGGCTGGTATTCGCGCCCGGTCCGTCCGGCGAAGTCTTGCGCCAGATTTTGCAGATAATCGTTCTTGGCGTGCAGCGACAGGACCGCGAATTGTTCGCGCGGCATCAGGTCGAGACGCTGCTGTTTGCCCATGCCCGTGCATCTCCAAGAGAGAGGCGGCGTAGGGAATCGCCGGTTCCGGATATTAGGATGAAACGCGATCAATGTCCGCGAGTCGGAGCGCCGCGCGGCGAGGGCGGGACGATGGGCTTGGCGCGCGTCAATTCGCGGCGGGGAGAATGGAGCCGGGAGTTCCCCAGTCGAGGTGATAGTTCACGCCGGCGCGCACGATGGAGCCGCTGAAACGAGGCGGTTTCGTCGTCGCCAGATAGGCGCCCAAGGGCGTCACGCCGTCGGAATATAAAAGCCCGATGCCGTTGATCCCCAGCGACGGCGCGCCAAGATCATAATACAGATATTCGAGCTTGGCGCTCCACTGTGGCCAGAACATCCATTCCGCGCCGACGCCGGCCGTCCAGCCCGCGTGAATGGAGCCGTAGGACGTGGGGCCAACGCCCGGCAAGGCTTGGCCCGACGTGTCCACCGAAAAAACCGCCGCGCTGACGTTGGTCTGGCCATAGGCGAGGCCGCCGGTGACATAGGCCAGAAAGCTGGGCGTCACGAGGTACCCCGCGCGCGCGCGCAGCGTGCCGAAATTGACGAGGCCCGCTTGAACCTGCGTCACGGTTATTGGCGAGATGGCGCTGACGGGGTCGTAGCCCGCGCCGCTCGCCGAGCCGCCGCCGCCCGCCGTCGTTCCCTGGAAATCCGCTTCGACGCCGAGCACGAAATTGTCGATTTGCTTGTTGTAGCCGATCTGGCCGCCGCCGATGAAGCCGTTGTTGCCGCCGATCGGGATCGAACTGAACGCGCTCGACGCGAAAGCGGCGCCGATGCTGGTGCCGGGATAGTCGTAAACGTCGAGGGCCGTCGCGGAGACGGACTGGCGATTTCCCAGCACGCCGCCGGCGTTGAGGCCAAGGTAGAAACCGGTCCAGGGACCCTGCGGCTCGGATCGCGGATAATAGGCCGTCTCTTGGACCGGAGTGGATTCGGCCGGGGCGGAAGCGGCGCGCCTCGCCGCGTCTTTCCTCGACGCTTCGGCGCCGGCGCGTTCGTCGCTTCGCTTGCGGCGGCGCGGCGCCTGGTCCGTCGCCAGATCCTTGGCGGCTTCGGCGCCGCCAAGGCCGGCGTCGTCGACGATGCGATAATTATATTTGGCCGAGCCTTTGAGGAGATTGCTCATTTCGGACTCATCGTCCGCGAGCGCCGCTCCACAGGAGAGAGCCGATATGATCGCCAGCGTCCCGGCGCCCGCGAAGAGAAGCTTGTTCGTCGACTCGGCCATTACAACCCTATCTTCATTCACGCCAACAGGCTTTGCGCGCATTCACGAGGAGACCACCACGCCAATTCGGAGCAACAATCATATTCTCGGGCGGACGAGTCAATAGAAGCAGCAGTTCTAAATGGCCGAGCCTGAGTCTCAAAAAGCGCTTTCGCGGTTGACGGATTTCTGATTCACCCTGTGTGTGCTGATTCTCGACGAGCTGCTCGATGGCCTGCGCGCCGCTTGCGCGACCTTTCCGGACAAGCGGAAGGGCGGGGAGGTCGTCTATTCCATGCTCGACGTCGGGATGGCGGGGTTCGCGCCCTTCTTCATGCAGTCGGAGTCCTTTCTCGCCCATCAGCGCTCGCTCGAGGAGCGGCGCAAGACCTCGAACTGCCAGAGCCTGTTCGGCATGGCCAAAATCCCGACCGACAACCACATCCGGTCGATGCTCGACCCGGTCGCGCCTTCTCTGCTGCAACCCGTCTTCGACCAGACGCTCGCGGCGTTGCGCGCCCGCGGCGGCTCCAAAGCCTTCGAGCGTCTGGGCGGCCGCACGCCGATCGCGCTCGACGGAACCGAATATTTCTGCTCGCGGAAGCTCGGCTGCCCCAACTGTTAGACGCGCAAGCGATCGAACGGCAAGACCGACTATTACCACTCCATGCTGGCGGCGACGCTGGTTGCGCCCGGCCACGACAAGGCCTTCCCCTTGATGCCGGAGTTCATCGCCCGGCAGGACGGCGCCCAGAAGCAGGACTGCGAGCGCGCCGCCGCCAAGCGCTGGCTTTCCGCCCACGCCGAGCGCGTGCGCGAACTGCGCCCGGTCTATCTCGGCGACGACCTCTTCGCCTGCCAGCCGATCTGCGAAGCCGTGCTCGCGAGCGGCGGCGATTTCCTGTTCACGGCCAAGCCGCAATCGCACAAGGCGCTCTACGACTTCATGCAGGGCGCGTCGTGCGAGGAGCTGTCGCAAACGCGCAAGGAAGGCGCGAAGAAGCTCACTTTCCGCCATCGCTGGTTTTCGGGCGCGCCGCTGCGCGAGGAAAAACCCGCGCTCGACGTGAACTGGCTCGGCGTGACGATCTTGGACGCCAAGGGCAAGACCGCCTACGACGGGGCTTTCGTCACCTCGCCCGCCGTGACGCGCGAAAACGTCGCCGAGATCGCCGCCTGCGCCAGGGCGAGATGGAAAATCGAGAACGATGGCTTCAACGTCTTAAAGAACAACGGCTATCACCTCGAACATAATTTCGGCCACGGCAAGCAAAACCTCGCCATGCTGTTTTGCGCCATGAACCTCCTGGCCTTCGCCATGCACACGGCCTGCGATCTGCTCGAAGATCTGTGGATCAAGGCGCGCCAAGCCAAACGCGCGCGAAAGCGCTTCTTCGAGCACATCCGCACCATCACCGAATATCTGGTCTTCCCCGACTGGAAGACGCTGATGACCACCCTGATAACTTCAAAGCCTCCCCCCGAAGTCGAAAAACAAATTTGGGCGTGATTTTTCAAAAGGAGGCGGATTTAGAATTGCTGCAATAGAAGGAGGGGATCTCGCAATCCGACCGGCTTGAACGGCGGCTTTCCGTCTTCGCCGGCGGCGAGGCCTTTCCCCATGAATTCAGCAACGAGGACAATGACGCGGCGCCGTCGCGTCGACGATGTCGCGGCATGCCTATTTGACCAGTTCACTTGGATAGGTTAGGCGTTCGAACGAACGCGAGCGCCCAATCCGCGAGGAATGGGTTGATGATATGAAAACGCCGAAACTGAGGCCTTATGTCGACATACTTGGCCAGAAATATGTTGCCGCCGGGACGGTTGGAAGAAGGAATCAAGCTCACCCTGCCGATTTTCGTGACGGCGACCATCTTCAGTTTTTTCATCAATCTGCTCATGTTCGTGAGCCCACTGTACATGCTGCAAATCTATGACCGCGTGGTCACCAGCCGCAGCGAGACGACCTTGGTCGCCCTTACAATTCTGGCTGGGCTGCTGCTTTTCGTTTATGCGATTCTCGAATGGCTGCGCTCACGCATTCTTGTCCGGGCCGGCCTGGCCTTTGACGAAAAAATCGCCGGCCCGGTGTTCGAATCCATCCATAGAGGAAACGTGCTGCTGCCGAGCGGCGGCTATGTTCAATGCCTGCGCGACATCGATTCGCTGCGGGAGTTTCTGACCGGGGCGGGCCTGATCGCCTTGTGCGACGCCCCGTGGTTTCCGATTTTCGTTCTGGCCTGTTTCATGCTGCATCCCTGGTTTGGTCTCATTGCGCTCGTCGGCAGCATGACAAGTCTCGGGCTGACGCTGCTGAACGAGATGGCGACCAAGAAGAATCTGAATGACGCGACGATGGCGAACTCGCGCGCCAGCCAGAGCGCCAGCGCGGTGTTCCGCAACACCGAGGTGCTTCAGGCCATGGGCATGGTCGACGCGATGAAGCAGATCTGGCTCGGCCAGCACGAGAGGGTTCTCGTCTCCCAGGCGACCGCGAGCGACCGCGCCGGCCTGATCGTCGCCTTCACAAAATTCTTTCGCATGTTTCTGCAAACGATCATTCTGGGAACAGGCGCCTATCTCGTCATCAACCGCGAAATGTCGGCGGGCGGGATCGTCGCCGGGTCGATTTTGGTCGGCCGCGCAATGCAGCCGATCGAAGTAGCGGTCGGGCAGTGGAAGGGCTTCATCGCCGCGCGATCGGCCTACGCCAGGCTGAAATCCCTGTTCAAATTCGCGGGGGAAGAGCCCGCGCGCATGGCGCTACCGCCGCCAAGAGGCGCGGTCACGATCAGCGAGCTGGTGTCCGCCGCCCCGGGGAAGTCGCAGGTGATCATTCTAAAGGGGATAAGCTGCGAGATCGCGGCGGGCGAAGTGATCGGAATCATCGGCCCCAGCGCCGCGGGAAAATCGAGTCTCGCGCGCGTGCTCGTCGGCGTCTGGCCGATCCTGCGGGGCGCCGTCCGCATCGACGGCAATGATCTCGGGCACTGGGATCCGCAGCAGCTTGGCCGCTATATCGGCTATCTGCCTCAGGACGTGGAGCTGTTCTCCGGAACCGTCGCGCAGAACATCGCGCGGTTTCAGGACGGGGATTCTGATCTCATCATTCAGGCCGCCATGCTGGCTGGCTGTCACGATCTCGTCCAGCAATTGTCCGATGGCTACAACACGCAGATCGGCGACGGCGGGCACACGCTTTCCGGCGGGCAGAGGCAGCGCATCGCGCTCGCCCGCGCCCTCTATGGACAGCCGGCTTTCGTCGTTCTCGACGAACCCAACGCCAATCTCGATGCGTCCGGCGAGGCGGCCTTGTTGCGGGCGGTGCAACAGCTGAAGTCGCTTCGCACCACCGTCGTGATTGTTTCGCATAAGATGAACATACTCGCCGCCGTCGACAAGGTCATGATCATGGCCGACGGCATGCTCAAATCTTACGGCCCCCGCGACGCCGTGCTGCAGCCGTTGATCGCATCTTCCAATCCGCCCAAATCGCAGGCTATGACGCCGTCTCAGGCTCTGGGAACGGGAGGGGGAAGCGCATGAGCGTTCCGTCCAATGCGTTGCAGGACTGGCGCAAGTTCGCTCTCGCCGGTTATGCGCTGATCTTTCTGACGTTTGGCGTCGCTGGCGGCTGGGCCGCCATCGCGAAGGTTGATCGAGCGGTGGTCGCGACGGGATACGTCTCGATTGAAACAAACCACAAGACGGTGCAGCATTTCGAGGGCGGCATCATCCGCGAAATCCTGATCAAGGAAGGCGACGTGGTCAAGGAAGGGCAGGTGCTTGTTCGCATGGAGAAAATCCAGGCGCAGGCCAATTCCGACCTCTTGAACAACCAGCTCTATTCCTACCTCGCGCTCGAGGCCCGGCTGCTTGCCGAGCGCGACGATCAGCCCGCGATCATCTGGCCCGCCGAGTTCAATTCGAAGGAAAAAGATCCGCAGATTTCTAAATTGATGCTGGACGAGGTCGGGCAGTTCAACGAACGCCGATCCTCTCTGAATGGTCAGATCAAAATTCTCGAGTCCAAGGCCGGGCAACTGAAAACCGAGATCGAGGGCATTCAGATCGAGAAGGACTCCTCGGAAAAGCAGGTCAAATACATCAACGAGGAACTGGTCGCCCTACGCAAGCTGCTGGCGAAGCAGCTGGTGCCGACGCAGCGGGTGTTCGCCATGGAGCGCGAACGCACTCGGCTCGAGGGATTGATCGGCAAGGCGATTTCCGACGTCGCCAAGGCGCAGGGCGCCATCTCGGAGATGGGGATTCAGATTTCCCAGCTGCAACAGAAGTTCAAGGAAGATGTCGCGACGGCCCTGCTGGACGTGCGGCAGAAGATCGGCGACTACCGGCAGCGCTCGATCGTCGCGCAGGACGTTCTACGGCGCGTCGAGGTGACTTCGCCGCGCTCGGGGACTGTTCAAAATCTCAAGGTGTGGACCCTAGGGCAAGTGGTGCGCGCCGGCGAGCCGCTGCTCGACATCGTTCCGCTCGACGAACGGCTGATTGTGCAGGCGCAGTTTTCTCCAGCCGATATCGACATCGTTCACCAGGGCCAGAAGGCCGAGATCCGCTTTCCCGCCTTCCATTCCCGCACCATGCCGTTGATGATGGGGCAACTCGAGAGCGTGTCGCGCGACCGCTTGATGGACGAGGCCACCAAACAGCCGTATTATCTGGGCATTGTCTCGATTAATAAGGTCGATGTCCCCGACGAATATCGCTCGCGTCTGCGCCCCGGCATGCCAGCGGAAGTCATCGTCGCGTCGGGCGAGCGCACCGTTCTCACCTATCTCGTGTCGCCTCTTTCCTCGACCATCCGTAAGACTTTTATCGAACAGTGACGATTGGCGCATGGCGTGAATGGAGGCGTGGAGTGTCGAGTTTGGTGACATGCGAGTAGGCGCGGAGACAATGCGGAGCGTCGGAGCGATTCTCTGTTTGCTTTCTTGTTTCGCGGCGGCGGAAGGCGCGCGAGCGGACACCATCAAGGACGCGCTGGGTCACGCCTATCTCGCCCATCCGCAGCTCAACGCCCAGCGCGCCGACACCCGCAGCGTTGATGAAAATCTGCCGATCGTCACCGGAACCTTCTTGCCGACGGTCACCGCGCAGGGAAATTACGGTCTGCTGCAGCAAGATATTCTCGCCTCGACAGGCAAGTCGCGCACGCTGACCCAGCCCAAGGCCGGGGGACTTGTCGTCAGCTGGAATATTTTTAACGGTTTTCGCGGTCTCAACGGCATCGATCAGGCGCAGGCGCAAATCCATCAGTCGCGACAGTCGCTGCGCTACGCCGAACTCCAGGTGCTGGGCGCCGCCGCTACCGCCTATATGAATCTGCTTCGCGACGTCGCCATCTACAATCTGCGCGACGACTATGTGAAAGTCCTGGCCAATCAGGTCGATATCACCAATGAGCGCCTCAGGGGAGGCGAGGTGACGCGCACCGACGTGTATCAGGCCGAGGCCGCCCTGGAGCAGGCCAAGGAGGAGCGTTCGACGGCGGCCGTGAATTTGCAGGCAAGCATCGCGACCTATCGGCAGCAGACCAAGCTTTCACCCAAGAATCTGATGCCGGCACCGCCGCTCGATGGACTGCTGCCGAAGGACAAGGAGGCCGCGCTACGGATCGCCGACACGGACCATCCGCTCGCGCTCGCCGCGCGCTATAACGTCGACGTCAACGAATTAAACGTCAAACTGGCGGAAGGACAATTGCTGCCGACGGTTGGCCTGGTCGGCAATGTGAACCAGAATTACGATTACATTGGAACTTCGGGCCAAAGGTTTTTTCAGGCCGGCGCTAGCGTGAACGTCAACGTGCCCATCTACGAAGGCGGGGTGAACTACGGCCAGATCCGCCAGGCCAAGGAAAAGCTCGGCCAGGCCCGATTCATTTTCGATCAGCAAATCGACCAGATTCATCAATCCGTCGAGGCGTCCTGGGCCGCCTGGAAGCAGACCACGACCTTCCTGATCGCCGCCAAGCAACAGGTCGCCAAGGCCGAATCCGCACTCGCGGGCATACGCGAGGAGGCCAAATTCGGACAGAGAACGACTTTCGAGATCCTGCAGGGACAACTGGTGCTCGTGAACGCGCGCACGGCGCTGGTCACGGGTCAATATTCGCGCGTCATCTCGACCTATAATTTGCTCGCGGCCATCGGCCACCTCTCGGCCCAAACCCTCGCGCTCGACGTCCCCCTTTATTCGCCTCTCGATCATTACGAGGGCGTCCAACATCAATGGATCGGCACGGAGCCGTGGAAATAGCCGGGAGGCGCGATTCACGCGCCGTGCTGAACGGGGTCGCCCGTGGGATGCATGGCCTCGCGGTACCGCGTTATCACCGTCGCGGGATCTCCCGATTCGCGGATCACGCCATTGTCCAGCCAGAGAATACGGTCGCACAGCGTCTCGAGATAATCGAGACTGTGGGAGACGATCAGAATCGTGCCGGTCTTGGCGAATTCGGCGAGATAGTCCTCGCATTTCTCCTGAAAGGGCTCGTCGCCGACCGACAGGGCCTCGTCGATGATGAGGATGTCGGCATCGGCGTGCGCGCAGATCGCGAAGGCGACGCGCGCCACCATGCCGCTTGAGTAGGTGCGCATGGGCTGTTCGAACGACGGGCCGATATCGGCGAAGGCGGCGATCGAGTCCATGCGGCGGTCGATGTCCTTGCGCGACAGGCCGAGAATGGCGGCGCCGATTCGCGCGTTTTCCTGACCCGTCAGCAAGCCGTCGAAGGCCGATCCCAGCGCGAGGATCGGCGCGATGCGTCCGCGCACGTCAAAATGGCCCTTGGTCGGTTGCGTGATGCCGCACAGCATTTGCAGCAACGTGGTCTTGCCGGCGCCATTGTGGCCGACGATGCCGACTCGCTCGCCCTTGGCGATGTCGAAGTTCACGTCGGAGAGAACCCACTTCTCCGTGTAGAATTTTTTCCACAGGCCGAGGACGATCTGCTTCAATTGATCGTTCTGATGACGATAGACCTGAAACGCCTTGCCGACGCCGTGACAGCGGATGATGAAATCAGACGACATCGATGACGACCGGATGGCGGCGGGTCGGGAGACGACGGCCAGGGGACGAAGCGGCGATGGCCGCGCAAAAAACGGAATGACAGGGCAGGAGCATATCCTTTCAATGAGCTAGAGTCTTTTTCTTGGTGGCGCTTTTGGAAGGCGAAACCGGCGTCCACTTTTGCGGGAAAGCGCCAAACTCCGTGGTCATGCGCCGCCCGAGCCATATGGTGGCGCGCGCTTAAGCGCGGGGAGTATAAACCAAGTCGCGTCGGCGGCGTCAAATCAACGACGATTTCACTGCTCGCTTCCGCGGACACGCCCCGGATTTTTATGGGGCGCCCTTTCGTTGCGCAAACGGTCGTTTGCGCAACAGCGAAGCGCTCGGCCACGAGATGACGCCAAATCAACGGCTTGCGTTTTGCTCAATTCTGTTGCCAAATAAGCAGCGTTTGGCAACAGAAAAAGCGACAAGCATGCTGCTCGGCTACGCCCGCGTTTCAAAGTCCGAAGATCAGCAAACCGCGCCGCAAATCCGCGCGCTCAAAAAGGCCGGCTGCAAGAAAGTGTTCGAGGAAGCCGCCTCCGGCGGAAGGTGGGATCGCCCCGAGTTGCATCGCCTGCTCGATCAGATGCGCGCTGGCGACACCCTCGTCGTGTGGAAGCTCGATCGCCTGTCGCGCTCGCTGAAAGACCTGCTCGTCATTCTCGAACGCATCGACGCCATGGGCGGCAAGTTCCGCTCGCTCACGGAATCGATCGACACGTCAGGCCCCGCCGGCCGCATGATGATGCAGATGCTCGGCTCTTTCGCCGAGTTCGAGCGTGAGATGATCCGCGAGCGCACCCGCGCCGGCCTGAAGGAAGCCCGAGAGAAAGGCCGCGTTCCCGGCCGCAAGCCTCGAATCACCGTCGAGCAAAAGAAGGAAATCGTCGAAGCCGTCGCGTCCGGCCGGAAGTCCGCCGCCGAGATGGCGCGGCTCTTCAAGATTCACCGCGCGACCATCTCACGCTTCGTCTCCCAAGTCCGCGCCGTCGAAAAGCAAGCCTCAAAGCCTTAGCGTAGGATTTCGGGAAGATTCTGCGATGACCCCCTATTGGGCGTTGGGTTCCGCCCGCGGATCGCCGAAGGACTTTCGCTCCGGGGTGGTCGGCGCGGTCGGATCCTTGTCCTTCGCGGGATCGCGAAAGGCCAGCGCCATCGAAATCTTGAGGCGAAGCTGCTCGGCGATCGTCTTGGCGTCGCGGATCTCGCCGTCGCGCGCGGCGCGCACGTTGGACAGGCGGTTGCTGAATCTGTCGTAGCTCGCGATTTGCATCAGCACTCCCGACGCGACCTCCTTATGGGTGGCGAGCGCCGTCAATTTATACTCCGCGTCCATGAAGACGGTCGCCGAGGTCGCGCGTCCCGTGACCGTGTCGACGATCGGCGACTGCACGCGCTCCTTGAGTTTCACCTCGAGCCTGTAGCGCGCCGGCGTCGTGTCGGAGCCGGTTCCGTTGAAGGCGAAGATCAGCTCGTTTCTGACGTAATGGCCGATCCGGTCGGGAATGGGCGCGATCTCTATGGCCTTGAGTTCGTCCTCGAGCGGGACGCCCATCGTCGTCGGCCCATAGAGCGGACGGATTTCGCAGGCCGACAAGCACAGCGCCATGCTGGCGACGGCCAAAAACCCGCGGACGGAACCCCATTCGAACGCCTGCATCCACGCCCCCTCGACGATCCCATTCAAGCAACCCGCGCGCGAAAACCTATCGCATGTGTCGGGACGGGGTTCAACGGCGCGCCGCCTTGGATCAGGGAGGCGGCTTCCCGAACCCCTGCCCGCGGTCCGCCAGCGGCGCGTTGAAAAGCGTATAATCCCAATGTCTTCCCAGCCAGATCGGGTGAGGCGCGGCCCCTTGCCGGCGCGCCAGCCGCGCGGCTTTCGCCGCGGCCGCCGTCAGCCGCTCCATCGCGAACTCGTTCGCCGCCGCCGTCTCCTCGAAAATAACCTTGAGTCCGCTTGGAAGAGCGCAATTCGCGATGAACCCGCGCAGCCGCATGCGCCGAACGAAGGGGGAAGGGTGCGTCGTCGGAAACACCGCGCTCTCCAGTCTGTAGCCGGACGCCAGATGAATCTCCTCGTCGTCGCCGCCTTCGCTCGCGAACTGGAACAATATGCGCTCGAAGGCTTCGATCGACGACAGAAATCCCATGGCCCCGGCGAAGAACAAATGCGCGCACAGCGGATTAAGATCGAGGATATAGCGCAGGCAGGCGCGGATCGCGAAAACGTCCGCCACGAATTCGAATTCATGTCGCTTGGCGAACAGCGCGTATTCGTCGTCGTCGTCGAACTCCGGAACGTCGTCGTCGCCATAATGATTCAACGCGACGTGCGCCATCTCATGGGCGATCACGAAATGAATGAAGCCATCGCGCATGATGTCGCGCATCGCCGCGACATCGGGCGCCCCTGCCGCCGCGGCGATTCCGCCGCGAACCGCGGCGACGAGCGCCTGAACGCATTTAGCGGTGAAGGGCGAGTCGGCGCCCAATAACGCGGTTAGGCGGTCGATGCCGAAGTCCGCGACGAGGCGCCCAGCCTCGCGCCGCGTGAAACACTCCGAAAGCAATGTCCCGCAGAGATTGGCGATGTGAACGAGTTGCTCGTCGATGATGATCGCGCTCTCGCGCCGCGCCGAACGTATCGTGTATCCGTTCAGACAACCCGAGAAAGCCGTCGCGATGAGCGGGGGCTCCAGCGGCTCCTCCACGTCGGCGTATTTCGACAGATTGCTCCAGATTTCATGGAGGCCGTATTGCAGCCCCAGATCCTGCAATTCCATCGCCTGATGCTTGTCCCTGAAGGCCAGCAGCTTCGTGACGGCATGATAGCCGGTCGGATCACCTTGCCCGGCGAGCGGATTTTCGCCGAGTCTGGAGAGAGCGCCTTCGACGAAGAAGGCGTTGCTCTGCGCGATGGCCTCCTTCGCGGCCGCGAGGCCGACCCCGAATTTCGTGAAGCCCCTCATTTGCGTCAGCGCGACGAGATCCAAAATCCCGATCATCGCTCGGAGCGCCCCCCGGAGCGCCCGTTCCGCCTGGCCGCCTCGCGCCGCGAGGACTGGAGCTTTCTGACGTTGGCGGGCGCCGGCATTCGCCTGATGATCCTCGATGGCCGGCGACGCGGGAGCGGCGCGCGCCAATAGATTAACGCTCGGCGAATAACGCCCGGCGAAACCGTGTCGTCAAGAGCTTATCGTCAAGAATCGGGGGAGCCTTCGCGAGCGATTCGCGCCGGGACCGCGAAGTCGGGCCCGTCCCATTATGACGCACGAAGCCCTTGGCTCCGATTCACGGAATCGGAAGACGGGCCGGCTAGGCTGTTTGCGATGTGCTGTCCGCGCGGGATACACGGCCGCTATAGCGCCTGTTGAAGCCTTCCCGCGTTGCGCGCCGCCTCTGCTTCGCGCGATGGAGTTCTAAACGATGCAAATAAATCTGACCTATGATTCCAGCACGGCCAACGCGCCGGCGGCATTCTTCACCGCTATGAACTATTGCGTACAATATCTTGATAATTTGATAACGAATAACATCACCGTGAATGTCGACGTGGGCTGGGGCGAGGTCGCCGGTGAATCCATCACCGCCGGCGACGAAGGCGAGGGTGGCGGCCTGGGAACATTGGTGTCTTACGCGCAGTTGAAGTCCGCGCTTCTCGCGCATTCCAACTCCGCCGCCGACGCCAGCGCCTACGGCAATCTGCCGGGCGCGGACATCAGCAACGGCACCGGATTCCTCGTCTCCTTGGCGGAACAGAAGGCCCTGGGTCTCATTTCCGCAAACGGGACGGAGCTCGACGGCTATGTCGGATTCGACAACACGACGCCCTGGAATTTCAGCACGACCGGCGCGGCCGTCTCGGGCGAATATACTTTCGTCTCCATCGCCCTGCAGGAACTGACTCACGTGTTGGGTCGGTCGGTCGAACTCGGCGCCGGCGAACCCCCCACGGTGGAGAGCCTGTTTCAGTTCGCTTCGCCTGGCGTCATCCAGACGCAGGCTGGGGGCTCGTCCTATTTCTCGATCAACGGCGGCGCGACCAATCTCGGCAATTTCGCCACATCGAGCGATTACAGTGATTGGTCCTCCACCGTGCCGAACGATGCGTTCGACGCCTATATCTCGCCAGGAACCCTCAGCCCGATTTCGGCGACCGACATCACCCTGCTGAATGTGCTGGGCTACAGCGTCAACAGCCCGCTGCTCGCCAGCAGCAGCGCCCCCAGCCTGACCGTCTCGACCGACGACGGTTCCTCGCAAGTCGGCATAGGCCATGTCGTCACCATCACGCTAAACACCGCCGCGACGGAGATCGTGACGGGAACGCCGACCCTGCAACTCAACGACAACGAGGTCGCGACCTATGTCGGCGGCTCCGGCACGAGCGCGCTGCAATTCTCTTACATGGTCCTGCCCGGCGACAACGTCTCCAGCCTCGAGGTGACCGGGCTCAATCTGCCGAACGGGGCGACGATCCACGACGCCAGCGGCAACGCCTTGTCGACCGCCGTCAGCGCTAATCTCGGGGTCGATGTGATCACCGTGGTGACCAATCTGACCACGAGCGAGGATACGCTCGTTTATGAGCTGTATCAGGCGGCCTATAATCGTATGCCCGATTATGCCGGCTTCACATATTGGGCCGGCCAGGCCGACGCGCGGCAAATGACCGCCTTGCAACTCGCCGATCAATTCTTGGCGGCGCCGGAATTCACCGCCATCTTCGGCGCCAACCCCAGCAACGACGCATACGTGACCGAGCTTTACACCAATGTGCTGGGCCGCGCGCCCGACGCCGCCGGCCTCGCCTATTGGGAGGGAGAGGCCAATTCCGGAATGGCGCACGACCAGCTGCTCGTCGCCTTCGCGACCTCCCCCGAAAATGTCGCCCTCATCGCGCCTCACACCGCCAACGGCTTTTGGGTGAGCTGAAGAGCTTTTTCAACACGACGACCCCCATCGAAAGCGATTTTCGCGTCGGGCCGGATATCGCATGATTCGAAGCGTTCGCGGCGGGCGCGCGACGAATCTATTATGTAATAAAATCAGCTAGATGATCATCAACGCCTGACGTTTGGCCTCGCCGACCTCGCTCCCGGCCCGCCCGCCGACGGAGCCTAAGCCGCCGTTCGAAGGAATTTGAGCGCGAAAAAAAATGTGCCGCCCGCCGCCGCCATCGATTGATGTTCATCAACTCAAAAAACCGCCCGCGGCACCGCAGGCTCTCGGCATTACCATTGCTTTTCAATTACTTAAGCGCCGACCACCACGCCCGCCCTTTTGCGCCTTTTCGGGACCCGTTAAAAATAGGTTGCTTTTTCGAGTCCACAAGGCTTGGCGAGGTGTGGAGTTTCCTTTACATATGCCCTTCGCAGCCTCCCCCTGAAGAGGCGGAGCGGCGGACAAATTTTTTACCGCGGTCACGAATTGGGCCTCGCGGCCCGGTAATCGAGGAGAACGAGCATGACGACTTATACGACAGCCACCGCCACCGCGCTGGTGGACGGCCTCTACGAGGCCATCGAATTTAACGCGAATCCCCCGGCGGCGACCGTCACGTCCTTCGTCGCGCAGCTGGTCGCCGGCACCACGACCGCCGCGCTGGTCACCTCGGCGATCGAGAACGACATTCTGACGACGACCGTCGTCGACCCGGTGATCCGCATGTATCAGGCGGCCCTCGGCCGCGTTCCGGATCAGGCCGGCGAATCCTTTTGGGTCAACGCCTTCGCCAACGGCACCGAAACCCCGCTGGCCATGGCCACCGTTTTCGCGAATTCCGCCGAATTCAATGCTCGCTATGGCGCCAACGCCAACACGATCGCCACTCCGGCCCTGGTGACCTCGCTTTACGAGAACGTTCTCCAGCGCGCTCCGGACCCCGCCGGCCTCGCCTATTGGGTCGGCACCGGCGACACTGTCGCCCAGCTGCTGGTCGCCTTCGCGAACTCCCCGGAATTCATCACCGACACGACTCCCGAGATCATCGCCTATCAGAACCTCGAAGCCGCCGGCACGCCGCCGACCACCGGCTCGCTGTTCGCCGTGCCGCTGCCCCCCGGCGGCGGCCCGACCTTCACGCTGACGCAGGGCGTGGACAATTTCTCCACCAATCTGACGAACGCCACCTTTAACGCGCTGCCCTTCACCACCTCGGCGGGCCTCGGCAATAACACGCTGAACACCGGCGACACGCTGTTCGACGGCGCCGGCGACGGCACGCTGAACTTCATCACCACCGGCGGCGCCTCGCCGGCTCTGCTGACCGCGGCGGCCAACCCGATCTTCGCGACCGGCGTCAACATCCAGGGCATCAAGACCCTCAATATCACCAACAACACGAGCAATAGCTCCCTGCCCGACTACGGGCTCCCGAGCGGCCCGGCCGCCGGCTTCACCGGCGTCGTGAACGGCCTCCAGATCGTCAACGACTCGAACTCGCTCGGCTCGGTTCAGCTCGGCTCGTTCGGCCAGGGTCTGGGCACCGCCCTGACCAACCTCAACATCTCCGGCTATTCCGACCAGATCAGCGGCGCCGGCACCCTGGTCTTCACCGGCTTCATTTCGAACACGGCCGCCTCCGCGAGCAACACGATCAACATCGGCATCACCGGCACGCTCGGCAACACCGGCGCTTTCGGCGCCGATGGCCTCTCGTTCCTCAACGACAATACGATCGGCGGCGCCTACGGCGCGTGGGGCATCACCACCAACGCCAACGCGTTCGTTGAGCTGTATCAGGGCGTCGGCGGCGGCATCCAGGCCACCACGCTGACTCTGACCGAAACCAACGCCGCCGCCACCATCCAGCCCGGCCAGTACGGCGCGGGCCAGTGGAGCGCGCTCACCACGATCGACGCCTCCCACTCGGTCGGCACGGTCATCATCGGCGGCGCCGTCGCCGGCGCGGCTTCGAACTCCTTTGGAGCGGTCGCCAGCCTCGGCGGCAGCGACAATGGTCTGCTCGACGAAGGCACGGGCGTTGGCGGGGGCAACCTCAACCTGACGACCTACAAGCTCGGCACCGGCCTTAACATCCTCGATGTCAGCGCCGGCAACGTCGGCGAAATCGCCGGCCTGACCACCACCCCGGGCGCGACGGTCAACGTCAACAACGAGATCATCGTGGCCGACAGCGTCGCCACCACGACCTCGGCCTCGACCTTCGCCCACATCGCCGGCTTCGATGTCCTCGGCATCGCCGGCGCCGCCGGCACGGTCAACATGGCCAATCTGCCGGCGTCGACCACCACGCTCGACTACGTGACCACGGCCGCTGGCGCGGTGACGGTCAATAACCAGGTCAACACGCTGACGATCAACACCGAGGACAACGGCAATGACCAAAACCTGACGGTCAACGGCCCGTCCGGCCTTTCCGATGTCCTGAACCTGGTCCTCGGCGACGCCACGACCCACAACGCCTTCGGCGGCGATGTGGTCGGTCAAACCGCCATCTTCGGCGATGAGGTTGTCAACATCTCCTCGGTTGGCGGCGGCTTTAACGAGATCGGCACGATCCTTCTGACCCCGACCCTGATCGGCAACGAGCAGGTGACGATCAGCGGCAACACCGACCTGATCCTCGGTCAGCCCGGCTTCAGCAATGGCTCGATCGCCAGCATCAACACGGGGGGCAGCCTCCAGCTGAACAATCTGGCGATCACCATCACCAACACCGGCGTGACCAACTTCTTCTCGGACAACGCCGGAACTGGACCGATCGACTTCAATCCGATCGGCGACACCACCATCGGGTTCCAATATTCGACCAACGCGGCGGTCATCAACGCGGCTACCTCTGGCGGCCTGCTGATGAACTCGGGCGACGCCAACTACGTCGTCAATCCGACGGCTCCCGCTGGAACGGCCGGCGTTCCCTTCGGCATCGGCGACACGATCACCGGTTCGTCGACCGGCTCGAACGCGCTCGCGGGTTCGATCGGCAACGACACGTTCACGATCGCCGACACTCACGCCAGCAACACTGTCGCCACCGGCGGCGGCGCGGACATGATCACCTTCGGCGCCGGTCATAGCGGCACGGATGTGGTCGACGTCTACACCGCCTCGACCACCGGCTGGAGCTTCACCGGCACGAGCGGCGGGGATTATACCGCTCTCGCCGGAAGCATCACCGACGCGAACGAAGCCGCGCAGCTCGGCTGGTGGGGCATCCCCACCAGCGGCATCACCGGCTTCACTCCGGTCGGAGCGATCTGGGTTGGCGGCCTGCCGGGCGCGAACTCCAGCACCAACGCCGATCTGACCAACGTCTATAACTTCAACGCGGCGACCGATCGCGTCGACTTCTCCGTGTCCTCCTGGGGCACTGGCGGAACCAACGTGTTCAACGGCGACGCGGTCGCGGGTCTTGTCATGGGCGACGGCCACACCCATGAGAACGCGGGGCACAACGGCTCGATCGTCATCACTCAGGTGGCGCCGGGCGGTCTCCTCGCGGCCAACACCGACATCATTGAGCTGTCCAGCCCGATGACCAACCTCAGCGCGGTTCAGAACCTCCTGACCGGCGTGACCACCGCGATCAACTTCGCCGGAACGGGCATCGCCGCCCACACCGACGTTGACATGCTGGTTGAGTGGCAGGACTTCAGCGGCAACACCCACATCACCGACGCTGAATTCTCCAACTCGACGGGCGCGGCCGTGACCAACACCTTCGCGCTTGGCCCCGATGGCGTCCATCTGTCGGACATGGTTGAACTGCACGGCGTGTCGATCGTCGGCAGCGGCGGCCTGCCGCAGATCACCACTCACCTCGTGGGGTAAGCTTTGGGCAAGCGAGTTCCGGAGCGTTGCTCCGGAACTCGCGGACTTTCCAAATTGGCGGCGGGGAGCTTCGGCTCCCCGCCGTTTTTTTGGGCCTTGTGGGGAATGATTTGCGGCCGGGTTCGCGGCGCGCGAAAGCCGCGCGGGAGACCACCGCCCGTGCGCCGGGGTGCGTCCGGGACGCCCGAGCATGCGCGTTCGCGCGCGTTTATGCGCGGGGCGCTCGAATTATTTTCGTGCGGATCAACTTGACGGCGCCGGCGTGTTATTTTCTGGCCAAGCAACCAAAAGCAACAGCCGCGATGGCGTTAGAGCTGCGCGTGGGCGATAATATTGGCCAAGAACTGCGCCTGCCCAATGATCTCGATCGAACTGCCGTCAGTGAAGGTCATGGAAACGACCTCATTGTGCGTCGACTGCTGAGTGGTCGTTCCGGCGTTGTAAAAGACATAGTTATCATTCGAGACATAATACCCAAGTTCAGGCGTATCCTGAACGAAGGCTTCCAGGGTCTTGAGAAATACGCTGCTGGATATGGTTTCGGTCGACGTTCCCGTCGCGACGGTCGCCACGGTCGTGACGGAACCGGTGGTCGTCGATCCGCCGGTCCCTAGCCCGCCGGCCAGATGACTCCCTAAATCCGTCAAGCCCGTTGCATCCGCCCTGTCGTTCGTTGGCGCGTCGATCGAGATCGACGCGAACAGCGAATTCTGATGTAAGTCGATGATAATATTGTTTCCGGCGAGGAAATTATCGGCGTTGCCCGCCTGCGGCGCGACATTGGCCAAGGTGGCGACATTGTTCAGGTCGGCCGGCAATTGATTGACGACGATCGCGTTCTCGGTGACGCTTGTCCCTTGGGAGGCCGAAGACGCGCTCGCGCTAAGATGCAACCCGCTGGCGATTTGCGCCATGACGGTCTCCGACAACGCGGCGGCCGCCAGGGCCGCTTTTTGCGCGAGAAAACCAGCCTCGGCGCCAAAGCTGGCGCTTGCCGAGGGCAGTCCGCCATCCCTGGCGAAGTTAAAGGCGTGATCACCGAGAATATTGTCATGAGTGTTGGCGATATCGTTGAGATCCGTCATCAACTTGAGGGCGGATGAAGCAATATCTCCAAGGGAGACGGACGTGGAACTGGGCGCCGTCGAAGTCGAGGTGGCGTTCATTTCATTTGAGATCGTCTCGAATGTAGCCGCGCTCGTCTCGTCGGCGAGCAAATGATGCGTGGCGAGATCGTGTTGGTTACTTGCGCCATCGTCAAAATTGGTCGCGAAGGTCGACAAATCCGCGACCGGCGGCCCCGCGGCAATCTGATTCGCGTCGGCGGCGACAACAGCCGAGGCCGCGACCATCAGCAAGTGGCTCATGTTCTGAGCCAATTCCATTTGCTCGCCGCTTGTCGCGGGCGTGGAGCCGTCGCTGGCGGCGGCTGGAACGCCCGAACGGTCCAGGAAAGACGCGCTGGAGGCGTCTCCCGCCTTTTGCGCGGCATCCTTTTTGTGCGTCTCGTCCGCCCGCGCCTCGCCCGGCGTCTTGAAAAAGGCGGTTCCCACCACGATGACCAGCAGCGCGGCGGGATGCATGAAGATATTGGACTTCTTGTCCTTGTTCACGGGCGCGATTTTGTGCCGCGAGATCAAGTCCTGCACCATGGACTTGAAGTCGAGCCCACGCGCGACGCCGCTATAGGCGGGACTCGCGATAATATACTGGCCGTCGATGCGGGCGAAGTGAACAACCGGATCGCCGCCTTCCTCGCGGCAGAACACAAACCAAGGATCGCCTTCGTCGGACAGGCCACGATCCGTGGTTATTTTCAAACCGCCTTGAATAAGCGCGCTTTCCACCCGATAAAACTCGGCCAGCTCCTGGGACGTCCAATCCCTAGAGCGCGGGCGCGAGGCGAATAAAAAAGAAACCTTCTCCGCAGCCATATATATTTTCCCCGCCCTGCGGCGTCTTATTCCTCGAAAAGGATCTCGAAGGTGACAGGATCATAATATTTGAGAATATTCTTCACGAATTCCCGTGGCGCGACCTGTAAAGCCTCCGCCCAGGCGTGATAGCAATCCGGCGGAACCCGCCCGCGCCCATTTTCAAGCTGGGAGACGAATGTATAGTACTCCATCTTGACGAGGCTCGCGAGTTCACGCTGCGAGAGGCCGGCTTTCTCGCGCAATTCACGCAACCAGCGGCCGCCTTCGCGGCGGCGTTCCATTACGTCATGATTGGCGAGTCTTTGAGGATTTCCATACATCGAATACCCCCTGCCGTGTTCCCTGAACCTAACTCGTTTCGACTCACACAGCCATGGCCGCAACTGTAATTCCTACATAGCATGATTTTGAAGGTTGGGTAGAGAAAGAACGCGCTAGCCCATTGTTTCTCGCGGTCGCGGCGCGATTTTTCGCCATCGAATCGTCCGTCGATCGCGGTTTCGCGACCAAGCTTCGCCGAATCGAGAAGCAAGTCGAAGGACAAGTTTGTGTAGTAAATATGTTTTTCCGCGACCCCGCCTCAGGGCGCTCCGGGCTGCGCGCGCACGCCGTCCTGGACCGTGACCGGACTCAATCCCTCGCCAAATTTTATCTCGCCAAGGGTGCGGAATTGCAGCGACAGCAAAATGGTCTGGTTGCGCGCCGGTTGGCCGGTGCCATATTCCGGCTGATAATTCGACGTATATTTCAAACTGATGGTCGTGCATTCGTCGTGATAGCCGGCGCCGAGGCCAAGCTGGGCGATCGAGAACAGCGGCGCCGTTCCCGTCAGATTTATGCCGGTCAACTGGTTGGCCTGGATCGTCTCCAGCGTCGAGATCGCATTATAGAGATAGCGGCTCATGTCGAAGGTGACATTGCCGGTCAGGAAGTAGTTTTTCGTGATGTCGTAACGCGCGTCGGCGGAAAGACCCTGGCGGCGCTCATCGAAACCGATCACCGGCTGCGAGGCGTAATTGGCGTATTGAATGTTCAGGGTTAACGGCTCGAGCTTCCATGAGGCCGCGAGATCGAGGCGGCGCGCCTGCAGCGTGTCCTGGTCGAAGCGGCCCTTGGCGATAAAAGTGATCTTCGAATTGGGCGAGAAGGAGACGCGCCCGACAATGTCCGAGGCGCGCGTGTCAAGTCCCGAGGCTAGGCCGACATTGGCGGCGTCGGCGGTCGCGTAGGAATTCACGCCGGCGACCTGACGCGATTGCCCAATCAGGGCGTTGGCGAAGGCGCCATTGGAAAAGGTCATGCTCGCCTGCGCGCCGTAATTGGCGCGAACGCCCGTTTCATAGCGATCGTAGCCGGAAAATTTGCTCCATTCGAACAGGTTGGTGTCGTCGAACACCAGACTCTGCGCGTCCATGTTGACGAGCGAGGGAATCGAGGACTGGTTGGGACGCGCCACCACCTGTCCGATCGGCTCGATCACGAGACTTCCGAACTCGCCGGCGCGCGCCAGCAAGGGAAAGCGCCATTCGGCGCCGGCGCCCGGCAAGGCCTGGCCGCGAGCCACCTGGTCTGATTTCAAGAACAGATTCTGCGCGCCGTTGGGGATGGGTTGCGCCGCGTTGTTATAGGCTTCGAAAGAGCCAGTCTGATTGTAATCGAGATAGGATCCGGCGAAGCGGGCGAAGACGAAGGGCGTCCACACGCCGCCAAGGGGATCGATGAACTTTCTCTTCCACGCGGCGCTCGCCGTCGCATGCTGATAATCGCCGGCGACGCCGCGCAGCAAACAGGTGCTGTTATAGGGGTTCGTGGCGGGCGAATAGATCTGGCAGACGGTGTAAATGCCGGTGTTCACGTCGAGCGTGCGCGGCTGAACCGACTCGTAATTGGCGATGCTGGCCGAGGTGCTGGTGAAATTCGCGTCGAGCTCGATCTGACCGCCAAGACCAAGGGTCTTCGCCGGATTGATGTCGAACACATGGTTGTAGTCGACGACCGGATGAGTGATAGGCTGCTGCTTTTGAATGTCGTTGGGCGACAGCGCCTGGAAATAGAAACCGCGCACGTCGAAATAGCTGCGGTCGCCCTGTCCCGTCAGATAGGCCGTCGAAGAGGACTCGCGGAAGAAATAGTTCTCGTTCAGGCCGATGTAGCGTTTGTAATCCTGCAAGAAGTAGCGGTCCGAGAGCGCGGTTATGTCCCAACCGTATTTCCAATAATCGTTGACCGTGAACTGCCCGGTGGTGCGCGCCGAGCCGCGGTAGCTCCGATCGCCCGCCCCCGCCGGCGGCAGCGGGAACACGGATGGATCCCCGACATGCGTCCCTTCGAGATGGATCATGTAATTGCCGGTCTCGAAGCGCTGACGGAACTCCCCGGTTAGAAACAACCCTTGTTGCGAGTAATAAGTCGGCGTGATCGTCAGATCCGTATCAGGCGAGATCGCCCAAAAAAACGGCAGCCCGACGCCCACACCCAACGTGCTAACCCCGTAGCTCAGTTCCGGAATCAAAAAGCCAGTCTGGCGTTTCTTGGTGGGATCTGGCCCCGACAGGTATGGAAAATAAGCGATCGGCGTTCCCAACAGCTCGAAGGTCGCATCCTCGTAATAAATGACCTTCTCGACCTCGTTGTGAATGATCCTTCTGGCGTTGAGCTGCCAGAAACGCGGTTTCGCCGGGTCTTTCTCGCAGGCCTCGCAGGCCGTGTAGGAGCCCCTGTCGAACACCGTGGTGTCGCCGCCGGAGCGCTCGCCGCGCGGGGCGCTGAAATGGGTGTTGTCGGGGGAATCGTCCTGCAGGCTCTCGATGAATCCGTTCTTGAAGTCGTCGGTGAAATCAAACCTCTCGGCATGGATCACCGATCCGTCCGTTTCGGTCATGACCGCATGGCCTTGCGCGAAGACGCGCGCGGTCTTGCGGTCGTAGATCACATGGTCCGCTCGCAGGAAACGGCCTTTGTAATAAATCTGCACGTCGCCATTGGCCGTGACCGTGTCCTTGTCCTCGTCGTTGACGAGCTCCTTGGCCTCGACCACCATTCGCGCCGGCGGCTCGTTGTCCGGCGGCGCGGCCCAGGCCGCGGGCGTCGACGCGGCCAGCAACGCCATGCCCGGGACAAGCGCGAGGACAAGGACAAAAATCGACAAGATCAAAGGCCTGCCCGGGCACCAAGCGGGCCGCGTGGTTGCGATGGAAGGAGAGCCGCGCATCAGGCGGAAATCGCTCGCCGCGGCATCGACGTCGCTTCGTCCCGCGCCACGCCACGCCGCGCGCCCCGACGGACCGACGGGGAGCTTCCCTTATCCAGCGCAGCCGTCGTCCTGTCTTGTCGCATATGTCCTTACTCTACCCGTTTCCAACCCGCTAAAGCCCATGAAAATCAAAACCCGTGGAATTCGCGCCCGACACCGACCCCAATTAAACCACGGACGCGGCTCCCATCTTCTTGATCCGCTCCATCCGCTTGATGAACCTCCTGTCGAACAGGCACCATGTATAGCATTCTCTGTCTATTCAAACAATTCGATGACTTTCGCGCCCTTTGCCATTTCCGAGCGCCAAGCCCGCGCGTCAAAACCCTCCCGTTGGCCCGCCAGGGCCTCACGAGATTGAACCGCGATCATGAATGGGGCTTCCCGGCGGCTTTTCGCCTTTGATAATAGCCCGGAAAGCGCGCAATCGCAATCCGCGAGGGGCGACGGCGATCGGCGCTTCCCCGGCGAGTTCCGCCTGCCTTGCGCCGCGACGATCATCCGCGTGCAATCGCGCGCCGAGCTTGCCGACCGCCGCCGTTTCGAGACCCGCTATTACATCTCTTCAGCGGCCCTGTCGGCGGAACAGGCCGCCGACGCCGTGCGCGGCCATTGGGGCATAGAGAACCGCTTACACTGGGTGCTGGACGTTGTCTTCGCCGACGACCAATCACGTCTGCGCAAGGGCCATGGCGCCAAAAACATGACCATCGTCAGACACTTCGCCATCAATCTCATCCGCGCCGCGACCGACAAGAAAAGCATCAAGCTCCGACGCAAACTCGCCGGATGGGACCCAGAATATTTGGCGGACCGCCTCCGCGCAACCCGTCGTTAACCCGGATTCGTTGCCCTGGGGGGGGGAAAGGGGCCGGCGCCCGACGGGAACGTGTTTTTGTCGCCGCCGCGACAGGCGGCGAATTGAGCGGGCCATTTTGTCGAAGCCGCGCGGGCGTTAGGAAAATATGGCTGGTTTCGCGATCTTCGCCCTGATTCCACTTGGCCGCGCCGCCAATGTTCCGATTCGATTTTGTCTAACGCCCCGTCTATCACCCACGACAAAATTGCGCGAGCGAAGGGTTCGGCGCCTCCTAACTTTGTCGTAAATTTTGTCGCGACCGTCTATCGCCCACGACAAAAATCCCGCCGCCGCGCGGCGTCACGGGCCCCGAACTTTGTCGCTGGCTTCTGTCGCGACCGTCCATCGCCCACATCGGACCGTCCATCGCCCACAATAATCCGTCTATCGCCCACGCCAGACCGTCTATCGCCCACAAAAAGCCGTCTATCACCCACGAAACACCTCACAACCGGCTGATATTAATCGCTGTTTCGGAACCTAAAACTAGAAAAACCTAGAATAAAACTAGAAAAACATTTTAAAACGTCTCCGACGGCTTTTTTTGGATTTTGGTAAAAAGCACAAAAGAGAACGATCCGTCGCCGCGACCCGGCATCCCCCCTCCCGCGCTCGTGAAGACTTCAAGAGCCGGCGAAACAGCCCGGATCGCCGAAAAACGCTCAAAATCAAAACATTCGAGCAACGGCTCGTCGAACAAATCCGTCAACTTTTTTAGGAGGTCGCTTTAGCGCCGCTCCTTGCGCAAATCGATCAGATCATCGTCGCGCACGGCAAGGCCCTTTTCCTTTAGCGCATGCAGGACAAAAGCCCGCATCGTCATATCCGCCTCGCTGGCGAGACGCGCAAGCTGCTTGCGAAGCTCCTTGCGCATGCTGAGTGAAAATTGGATCGGCGTTTCCCCCAGGGCGCCCAAGGAAGCGTTGGCCGAAACCGGTTTTGGAGCCGGGGGCAAAACGAGAGGAGGCGGCGGCGCGAAAACCGGCTTTTGCGTCGGCATCATGGACGCCAGGGCCGACAGGTCGGTCGTGACGCTTGCGAGATCCTTCTTTCCCATTTTCTATGTTCCTATGAAGCTAGCTTCGAGGCCTGGGGGATTCCGCCAAGATCGACGATCTCCTCAATGAAATTGGCGCATTGAACGCCGGCGAGGCCGGTCGTCGGAACGATTCCGGTAAAACTCATCTCCTGAAAAGCGACGAGGCGATTGAGCCTCGCTCGCATCAGCGGCAAACCCGCCTTGGCGATCTCCGCCTCGACATGCGTGGAAATATTGGTGTTGGGCTGGTAGCCAGTCAGCACGACCCGGGCGACGACGGTGCGCTTCATCATTAGCGACGCGCTCTTGATCAGATTCATGGTTTTGATCGCCTCGACGATATCGGCGCTCGAGGTCTGGCAGGGCACGAGCACGAGATCGGCGCAGCCAATGGCGAAGATCGTCGCCTGCGTCGCCGCCCCGGCCGTGTCGATCACGACGACATCATTCGTCTCGTGAAGGGAGTCGAGGAGCGGAACGATCCTTGTTTCGTCGAGTTCGTGTTCCACGGCTATTCGGTGCTTGGCGGCCGAGCGGACCCAATCGGTGAGCGTGTGGTTGAAATCGGCGTCGACCGCGGCGACGGGCATGCCGTTCTGAGCGAGGCGGCCGAGTATCAGCCGGGCGATCGTGCTTTTCCCCGCCCCGCCCTTGGAGGTGGCGATGGTGATGATGGTCATGGATATGAACCCCGCTTCATGCGTTCATGGCTTACTATAAAGGTATAAACATAAAGAAGGTATAAACATATGAACATATTCTTTTCTCCTACAAGCTGATTTTTTCCCGCAAAACGCCACCCGGCGCCGCCGCAAGTGCGGCTTTTCCAGCGGCGCGGCGGCGCCGCGGCGTTAATAACTTCATATGCAGCGCTGCACATATTAAATGGTGTTGCTATGTTAATAGGTGAATATGAACGCGTGTAGCGCCATCCAACCATGCTAGGCCGAGCCCACGCGAATCCCTTCCCCTTCAAGTCGATTTCCCAAAACGAGTTTCGCGCCGACGAAACGCGGCGAAACCGTCTGGTCGCGGACCATGGCGATTTGTTCGATAATCGGGCCGTCCGTTCCTGTCCGCGACAGTTCACGGCGCCAATTTCAACTCCGCGCGCGCGACCTTGAAGTTGCGCAAGGCTCTCGCCTGAGATACGCATTTGGAATCGCTTCTCAAAGCTCAAAAGCCGGCACCCCGCACGATGAAGCCGCGCGCCTGATGACGTAATAACGCCATGCGCCAACCTCCGTCAAAGCAAACAAAGAAATCTCGCGGAATCTAATCGATGTCATATATTTCTCAGCAATTTCTGGAAATCTTCCTGCCTTGCGTGATACTCGCCTTTTATCTGTGCCAAGCAATTACATCGTGGCTTGGCGTTCTCGTTGTGTTTTCCGCGTCGTTGATATTTTGCGCGAATAATGGCGTTTGGCAGGTGGCGCTTCTAACCGGTTCGATTTTGTTCAATTTCGGCATCGGCGGGGCCCTGAGCAGGCTTCAAAGCGATCGCGCCGGCGTCAGGAAAGCGGTCTTGCTTGGCGGGATCGCGGGGAATCTGCTCGCGCTTGGCTATTTCAAATACGCGGGCTTTCTGGCGTCGATCCTGAATTCCGCCCTGGGCGCCGGCCTGACGGATCCACGGATAACGCTCCCCGTGGGCGTCTCCTTCTATACATTCACCCAAATCGCCTATCTCGCCGATGTCCACGCGGGTCGGGGCCCGAGAAGGCCTTCGCTTTGGAGCTACGCCCTGTTCGTGACCTATTTTCCGCATGTGGTCGCGGGCCCGATCATTCATTGGCGCGAGATGATGCCCCAATTCGAGGCCATCGCCTCGAGGGCGCGGAGCCTAGTTTTCAGTTCCGAGCATCGCGCGAACATGTGTCGGGGCGTCACGCTGCTTGGCATTGGGCTAGCCAAAAAGCTTCTGATCGCCGATCAATTCGCACCCGTTGTTGAACGCGGCTACGCGGCCGCGGCGCATATCGGCCTCGCCGACGCTTGGCTGCTAAGCCTGTCCTACACGTTCCAACTTTATTTCGATTTTTCCGGCTATACCGACATGGCGATTGGCATGTCGCTGATCCTTGGCGTCCAGTTGCCGTTCAATTTCAACGCTCCCTATCGCGCTGTTTCGATCCAGGATTTTTGGCGGCGCTGGCACATGACGCTGTCCCGTTGGTTGCGCGACTATGTTTTCATTCCGATGGGAGGGAGTAGGGGCGGGGACTTCATGACCTTGCGCAACCTGCTTCTGACCTTCCTGATCGGCGGACTGTGGCACGGCGCCTCCTGGACCTTCGTCGTCTGGGGCGCGCTGCACGGGGTCGCCTCTTGCGCTCATCGTCTGTGGAGCGGGACGGGTGTCGGAATGCCAGCGCCGCTCGCGGTCGCGCTGACCTTCCTATTCGTCAACGCCGCCTGGGTGTTCTTTCGGGCGCCCGACCTTTCGGCCGCTTTCGACGTCCTATTGGCGATGGCGTCTCCGTCGCATGGGCCAACGACCTACGTGCTCTCGCCGCGCGTTTATGCGCTCGTCGCCTTCGCCGCCCTGTTGACCTGGACCATGCCGGTCAGCCAATGGATCGCGCTTGAAACGAAGTTCGCGACGCGTCCCCTCGCCGCGATGCTGACCGGAGCTTCCTTGACAATAGCGATACTCGCCCTGAACACCTCCGCGCCCTCTCCGTTTCTCTACTTCAACTTTTGAAATCATGAAGCCATCCGCCTTCAGTCTCTATCTCGCTTCGATCATCGTCGGCATGACCGCCGGCGCCGGCGCGCTGTTCTTGTTGTTTGATCGCCTGGTCATGCCCGATCGGGACCATGTTTGGCGGTCCTACCATGAGATCATTTTGGACTATGTCCCCGGGCCTCGCATTTTGATCGACAGCGGATCGAATACCGCCCATGCAATCGCGCCAGAGCTTATCGAAAGAGAATTCGAGAGGCCAACGATCATCATCGCCGATAACGCGACAATTCCTTTGGGATTGAGGCTCGGTCGGCTCGAAAAATATTCAAAAGCCGGCGATGTTATTATTTTGCCATTGGAATGGGGCTACTACAAGGAAGAGACGACCCCATCGGATTTTCTCGACGAAATAACTGGAGAATGGTCTGAATATTACTTCGCTATGCCAAGGATAGAGCAGTTTAGGTTTTTTGTAGGCCATATTAAACTGGACCAGATCCTCTCGGCACTTTGGCGACGTATTGACGCGACTCCGAGGCTGGACCAACGGAAAAGCCGCGAACATGTCATGGATGAAAAATTCAACTGGTCTGGCGTGACCAAGGCGTCCCTGGAAATTCGTAAACGTCATGTCAGCATGCAAGGTAAATCCTGTTCGCAGTATATATTCGTCCCGACGGGCGAACCGCCCGATTTTGTCCGACGGACCGCGATTCGGCTGTCCCAGCTGCAGAAACAGCGGCAAGTCGTTATCGTTGTGACTTGGCCGGCGGTCGCGGGAACCGACTGCTATAACTTCGTCGAACTCGATTCCTATGTGGAAAAACTAAGACGAATATTTAATGATGCGGGAATAGCGGTTATCGCTGATCCCAGAAGTTCCCTCTTTTCTGAAGATCACACGCTTGACACTTATTATCACATCGATATTGACGCTGCTTATACGAGAACGCGCCGTTTGGTGGAGGACATCAAACGGGCGGGATTGCTTCGCGCCGAGTTGAACCCGGCTTCGCCGTCGATCGAAAACGGATCGGACGCGCTTATAGCGACGGCTATTATGAAGGAAGAAGCGAGGATTGCTCAAAACAATTCGATGTTAATTTTGCCACTCGCCACCGGCGCCTATACGCCCGGAACGGAAGAATTCGAAAACTTCTTTCAGTTATCGCCGAGTGGTTGGCACGACTTTGAAAGCTGGGGTGCTTGGTCGCGTGGCGATAAATCCGAGATAGCGCTTCGCCCCCAGCTCACTAAAACTTGCAACGTGAAACTCGACGCGCGCTACTTTGCCGAAGCTCGCCCGTCATCGATTTTCTTGGACGGGAAGCTCGTCAAAATCGATGACGGAAACTCGGTATCGATTGCTCCCGGCGATGAGCCAATCACCATTGGCCTCCAGCACCGGGATGTGCGTTCTCCCCGGGATCTGGGGATCTCGGACGATCCACGCCGCCTGGCGTTTGGCCTGTCCCGCATCATCGTAAGCTGTGATTAAAGTCGGGGCGACTGTTCGCGGTTCCGGGGCAGAGGCGATCGCTTGCCTGGCGGCGGCGAGGCCGTTAACAAAAAAAACGGCGCGACGTCGCCGCGCGACACAGGAACACCCCGATGCGAGAGAGGCTTCGATGATCGACAAGGAGCTCGTCGAAGCCTGCTTTAGGGCCATTCTCGGCCGTCTGTCCGAAAGCGAGGCGGTCGTCGAGGAAAAGATCAAATGGTCGCCTTCAGCCGAGGCGCTGATTGGCGAATTTCTCGGCTCCGCCGAATTTCAGGACCGCTTGCCGACGCGCGTAAAAGAGTTTTATCTGCGCGAGGCGACGCGCATCGACGTCGATGTGAGCGCGGCGCGATTAGAAGCGCTGTTCGCGCGCGTGCAAGCGCAATGGGGGGCGCTTGGGCAAAGCGATCCGTTCTGGTCGGTATTGACGCATGACGAGTTCCGCGCCGGCCATCTGACGGAAGAAGGTCTCGCCGCCTTTTATGAGAGCGGAGTGGAACACGCCGGTCTCATCGATCTGATCAGCGCCCGCGCCAATACGCCGATCCCGCGCGGCGTCTGCGTCGATTTTGGCTGCGGCGTCGGCCGCGTCGCGATGCATCTCGCCAAGCGCTTCGACAAGGTGATCGCCGTCGACATATCCGAGGGCAATCTGCGCCAATGCGCGGACATGGCGGCGCGGTGCGGCCTCTCCAACATCGAATGCCTGTTGCTGCGATCGCCGGACGATTTATTGCATTTACCGGATGTTGATTTCGTCTATTCGGTGATCGCGCTGCAGCATAATACGCCGCCGATCCAGAAACTGCTGCTGGACATGCTGCTCGGCAAGATCGGGGATGGCGGAGGATTTCTTTTCCAGACCCAGACATTTTATCACAACGACGCGTTCGACATCGAGGAATACCTTAAATCCCCGGTCGACGTCATGGATGTGCATAGCCTGCCGATGCACGAGATTTTGCGCCTGATCGAACATCACGGGCTGAGCCTGCGCGAGGTCGCCGGCGATCATTGGACCGGGCGTTATGGCTCGCATACGTTTTTCGGCGTCGCGCGGCCGGAGCGGGGGGCGAGGATTTAGAGTCTTTCCGGTTCGGATTGAATCGGGAAGACTCTAGATTCCCTTATTTTGTCGTGCTTTCGAAAGGCAAAACCGGAATCCACTTTTGCCGAAAGCACTCTAGCAAAGGCGACGCGAAAAAACGCCCCCCGGCGTAAACCGGAGGGCGCGGTTTTGATCGCGAAGGATCAGGAGCGAAGACCGATCAGGCGAAGGTCAGATGTCCGTTGGCGATCGTCGCGTGCGATAGGTCGACGGCTCCGACGAGCTTGACCACCTCGGCGTCGGCGGTGGTGGTCGGCGTCGCCCCGGTGTCCTCGATATAGGTGGCGCCGCCATATTGGAACCAGACCACCGTATTGGCGGCCACGCCCTGCTCCGCCAGAAACACCGCCTGGTCGAAGGTTTGAGCCGCCGAGACATTGGCGGCCGCGCCGAGAGCGCCGGCGGGGTTCGCGATGCTCGCCGAAAAGCCCAGGGTCTCGGCGTGCAGCGTGCCGGTCAACGCCAGCAGATTGCCGTTGGTGTTGTGGCTGGTCGTGCTGGCAACCACATCATAAGCGATTTCGTCGGTCACGGTGGCGATGCCGGAGCCGAAGTTCACCGTGTCGAGGACGGTCGACGCCGCGCCCCCCCAACTGGCGGTCACCACGGTGTTCGCGGCGGCGGTCCCGCCGGTTCCCAGATTAGCGGTTTCGTTGGCGCCGGCGAGGGTGATGGTGTCGGTTCCCGCCGATGCCTGGTCGTTGATCGTCGCGCCGGAGCCGGTGACGGTCAGGTTGTTGTGGAGTGTCGAGGCCGTCGCGCCTTCGGTGATCACGCCATTATTGGCGAGGTTGAAAATGCCGTCGCCGCCGATGCCGCCGAGGATCGTCAGCCCGTTATAGGTGGCGGTGGCGGTGGATTCGCCGGCGGCGATAAACAGCGCCCCGGTCGCGGCGTGACCGTCGATGGTCGTCAGGCTCGACGCGACTTGCGACGTCCCCACCGTATTGGTGTTGACCCCGCCGCCGAAGCCGAGCGCAAACTCCTGCGACCCGGTGATGGTTATCGTGGTTAGGTGATTGTCGGTTTCGTTGAGGGCGCTTACTTCGTTCAAATAGCCGGCGACCGTCGAGGCGCCGCCCGAGGAAATCGCGATCGTCGTGTCGCCGGTGGAGGTGAGTGTGTTGATAATTTCGTTCGTGGCCGTCGCGCTGGTCCCGGCGAAATTGATCGTCAGCGAATTGGTCGCCGAACCCGCGTGAGTCAGCGTCAGCGAGCTGCTGTCGTTGGCGTGCGTGTCCGTCACCGTGACGGACGACGCGAGGTTCAACAGCGTGGCCACGCCATTGGTCGAGGCGGTGCTGATCGAAACGCCGGTGATTGGCGACGACAGCAAGGACGCATCCAGCGATCCGCTGCCCGCGAGCGAGCCGAAGTTGGACACGTCGAGGATCTGGAAGTCCTTGATGCTGGACGCGTTGCCGGCGTTGACCAGGGACGCGGAGATGGTGTTGTTCGTGCCGCCGGCGCCGCCGTCGATCGTCACGCCACTGGCGATGGACGCTCCCGGCGCGTTGGCCAGCACGCTGTTGCTGCCAGCGCCAAGGTTGATCGAGCCGCCGGTCAAGGCGACGTCCACGAACACCAGGTCATTGCCCGCGCCGCCGGTGATGGTGGCTCCGGCCCAATTGTCGTTGATGGTCACGCCGCCGGTGTCGGTGGAGGCGTTGATCGTGGCCAAGGCGGTGGCGTTGCTGTTGATCGCCAGCGTGCCCCCGGTCCCCGAACTCGGTCCGGCAATGTTCAGCGTCGTGAGCGCGGTGTCGTTCAAAGTCAGGATGGACGCGGCGGCGCCCACCGTCACGTTCACGGTGGTGTATTTATTGCCGGAATCGTTCAGCGTGAGGCCAGCGTTATTGTTGAGCGACAGAGCGAGCATCGTCGCCGGCGTCGCGAAGGCGCCTTCGGTGAGGTTGACGCTCGTTCCCGCGGCGGAATCATTGACCGTCAGATTGGCGAGGCCGCTGTCGTAGATGTAGTTCGCGTTGCTCAGCCCGTCGAGCGAGACCGTCGTGATGACGCCCGCCTTCGCGCCAGCCGATTCATTGGCGTCGGTGATGACGACTTCACCATCGACGACGCCGGCCACCGTGGGGCTCGCCGCCACGGGGACGCTCTGGTCGACCGTGACCGATGTCGTTGCCGCGCCGCCATTGACCGTGACATTGCCGCCGGTGGTGGTGAAGCTGACGGCGTTGACCTCGGTTTGCGTGATGCTGTCGACCGTGCCGCCATAGACGGTGATCGAGCCCATCTGGAAATTGGCGGCGGCGGTGGGCGCCGCGGTCGCGGTGATCGTCACCGTGCCGATCGCCGGCGCGGTCGTGCTGCCAACGGTGACCGCGCCCGCGTTGGTGGCGGCTTCGGTGGTGGCGACGGAGATGTTGAGTCCGCCCTGCACCGAGAGGGCGCCGCCCTTCTGGCTTTGGTCGATCACGCTGATGTTGGTCGTCGCCGCCGCCGTGATCGTGCTGCTCGTGGCGTTGTTCGACTCGGTGATGTTCAACTGGGTGAGGCCGGAAAAGCCCGCGAGGCTCGACGCCGTATTGGCGTTGATCGATTCGCCCGACAATATGTTGACGGTCTGAATATCGCTAATGGTCGTCCCGCCGACCGTCGTCGGATTGCCCGTGCCGTTGGTGCCGAGGTCGACGAGATTGAGCACGTTGCCGGTGGTCGTCCCGCCGTTGATGTTGTCGCCGACCGTCAAGGTCGCGTTCGCGCCGGTGAACGTGCCGTTGATCGTGTTGTTGTTGGCGGTCAGCGAGGGATTGTCCACGCCGGTCGTGAGCGTGAAAGTTCCTCCGGCGGCCGGCGCGAGGCTCAGCAGCGAAACCGGCGGAACCGGCGGCGTTCCGGCCGCTTCGAGATTCTCATAGGCCGTCACCGCGGCGGTCGTATTGGTGATGAATTCGCCCGATTGCGCGAAGGCCTGCAGAAGCTGCGCCGCGTTGAGGCCGGAATTGGCCCAATAGGAAAGGCCGGCGGCGTCGGGCTGGCGTCCCAGCACATTTTCGTAGAGCTCGGCGACAAGAGCCACGCTCGCCGGCGTCGTGGCGTTCGCGCCATAACGGGCGGTGAATTCCGCCGAATTCGCGAAAGTCGTGCTGAGCGTCGACAGGGCCGAGGGGTTGGCGCCGACGATGCCGACCCAATAGGCCAGTCCCGCCTGGTCGGGCACGCGGCCGAAGGCGGCCTGGTACTCGCGGATCACCGGGTCGACGACGTTGAGCGTGTAGGACTCTTGCTCGATCAGGCTCGTCACGTTGGCCAAGGTCAGGCTGCCCGAGTTCAGTCCCGCGTTATATTGCGCGACTTCGCTGGCGACGCCCGGTTGAAACTGGATGTCCTGATAGATGGCGTTGATCTGGGAGGTGTAATCGGTCATCAGCCGTTCCTTGAAGTTGGCCGTGGCTCGGGCGCCTGGAAAACCATCAGAGAACGCCACGTTTCAGAATGCCTAGCCGGCAGGACTAACTATACGTATAACGGTTAACAGCTAACTAACATTTGGTTAACGCGGGACGCGTCCCCTAGGGGTTTTGAACGCGGCCGTCATTTGCGCTATAGCAGCGCATTCGCTAGATATCAAGGAAGCAGGCTCTAACTTCCGAATGGACGCGTCCCTTGGACAATCGTTTCAATTTACCCGAAGACGC
>JBAUVQ010000024.1:0-14990 GCA_049583305.1 Methylocystis sp.
CCGCGAAGTCGAGCGCTCCATTGCCTGACGATCTCACGACCGAGTGCGAGACGATCGCTCCCGAGGGCCCGATCGAGAAGGCGACGCCCACGGATCCCGCCGCTCCGCCACCTCTGGCGCCGGCGGGATAAAATTTGTGGCGGTTGATCTCGGCCGAGACACGCGCCGCATAGGCCGAATTCGACATATGGTTCGTTTGGGCGGAGCCGCCGCGCACCCCGGCGCGGCGCGCGGCGGCGCCGAATTGCGTATGCGCGGCCTGCCTTGGCGCATGCGCCTGCTCGCGCTTCAAGTCATAGCGCGTGGCGGCGCGACGCGATTCCCTGTCCTCCGCCGCGCGTTTGTCGCGCTCGCGCTCCTCGCGCCAGCTCATGAGCTTTTTATGGAGGTCCTTGGCTTTGAGCGGCAGTGGAACCGGGTCCGGCGCCATGATTTTCGGAGCGGGCGCCGCGAGGTCCTGGAACACCTCCGCCGCCGCGATCTTCGCCTGCGCCGAGGCTTCGGCGGCATCGTCCTTGGCCATGGGATCGGGGGATGTCGCCAGCGATCGCGCATCCGCGATGATCGGCGCCGCATCCGGCGTCGGCGTCACGCTCGTCTCGGTGACGACCTCTCCCTCAGGGATGAGCTCGACCGAGACATCGTTCACCGGCGTGATCTGTTCGAAAAACACGAAAGACAGCCATGCGAACACGGCGACATGAACCGCGAAAACCACCGTCGTGACGACCGGACGTAGCCACGGCGGCTGTACGCTGGCGCGCGGCGGAGAGGAGCGCTTGGGATAGTCGGCGGGCCGCTCGGAGCCTGAAGCATGCTCGTTCACTTGCAAGTTCTCGGCTGATGAAGACATGGACTGGAACCTTCCCCCGCGACGGCGAATACGCGAGCCGGCGCGCTGTATGGATGTATCGCCCGCGAGCGCGAAAAGCGGGCGGCTCGCGTCTCTGTTAGGCGGCGGCGGGCGGCGCCGGCGTCAGCGTCTCGACGCGCCGCCCTTCGTGTTCGAAGGCGATGCGCTTGATCGGCACGCCATAGAGCGCGGAGAGATTCTCTTCGGTCAGCACGCGCGTGGCCGGGCCCGCGACATAATTGTCCTGTCCCAGCATCAGCAGCGCCTCGTCGGCGATCGCGAGCGCGTGATGCGGATGATGCGTCGTCATGAGGATCGTTAGGCCGTCGCGGCGCGACAACTTGGCGATCCAATCGAGCACCATCGCTTGGTTCTTGAGATCGAGCGCGGAGGTCGGCTCGTCCAAAATCAAGACCTGCGCTTCCGCCACCAGCGCGCGCGCGAAGATGACGAGCTGGCGCTGACCGCCGGACATCTCGTGGAACGGACGATGCGCGTAATCGGCCATGCCGAAGCGCTCCAGCGCCGCCAGCGCCGCCGCTTCGTCCTCGGCCGAGGGCTGCGAAAACAGCCCGACCTTCTTGGCGCGGCCCATCAGCACCATGTCGAGCGCCGAATAATCGAAGCTCACGTGAAAGAGTTGCGGCACGAAGGCGAACTGGCCCTCGACCTTCAGCGTCCCCGCCGTCGGCTTCAGGGCGCCTAGCAGGATCTTCAACAGCGTCGTCTTGCCGCGCCCGTTGGGGCCGAGCACGGCGAAGACATGGCCCTTCTTCACGCGAGCGGCGTAATCGCGAAACACCCAGGCGCCCGGCCGATAGCAATGGCCAAGGCCCTCGAATTCGACGACATTGTCAGTCATTGATCCAACCCTTGGATTGCGTCTTCCAGAACAGGAAACAGATGATCGGCGTGCCGAAGAAAGCCGTCAGCACGCCGACCGGGATTTCGGCGCGCACCAGCGTTCGCGTCAGATCGTCGAGGCCGAGCGTGAACAGACCGCCAAGGATCGCCGAGGCCGGCAGGAGACGCCGATGATCGGGTCCGACCAACATGCGCGCGCAATGGGGGGTGACGAGCCCCACCCAGGCGACAACGCCGCAAACCGCGACTTGCGCGGCGACGATCAGCGAGACGAGCGCGACAATCGTCCAGCGTAATTTCTTCACGTCGACGCCGAGCGAGGCCGCGTCGAATTCACCGAGCGACAGCAGATTTATTCGCCAGCGCAAGGCCATCAGCGCCGCGCCGCAAAACAGCGTCGGCAGCGCGATCATCCAGACCTTTTGTGGATCGGCGCCGCGAAAGCTCCCGAGCAGCCAATAAACGACGAGCGGCAGTTTGCGGTCCTGCTCTAGGAATTCGATGAGCCCGACGCAGGCCAGGAAGAATGCGCCGACGAAGAAACCGGCGAGCACTAGAGATACACCGTCGCTCCTGGCGTCGACGAGCCGCGCCAGCGCGAAAGTCAGCGCCATGGCGACGAGCCCACCGCAAAAGGCGCAGGCGATGAGGCCGACGGGCGGAAAATCGAGCAGCATGGCGAGCACGCCGCCAAAGGCGGCTCCCGAGGAGACGCCGACGAGATCGGGCCCGACGAGTGGATTGCGCATCATGCCCTGCAGCGCCGCGCCAGCTAAGCCCAGCGCGACGCCGGCGAAGGTCGCGACCACAATGCGCGGCGGCCGGATGATCTCGACTACCGTGATTTCGCGAAGGTCGAAGTCCGGCGCCGGCGGCCAGGCGAACGGCCAGACGAGATGCAACAGCACCTCGAGGCTGCGCGGAACGGACATCGGATAGGCACCGATGCAGAGCGAGCAAACGACGGCGAGCAGGAGGCCGAGCGGGAGCAGCACGGACGCCGCGCGTGCGAAGGCCAATCTTCTGGAAGGACCCAGGGCGCTTGCTTTAGTCATTGATCCAACCCTTGCTCTTCATCTTCCAGAACAGAAAGCAGATGATCGGCGTACCGATCATCGCGGTCACAACACCGGTCGGAACTTCGCTGCGAATGATCGTGCGCGTAAAATCGTCGACGGCGAGCGTGAACAGCGCGCCGAGCAACGCCGAGGCCGGCAGCAAGCGACGATGGTCGGGGCCAACGAGCATGCGCGCGCAATGCGGGACGACGAGGCCGATCCAGCCGATGACGCCGCTGACCGAGACTTGCGAGGCGACGACCAAAGAGACGATAGCGATGATCGTCCAGCGCAGTCGGTGAACGCCGACGCCAAGCGACGCGGCGTCGAGGTCGTCGAGCGAGAGGAGATTGATGCGCCAGCGCAACAGCATCAGCACGGCTCCTCCCAGTAAAGTCGGGATCGCGAGCATCAGCACGCGCTCCGGATCGGAGCGCGTGAACGTGCCGAGCAGCCAGAAAACCATGTTCGGCAATTGCGCATCGTTGGCGAGAAATTGCGCGAGCCCGACGCAGGACATGAAGAACGCGCCGACGAAAATGCCGGCGAGGATCAGAGGCGCGCCGTCGCCGCCGCCCTTGACGAAATTGGCGAGCGAAAAGGCGCACGCCATCGCGGTCACCCCCCCTGCGAAGGCTAGCGCGACGATGCCGGCGGGCGGCCAGTCGAGAAGTATGGCAAGCACGCCGCCGAAGGCCGCTCCCGAGGACACGCCAACGAGATCGGGGCCGACGAGCGGATTGCGCAGCATTCCCTGCAGCGCCGCGCCCGACATGCCCAGCGCCAGGCCGGCGAGCGTCGCGATCAGCACGCGTGGCAGGCGGATGACTTGGACCACCGTCAGCTCGCGGATCGACCAGGGCGGATTGTCAGGGAGCGGAAGCGGCACGGCTAGATGGAAAACAATTTCGGCCGCGCGCGCGAAGGACAATGGATACGCGCCTATGCACAGCGAGCCCACGATCGCCAACAGCAGCGCCGCAACGAGAAGAACCGGCGCAATCCAAAGGCCCTTGCGCGGAGGCGAAGAAGCTCCTGAGGGATGAATGTCTTTAGCCGTCACGTCTGTCATAGCGGGCCTTCCCCGTTCATTATCGGATGCTCGGAAGCTTCCTGGCCTAACATCGACTTCGCCGCGGTCGCGTGCTGCTTCCCCCACATACTGGCGTAGAGACCGTTCGCTCCGAGCAATCTTTGATGACTCCCGTGTTCCGCGATCAGGCCCTTGTCCAGCACGATGATTTCGTCGGCGTCCACCACGGTCGATAAACGGTGAGCGATGACGAGTGTCGTTTGGTTAGAGGCGATGGCGTTGAGACGGCCCAGAATTTCGGCTTCCGTCCCGCTATCGAGAGCGGAAGTCGCCTCGTCCAACAAGAATATCCGCGGGGCTTTCAAAAGCGCCCGAGCTATAGCGACGCGCTGCTTCTCGCCACCTGACAGTTTGAGGCCGCGCTCGCCCACTTTTGTCGCGTAGCGCTCAGGCAATGACGTTATAAAGTCATGCAGACGCGCGATTTGCGCGGCGGCTTCGACATCTCCGGCGGGCAGGAGGCGCTCTTCAAGCGAGCCATAGGCAATATTATAGTGTAACGTATCGTTGAAGAGCACGGTGTCCTGGGGAACGACGCCTATGACTCTGCGAAGAGATTCTTGCGTCACGCGGCTGATGTCCTGCCCGTCGATCAAAATACGCCCGCTCTTGACATCATAGAACCGGAAGAGAAGCCTGGCGATCGTCGTCTTACCGGCGCCTGTCGGACCGACGACCGCGATTTTTTTCCCAGCGGGAACAGTAAAGGTGGTCCCTTTGAGAATTTCGCGATCGGGATCATAAGCGAAATGAACGTTTTCGAAACATAACTCGCCCCCGTCGATCTTCAGCTCTTCCGCATTAGGAGCGTCGAGGACTTCGGGAGCCGTTCGGAAAATGCGAAGTATCGCCTCCATATCGACGATAGCGCGCTTACTCTCATTATAGACGGACCCCAGGGCGTTTAATGGCATGAAAAGCTGCAGGAAATAGGTGTTGATGAGCACATAATCGCCGACCTTCATGTGGCTACTCATGACGTCTAACGCGGCCATTATGGTTACGACGACAACGCCGCAGGTGATTATCAGCCCTTGGTAAAAAGCAAGCCGTTGCCACCCGCGAATATGATTGAGGAACGCTTCGCGCAAAAGATGTCGTTTCCCGTCAAAACGCGTGAGCTCGTGACGTTCTTTCACAAAATATTTGACCGTCTCATAGTTTAACAGCGAGTCGAGGGTCGCCGTATCCGTGTCGTCGTTCGCGGTAGCGATCGCCCGCGCCAACCCTCCTTGCGCTTGCGTTAGATAATGCGTGCATACGACATAAAATGCGATGGTCAAAAGAACGACGCCGGCATAAAGCGGCTCGTAAAGCGCCGTGAGCATGAAACAGACCAGGGCGATCTCCACGACCATCGGAGCGATGTTCAGGATCACGTTCTCCAAAATATATCGCATGCCTATAACGCCGCGCAGCGCCACCATGTTCAAGGCGCCTATATTTCTATCAAGATGAAAGCGAAGCGATAAAGTGAAAAGATGCTCGAAAAATCGGCGACGAACATCGTCGGTCATGCGCAGCATATAGTCTTGAACCACGATGGCGCGACTGTAATTGACGATCTGGAGGCCGAGACGGGCCGCGCCATAGCCAAAAATGAAGGCTAACGGTAGAACCATCACCGCCTCGGTAGAGCCCGACGTGAGCGCGTCGACGGAACTCTTATATAAAAAAGGCGTTGCGAGATTGAGTGACTTCGCCGCCGCGAGCATGGTCAAACCGAAAAAAACCTCTTGGCGCTCGCGTTCGTCCCTTGGCCAGATATAGGGACGCAACAAGAGATAGACCTCACTCCAGGCCGCCGCTTTATCGCTCTGAGTGGAGCGGGCTTCGATCATGGCGACTCGGCTCGTCGAGCATCGGAAGGATTGCGGTTCAAGAACCGCGCATAACCCGCGGAGGCTCGATTCTCGTCGATGCGCAGCAGATCGTCGATCTCGTCGTCGCTTAGCCTGTATCCATAGCTTTCCAGAAAGTGGTCGCGAACCAAGTCACGCAGTCTCGACGATGACAGACGATTGGGATGCGCGAGTTCGGCGGTCCATCGCGCCCACAGCGGTCGGAAGTCGAGCCCGTAAAGCGGCTCCAGGCTGCCGCGCAGGCTACGCAGGCCTTGGTAGACCCGGTTCTCGCGCACGGCGCGCATTCCGCGCCGTGCGCGGATCGTTTGAGAATTTCAGCGGGGTCTGCCCGCCGATGAGGAGGATATCGGGGTTCATCGCAAGGATGCGTTCGGCGTCTTGTTGGCGGCCAAGAACTTCATGGCCTCCCGAGGCGTTCTCGATCCCGATGCGGGAATCGTCGAAGCGGCCTTCCTTGCTCACCCCCGTGACGTATACGAAATTCCAGTCGTTTGTCGACGCGCCCATGCCGAGCACGCGCGGATGTTCGGCCAGCGTCGGCGTCCGCAGCTCCTGCTCGAGTTCGATATAGCCTTGCCGATAGTTCGCGAGAAACTTCGCGGCGCGATCCTCGCGCCCCATCGCCTCGGCCTCGACGCGCGTCACGCTGAAAATATGTTCGTCCCGGTTTGCCGGATTCCAAGACAGGGAGAGCGCCGTGAGCCCGACGCGTCGCAGCAGTTCGGGGTAGCCGTCAAAATAAGTGTAGCCGGCGTCGATTGCGAGCAGCGACTCGATCTCGGGTGGGCAGCCCCAAAGTGCGTCGTCTTTGGCTATCCGCGGATAGAAGCGATTGATTATCCCCGAGCCGAAGCGTTCGCGATCGCGGGCGTTGCCGCCCGCCTTGGCCACCGCCTCCGGCGCATGCGTCGTCTCCAGAAAGCCCGACCCACCATATCGGATGACCGTGCGGAAGGGCAGCGGGACGTTGACCTTCACGCCCTTGGCGTCGGTGATGAGGCGGGTCCGCGCAGGTGTCGGAAAGACCGGCGGCGGACGCCACGCCGCCGCCGCGACCAGCGCGAGACAGGCGAAGGGAGCGAGCCAAAACAGCTCCTTGGGAAACACGCGGAACGCGACTCCGCTCATGGCGCAGCTCTTTGCTCGTCGGTGGCTTCAAGGAAGCGCGCATAGCCAGCGGAGGCTCGATTCTCGTCGATGCGCAGCAGATCGTCGATCTCGTCGTCGCTCAGCCTGTATCCATAACTTTTCAGAAAGTGGTCGCGCACCAGTTCACGCAGCTTCGACGACGACAGGCGATCAGGATGCGCGAGTTCGGCGGTCCATCGCGCCCACAGCGGTCGGAAGTCGAGCCCATAAAGCGGCTCCTGGCTGCCGCGCAGACTGCGCAGGCCCTGGTAGACCCGGTTTTCACGCGCCGCGCGCATGCCTCGCCAGCGCGGATCGAGTTGGAATTCCTGCGGAGTTTGCCCCAGAGTGACGACGATGTCCGGGTTCATCGCGAGGATGCGTTCGGCGTCCTGCTGACGGCCGATATCCTCAAAGCCTTCCGCGGCGTTTTCAATTCCGATACGCCGATCGTCGAAGTGGGTTTCCTTGACGCCGATAACGAATAGGAGATTCCAGTCGCGCGTCTGCGCGCCCATGGCGAGCACGCGCGGATATTCCGCGAGCGTCGGCGTTTGCAACTCTTTTTCGAGGTCCGCGTAAGCTTGCTTATAGTCCGCGATGAATGCCTCGGCGCGATCCTCGCGCGCCATGGCGGCGCCTTCGATGCGCGTCGCGCTAAAAACTTGCTCGTCCCGGTTCGCCGGATGCCACACCAGGGTTGGCGCCGCGAGCCCGACGCGCTGCAGCTTGTCGACGAGCACATGGAAATAGGTGTCTCCCGCATCCAGCGCGAGAAGCTGCTCGACTTCGGGCGGAGAGCCCCACAGCGCGTCGTCCTTGGCGATCCGCGGAAAGAGACGATTCATGATGCCGGAGCCGAAGCGCTCGCGATCGCGGGCGTTGCCCCCGGCCCTGTCCAAAGTCTCGGGCGCGTGCGTCGTCTCGAGAAATCCAGCGCCGGCGTAGCCGATCACCGCCCGGAATGGGATGGGAACGACGACCTCTTCCCCGCGCGCGTCGGTCACGACGCGATACCGCGCCGGCGTCGGAAAGACCGGCGGCGCGCGCCACGCCGCCGCCGCGACCAGCGCGAGGCAGGCGAACGGCGCGAGCCAGAACACTTCTTTGACGAGCGCGGTTCTGTTCATGACGCGAATGCCGGTTCAGCGGAAGAAAGCGAGGCGAAGTCGCCAGGAGTGAGCGCCCGCTCCCTGGTCGCGGGAGCGGCCGAAGTAGATGGGGTCACCACTTGAATTCGGTGGAGGCCAGGAATGTGCGCGGCGGTCCTTCGAGCCCCGCCGCCGCCCAGTAGCCGTTGTTGGTGACATTCGTCACCGTGAAGCGCAGCGTCACGGGATGCTCATAGAATTTGGTCGCATAGCGGAAGCCGACATCGCCGACCGCGTAGCCCGCGTATCTGCCGACGACCGGCACATTGGCGTAACTGCTCGGAAGACTGCCGTGAAATGGCCCCGTGTAGGAATAGCCGCCGGTCAGCGTCAAGCCATGCAGCCATTCCACCGCGGGAACAATGGGAAGATTATATTCAGCGTAGAGCTTGCCACTGACTGGCGAGGCGTCCTGCGCCAATTGTCCATTTTGCCAAGGACTCGCCGGATTGTTCTGGACGCGCGGATTGATGACGTTGAAGCCGCCAAAGAGCGACAAGTCTTCGCGCAGCTTTCCGGCCACGGTAACCTCGACGCCTTCGTTGATCTGGCTGCCGCCTTCCAGGATAGTCTGCGATCCGTCCGCATTGAACTGCGTATAGATATTCGCGCGGTCGATCCGGAAATAGGCGATGGTCGCCAGCATATTCGTGCCGACCGTCGCTTTCGCTCCAGCCTCCCATTGCGTGCCGACATAGGGTGGCAGCACGGCGCCGTTGTTGGTGTAGCGAACGCTGCCGCTGTCTATGACTACTTGGCCCGGACTGAGCGATTCCTGATAGCTCGCATAGGTCGAGAACCAGGGCAGAACTTTGTAGACCATCGAGACCGTCGGCGTCAGCGCCGAGGCGTAATATTCGGGATTGCGCTGCGTGCCGGTGGCGAGCGAAACGGGAGAGGGGTAGTTGGCGCTGCCGGTCGAGGCGTAATTGCCACCGGCCAAGATGATGATTTTGTCTCCGATCTTGATTTCGTCGCCGAGCATGTAGTTGTTGATGTAATTCTTTACCTGTATATAGCCTAGTGATGGTTTGTAATATGGGCCGTTGGCTGGCATTCCGAAATTACACAAGCTCTGCATGTAATAGTTACACATGTACGTCGTGGTTGGCGGCGCCGACGTCCATCCACCTTTATTATTCATAGTGATAAACCCGTCGTAGCCGCTTGTTACCTTGTTATCTATTCCAAAGATGCTGAACTTCGTGTCGAGGAACGCATAGCCGGCGTGCGTATAGAGGCTCGTGTCGGTTCCGCCGCCATAGTCCTTGATCGTCATCACGCCGGTCGAGGGATTGGAAATCGAATCATAGGTCACCGCGGCAGGGCTCAGATACTCGTCCGTATATTGCCACTCGGTGCGCAGCGTGAACATATCGTTGAATTTATAGGTGACCTTGACGCCGCCGATGTCGGTTTCGTCCGAGTGCTGTAGCCAGGGGAAAGCCCGCACGCTCGAGGGGTCGGCCGTCGGGATGCCTTGACCGAGAGAGTTGGCGGAGCCAAGGAAATATGGCGTATTGCCCCAAATGTGGAAATTGGCGTGCGAGGCGTTGAGCTGTATCAGCAGATCGTCGGACGGCTTGATGTCGAAGGCGCCGCTGATCAAATTGCGCTGAATCGTCTGCCCTGGATAGGACGTGTCGCCGGTCTGCCCGACTATGTTGAGACGATAGCCGAACAGACCGTCTTTGAGCCCCGGAACATTGATCGGGCCGCCCGCGTCGAGGTGCATATAGGCGTCGTCGCCGGTGTTATTGCCGACGTTGACGGCAAAGTATGGCGTCGCGGTCGGACGCTTCAATTCCTGATTGATGTTGCCGCCGACATTGTTCACGCCGTAAAGGAAGCCGTTCACGCCTTGGAGCAACTCCACCCGGTCCTTGTCTTCGACGGCGTTGAACTCGTAACCGCCGGCGCCGACTAGCCCTTCGAAACTTTGGCCCCAGGCGCCCGGACCGCCTGCCGTATAAAAGCCGCGGATGACATAGCTGCTGGTGCCGGTCGTGTTCTGCGCGTTGTTGCCGGTCTGGACGCCGGGAATATATTTAAGCGCATCCTGCAGCGTATAGACCTGCAAATTCTCGATCATAGGGGCCGGCACGACCATCACCGAATATGGCGAGTCCTGCATCGGCAAGCCGTCCCAGAACGGCCCGGAGGCGGTTTCGTCTTTCACGCGATAGCCCGCCGCGGCGCTGCCATCGAACAGCGGCGGCGTCGTCGTGGAGGCTCCTGGCCAATTGCCCAATGGGCTAGGCTGAGCGGATTGAGCGGCGGGCGCGGCGGCGGCGGCCGCCGGAACGTTTGGTCCTGGCGGCTGCGGCGGCGCCGTCACCGACACGTCGGGCACGGGAGTTGCCTCTTGCGCGGTGGTGGGAGCGCCTAAAGATAACAATGCCGCTGCTGAGACGCCGGCGAGCAACGCGGTTCGCGCGATGGTTTTGGACAACGATACCGCATTCGACATGACGACTTCCTCGTTTATGGGCGGCGACGCTTGAGCGATTCTCCGATGCATTGGCGCGCCAAACGTTACGCGCGCCAATTATCCGCGAATCGTTATGTATTACAGCTATATATTAATGGCTTTATGCTCAAATTTTAGCGCATTCCTAGGTATGTTTACTTATGTAATATAAATGCAACACCGCATTTATGGCGACTAATATTATAGTATCGGTGCCAATTGGTGCGGATTTCTTAGAGCAAGCCCCGAAAAAATTCGTAGGCTTTCCCGATAAGAGCTTGCTCCAGCATTTTGATTTTGCGCGATTTCTTATCGCTCGAACGATTCTGTTCGAACGGAAGCCGCGCTAGTCGCTGCTCGTGTCTTCTATCCGTCAGAATTTCGTGATGAGCGGCGACGGGGCCCAGTTGAAATGATAGTTGAGGCCGACGCGCACGATCTGGCCGTTGAAGCTGGCGGTCGTCGCCACGCCCGCCGCATAGAGTCCGGGAGAGCCGACAACGGTCTGGTTCACGCCGCCAAGAATGATGCCGCTGTTCACGCTGCCGAGGTCGTAATAAAGATATTCGATCTTGGCGCTCCAATTGGGCATGAACATCCACTCCGCGCCGCCGCCGACCGTCCAGCCGCCGCGGAAGTTCGATGATGCGAAGCTTCCGAAGCTTGGCGAAAATATCGACGTGGACGCGACTTGGCCGACGCTGATGGTGTTGTTCGCGCCGCCGTAAGCAAAGCCGCCCGTCGCATAAACGAGCAGGGTCGGCATGGCGACATAGCCGATGCGCGCGCGAAACGTTCCCAAATAATCGAGCCCCTTCGAGATCGACGTCGCGGTCGTGATCAAGGCAAACCGCCTGCCGGTGCTGGTCGCTCCATCGGATGCGGTGACGAGGCTTTACGGCGGCGCTGAACCGCGCCCGGCGCCTTCGCGAAATTCCCGATCGTTGGTCATCATATCATGTGGCATCGACGTGATCGGTCTCGCGGGCGCGATGGTTTGCCCTGACTCGCCGATAGCCGCCGACAAATCCGGGATCGAGAGCCGCGATGATCGTCTTGCCGTCCGGGGTTTCCCGACGTTCGCGGCGATACCGCGTCACCTGCGGGTTCAGGTTCAAGTCCTGAACCACGATGTCCTCGGAACCCTTGTTACGTGAGCCCGCTGGCGGATCGGCCTTTACCACGACGGTGGCGCCAATTGTCGATTTACACTTGTATGGGGCTTACGAAGCCAAGCGGTGTTTTTTCGGCATCCAATTCTTCCTTTGGTTCTTGCTGTCGCAACGGCTCAATGCCGCGCGCGGGTGTCGGGAGCCATCTTGGCTTGAGAATATGGAATTTCGTGCCGAAAAAGCCATCGAATGTGAGAATATAACCAAAATTATTCTCACATTCGATGGCATTCTCTTGCCGCTTGAACTTCAAGCTGGGCCGCTTCGCAGGAGCGTTCGAAAGCCCGTTACCGACCGCCGAATTTACAAAAAGGTTGGAGCAACAAATTCTCAAATTGAATGGCTTCGGCAAGCGATATTTTCAGATCAAATGGATATTCCATCGCATTATGGCTCAGACTAAATGGTTGATTTTCTGAGAATTAAATTCTCACGCCGAAATGGCTCCTGACACTCGTCGCGGCTCGAATTTCCTGCCGGCCGCGCGGCCCGCGTGATAGGCGTCCGGCGCCACGTTGCGCTTGCGGCTTTGGGCCTTGGCGTGGAAGGACAGCCCGAGTTTTTCCAATTCGTCCTCGATGACGGAGGCTTTCATGGGCACGAGATCGCGGCCCGTCGAAAGTTTGTTGGCGGCGTCCCGCTCGGCTTTCGTGCTTCCCAGCTTATCACCGATCCCATGCGCGAGCCCAATCTGGAAAGAGCGCGTCGATACACGCCGCGCGCTGGACGCAATCGTCATTTCCTCGTTCTTGAAACGCGCCGTTTCGGTCGCGAAGGTCATGACGATCAGGTCGTAAAGATAATGCGCCGCCTCGACATCCGCCGGCAGGCCGAAAAACACGTAGCGAATGGCGCCGCTCGCCGCCGTCTCCATCCACATTTTGCAATCGCAGAACAGGGCGATCGTCGGTATGCATTCGTCGATCGGCGCCCGCCGCTGTCGGCCGGTGTCGACGCCGACGCCTTCGCAGGCCTGATCGCGCATCTCGACTTCGCCGAGCGACAGCCCGTATCGATCGAGCAGTTCCGCGACTTTTTTGGCGGAGGCCAGCGCCTCCTGTTCCGTGCAGCCGTGCTCGACGGTTTTGGCGCGTAGCGCTTGGATGCGTTGCAGAACCCGCGCGAGCTCCGCGTCGCCGGGGCCCTTGTCGGCGTCCGCGCGCCGCGACGCCATCACCCGGCGACGCAACTCGTCGAACAGCGCGCGTGTGTCTCGTGGCAGGCGATGTTCCGCGATGGCGCGATCAATTTCGGCGCCCATCGATTCAAACGACCGATCCTCGTTGCCCGAGCCCGCGGCGGCGCGGCGATCGAGAGTCTCCATCATGATGAAACCGATGCGCGAAAAAGCCTCGGCGAGGGCGGCGCGGCCGTGTTCGCGGGAGATGGCGTTCCGCGTCAAAACCTCAAACACATGCGTCGCGGCGGCCAGTCCGCGCGCCTTGCGCATTAGCGCGGGCTCGGGCTCGTCGCCTTTCTTCGTGGCCGCGAAAGCGAACGCTAGGCGATCGAGATCGTCGTATTCGTCTTCCTCGTCGACGCTCGCGAACTTTTCGAGCAGATCCTCGGGGAAAAGATTCAGGCCTTCGATCCGCAAGCCGCCGTGGCGCATGACATGGCGATAGACGGCGGCGGCGCAACGACGCGGATTGCTCATTCCCGCGCCCGGCCGCACGAAGGCGAGGCCCTCAGTGAGCGCGCCAGCGTCGAGCGGCGTCAGTGGTCCGAGCGCGACGAACCCGCCATCCGGCAGCGGCGCGAGCCACGTCGCGACATAGGCGCCGAGGGCGGCGTTGGGGATGTCCTCGTCGAACAGGGACAGGTTTCCCCCATTGGCCATATCCTTCACGTTGAGCACTTGCGGCGTGGCCCGGGATTTCAATTGAATGAGATAAAAGCTCGCCCGGGCCAGCGCGTCCAGGACCGCGCGCGCCCCGTTATCGGCGTCGGCGCGTCGCTGGCGGATAAAGCGCTCGATCGGCGCGACGCCGAGTAGCGAGGGCGTGAACAGCGCGAGATAGCCCGCGAGCGCGAAAGCTTCCATGACCAAGAGGGCGCTGGAGGGAGCGTTGGGATCGAGGTTCTTTTTGGAAAGCCAATGTCGCGCGGTTTCCTCCACTCTCGCGGGGGGAACGCTCGCTACCGCGCCAAGGCAAAATTCCTCGATTCGCCCCGCGAGCAGCGCGTTTTCGGTTTGCTGGGCGCTGCCGCCTCCATGGGCCGCGCGTGGTCTCGGTTCTCGCCGGCGCGCCATTTCGTATCCCTCCCGCTTCGAATCGCCTGATCAGAATATCAGCGCGGCGCGGTTCGAAAACGCCCGGGCCGCATCTTCCACCGGGATTTTGCGCCGCAATCCCCAAACCAGGCGGCGCGCCATCTCGCGTTACAGTCCCGCCGCCTTGGTGAGATTGACTTTGAAGCGGTCACGCTTGCGCTGGTAGCGTCGGGTCATTTCGGCGCTGGCGTGGCCGAGGTGTTTTTGCACATGCGCCTCCTCGATTTGCGCCGAGGAGGCGAGCCCGGCGCGTAGGCTGTGGCCGGAGAAGGCGCGCTTGCGCTCGCCCTCCGTCAGATCGCCGCGAATTCCCGCCTTGAGCGCGGTTCTTTGCACGAGGCGGGCGACGTGTTTGTCGGTCAGACGCTCGGAGGAGACGCCACCGTTTTTGCGCGCGATGGGACGGAACAACGGGCCACGAGCGATTCGACCGAGTCGCATCCAGGTCTCGAGCAAAGCGACGGGGCAGGTATCGGGCCGTGAGCCGCGGCCGATTTCGACCTCGCGCCAGCCGGTCTTGCCATTGATGGTGAGCAAAAGTCCTCCTTCGTTTACGGAGCCGGAGCTGTTCTCGCCGTCGCCGGCGGCGGCGTTCGGCGCACCGCCGGCGCGCTTATCGCGGGCGCTCGAAACATCGCCGCCAGCAGCAAAAATCTCGATCCACCCGGTTCCATCCTCGGTTTGGCCGGGCCCGCGGTCGAGGCCGACGATCTCGGAGCGGCGCAGGCCGCCGGCGAAGCCGATCGCCAAGATCGCCTTGTCGCGCAGGCCCCTCAAATCGTTGTCGAGCGTCGCCAGCATGGCCAAAAGTTCGTCGGCGAAGATCGCCTCTTTGCCCACCGGTGGCCTGCCGTGTTGACGGCGGATGCCGGCGAGGACGGTGGCGATATGGCGGTCGCCGGTGTCGAGCCTCTCGCCGAGCTGGCGATAACGCCAGCAAATCCCAGAAAGACGACGCTCGAGCGAGGAAACGCTCAAAGGCTCCCGCCCCGGCGCGCCCTCCATGCAGGCGGCGAGATACAACCCGACCGTTTGCGGGTCCGGGGGCAGGGGATTGAGCC
>JBAUVQ010000025.1:0-6755 GCA_049583305.1 Methylocystis sp.
GCGTCGGACGCGGCCGTGTCCGGCTCGCCGACGATGCCGGGCGACAATTGGTCGGATCCTCCGGAAAGACCATATTTCGCGGCCCGGGCCTTCTGCTCGGCGCGCGCGCGCGCCGAAACCGGGTAGCTCCCGACATCGGCATGACCGTCGAGGAGCGCCTTCCCGCCCTCGCTCTCGAACGCCACCTCGTCGGTGCTGGCCACCTCGTTGTTCTCGGGGGGCGCGGAGGCGATCATGGCCGTTGGGTCGAACCCCGCGTAACTTCTCGGCTGCGCGGCGGCGAGAGTGAGAAGCGGCCGCGCGCGCGCCAGGGGGCGCAAATCTTCGTCTGTCGGATCATCGAGCGAATCGACCGCGAACAGACCGGCCCACGGACCGAGCTTGCCTAGACGATGGGTCGCGCCGTCGTCGGCCGCCATCGCCCGGCCTGGAGGAAAATCGTCGTGACGTTCGGTGAGCGCCACGAGTCGTCCAATTCCGCCAGCGTCGCCATGTTGGTCGCGCGGCGCGGGCGGCGCGATCCCAGGCGCCGGATGATCCGGTTCGGGCGCGGTCTTTTCCTTGTTGTCTCGCTCGATGTGACGCCAGCGCTGCACATTGCGGTTATGCTGATCCAGCGTCTCCGCGAAAACATGACCGCCGGTCCCGTCCGCCACGAAATAGAGATCGGTGGAACTGGCGGGATTCGCCACGGCTTCGAGCGCGGCGCGGCCGGGATTGGCGATCGGTCCCGGCGGCAAACCGTCGATGACATAGGTGTTGTAGGGGGTGTATTTATCGAGTTCGGAGCGCAGAAGGCCACGCCCCAAGGTCGCCTTGCCTCCGACCAGGCCGTAAACGATGGTCGGGTCCGACTGAAGCCGCATTCCCTTGCGCAGACGGTTCACGAACACCGCCGCGACGTGTGGACGCTCTTCCGCCTTTCCGGTTTCCTTTTCGACGATGGACGCCAGCGTCACCAGTTCGAAGGGGGTGCGGAACGGCAAGTCGCGGCTCCGGCGCGCCCAGATTTGGTCGATGAGCTTGCGCTGATCCTCTTGCATCTTGACGAGAAGCTTCGCGCGAGAATAGCCGCGCGCGACCTTATAGGTTTCCGGCAGCAGCGCGCCCTCCTTGGGCGTCTCCATGATGTCGCCCGCCAGCACGTCGTTCTCGCGCAGACGTTGCGCGATCTGTTCGCTGGTCAGGCCCTCGGGAATGGTCACCGCGTGCAGGAGCTGCCGCCCGGCGACCAACTGGTCCATGACCTCTTGCAGGCTGACCGCCTGATGGAACATATATTCGCCGGCCCTAAGCGCGCCGCGCTTGTTTTCGACGAGCAGGGCCGCGTTCAGCAACAGCGGATTGTCGATCACGCCTTCGCGCTCGAGTTGGGCCAGAATTTCGGGCGTGTCGCTGCCCGGCGGCATGAACACGATTTTGTCGGCGCGCAGCGGTCCCGGCTCGTTCAGAACGTGGCGCGCCGAAATCAGCCCGAAGATTCCGGCGACCAGCACGACCAAAACGAAACTCAGGAAGCCGCTCATCGCGGACAGGGCTCCGTCGCGGCGCTTTTTTCCGCGCGGCGGCGGTGATGTCGCCTGCTTTTCAGAACCGCCGAGGCGCCAGGGGAACCAAGGCTTCCCGCTTTTCGGCGGAGCCGCCATCGCCGGCGCGCCGAGCTTAAGCTCTCGCGTCTCCGCGTCGACTTTAAGCTCTGGCGCCGCCGCGTCGGATCGAGGCGTGGCGGGGGCGTCGCCGCCGGGGGCGTTCGGCTTATCGTTTTTCTCAACGTCACTCATGTCAAATCACGCCATTCCTTGCCGACATCGTTTTAACATAGCAACGCCCGCCGCGCCGGCGAAAAAAGACCAGTTCGGCAAACAAGCGCATTTTCCCGAACGAGATCCAGACGGCTCCAGGTTGGCGCCGCAGGTCAGACTATCATTGAATATGGCGAATTCACGGACGGCCGATGGCCTTGGCCGCGGCGGAGTTCGACGATTGCGTCGTGATGGTTAACGCGCGCGGGTTCGTGGAAACGCGAACAGCGCCGAATCGGCGCTTCTCGTTCGAACGAAGCGAAACGCGCGTCGTTCGAACGAGCTAATCGGCCCGACGAAAAACCAGCGATGCGTTGGTGCCGCCAAAACCGAAGGAATTGGACAGAACGACGTCGATTTTACGCTTGCGGGCGACATGCGGAACAAGATCGATTTCGGTGGTGACCGAAGGGTTGTCGAGATTGCGCGTTGGCGGCGCGACCTGGTCGCGCAGGGCCAAAATCGAGTAGATCGCCTCGACCGCGCCGGCGGCGCCGAGCAAGTGGCCGATCGCCGATTTCGTCGACGACATGGACAGTTTTACCGGCGCGTTGCCGAGCAGACGCAGCACCGCGTTCAACTCGATCTCGTCGCCAAGCGGCGTCGAAGTGCCGTGCGCGTTGACGTAATCCACGTCCTCGACGGTGAGACCCGCCCGCTTCAGCGCGATCGACATGCAGCGATAGGCCCCGTCGCCGTCGGGCGCGGGAGCGGTGATGTGATAGGCGTCGCCTGACATGCCGTAGCCGATCAACTCGGCGTAGATATGAGCGCCGCGCGCCTTGGCGTGCTCGTAGGATTCGAGCACCACGCAACCAGAGCCCTCGCCCATCACGAAACCGTCGCGGTCCCGATCATAGGGGCGCGAGCCCGCCTCGGGGCGATCGTTGAAGCCCGTCGAGAGCGCCCGGCAGGCGGCGAAGCCGGCGACGCCAATGCGGTTGACGGGCGATTCGGCGCCGCCCGCGACCATCACCTCGGCCTCTCCCAGCGCCACGAGCCGCGCGGCGTCGCCGATCGCGTGGGCTCCGGTGGAGCACGCGGTCACGACGGCGTGATTCGGGCCCTTGAGGCCATGCATGATCGACACGTAGCCGGACGCGAGATTGATGATTCGGCCGGAGATGAAGAAGGGCGAAACGCGCCGCGGCCCCTTCTCCTTCAGGGTGATCGAGGTCTCGTAAATTCCGCCGAGGCCGCCGATTCCCGAGCCGATCAGCACGCCGGTCGTCTCCTGCTTCTCAGCGGTGTCGGCCTTCCAGCCGGCGTCGGACAAAGCCTGAGTCGCCGCGCAGGCGGCGTAGATAATGAAATCGTCGACCTTGCGCTGTTCCTTAGGGTCGAACCATTCGTCGGGATTAAAGGCCCCGTCCGCGCCCGCTCCACGCGGCACGATGGCCGCGATCTGGCAAGCAAGATCGTCGACCTCGAATGTGTCGATGCGCTTGAAGCCGCATTCGCCCGCGATCAGGCGACGCCAATTTGTATCAACACCACAGCCTAACGGCGACACGAGGCCGAGACCGGTGACCACCACTCTTTGCATGGATCACTCTCGGAGACGATGCTTCATTACACAAGGCGCGATCGGGCCGCGCGGCGGATGGTCCGCCGCGCCGCGCCGAATCAGGCCGTCTTGGCCGTCTCCAGGAATTTCACCGCGTCGCCGACGGTCAAAATGGTTTCGGCGGCGTCGTCCGGAATTTCGACGCCGAACTCCTCCTCGAACGCCATCACCAATTCGACGATATCGAGCGAATCCGCTCCCAGATCGTCGATGAAACTCGCCTTATCGACGACCTTCTCGGGCTCGACGCCGAGGTGTTCCACCACAATTTTCTTCACGCGCTCGGCGACATCGCTCATTTGCTCTAATCCTCGTTCGATTTTCCCGCCCGCGACGGTCGATCGCGGCGGCGCTGTTCGCTTATTTTGGCGACCGGCGGCCCTTGGGGCCAAAGTCGCTTGCTCTCTCTACACCTTGGGTCGCTTCCCCGCCATATCAGGCGAAAGCGAACCACCGCAAGAGCACGAGACAAGCCGATCCGAAAGATCGAAAAGGCGGCGCCCCCGTCGCAGCGACGCGTCTGGTAGCACACTTCGATCTTGATGGCGAGAGGGCCGGCGCATTGGCCTTTCCGGCGCGCCTCGCCGCGCGGAACGGGCCCTAGATCATCGCCATGCCGCCGTTCACATGTAAGGTTTGGCCAGTGATATAAGTCGCCTCCGCGCTGGCGAGAAACACGACGGCCGCGGCGACATCCGCGCCTCGCCCGAGGCGTCCCGCCGGAACAACGCGCAAGAGTGTTTCCTTTTGCGCGTCGGTGAGCGCGGCGGTCATTGGGCTTTCGATGAATCCGGGCGCGACGCAGTTCACGGTGATCCCCCGCGAGGCCACTTCCGCCGCGAGCGATTTGCTCAGGCCGATCATTCCGGCCTTCGACGCGGCGTAATTGCCCTGGCCCGCGTTGCCGGTCACGCCCACGACCGAGGTGATGCCGATGATGCGGCCGTGACGTTTGCGCATCATGCCGCGCAGCGCCGCCCGCGACAGACGAAATGCCGCGGTCAGATTGATGTTCAGGACCGCTTCCCAATCCTCGTCCTTCATTCGCATCAACAACCCGTCGCGCGTGACGCCGGCGTTGTTGACGAGAATGTCGAGCCCGCCGAGCGCCGCCTCCGCTTGCGGGACCAGCTTATCAGTCTGTTCCTTATCGCCGAGGTCGCAGGGGAGAACGTGGACGCGCGACGACAACTCAGCCGCCAGCGCCTCCAGAGGCTCCCGCCGTGTGCCGGACACCGCCACGGTCGCGCCCGCCTGGTGCAGCGCGCGCGCGATATCCCCGCCAATGCCGCCGCTCGCGCCGGTCACCAACGCCGTCTTGCCTGTCAAATCGAACATTCTCCCCCCTCTTTCGTCCCGGGTGTTTTTTCGTCGCCGCGGCTGATCGCGACGCGCGTCGTGCAGCGGGAACAATAGCGCGCCGAGCCGCCGAATGCGCCCGCGCCGGAATTTTTCCGCGATCCGCTTTCGCGGACCGGACTTTCCATAACATGCGGCTCCGAGCAAGCGGCGACGATCGGCGATTCGATTTGGCGAAAACCATTGGGCGTTCGCGTCGGCGCCGCGCTTGAGCGCGCCTCTTTTCGCGCTCAAATCTCAAAATAACACGGTTAATTGTAAGAATATAAAATTGCTAAAATTGAATACATCAATGCAATTGGAGCGCATAACTTGATATATATTTGGCTGTCGTTATGTCTGCGTTCGTTGACTTTGGGTTTGCTTCAGTCAATACCGGTCCGGCGCGCGCGGGACATGCTGAAAAAATCGCGGCGATCTTGTGGCTGAATTGTTGCTAGACACAATTATTCCATCGCGATGGCGAGAGTTATAGTTTCTTTAACTTTCATGGTCCTATTTCGACCACGGAATACGGTCATCACATCGGCGGCTCGACGGGCGTCGTTCATGTTCGACCCCAAGGCTTCCCCGTTTAGTAGAGTGGAAAAGGACAGTTAGATGAAAAAGACCCTCTCGGCGCTCGCGCTTTGCGCGGCGCTGGCCTCCGGCGCCGCCCAGGCCGCCGACCTGCCCTCTCGCAAGGGCGCGCCGGTCTATGTGCCGCCGCCGGCTCCGATGTTCACCTGGACCGGCCTTTACGCCGGCCTGAACCTCGGCGGCGGCTGGGGCGACAGCCATCACGGCGGCCAGGGCTCCGTCCTCGGCGGCGGTCAGATCGGTTACAATCTGCAGCTTTCGCCGCTGTTCGTCGCCGGCCTGGAGACCGATTTCCAGGGCTCGAGCTCGCGCAATCTCAACTGGTTCGGCACGGTTCGCGGCCGACTTGGCGTCACGCCCTTCAGCCCGAATCTGTTGATTTACGGCACCGGCGGCTTCGCCTATGGCGAGGGAAGCGGATCGAATAATGGCTGGAACCCGGCTTGGGCGACCGCCTTCGCTCCCGCGCCCGCCGGCGGCTTTCCGCCGGTCGGCTTCAATGGCGGGAATGGTTCCGGCGGCGCGCGGACCGGCTGGACCGCCGGCGGCGGCGTGGAATGGGCGTTCCGTCCGAACATATCGGTCAAGGTGGAATATCTTTACACCGATCTTTCGGGCGGCGGCGACAATGGTTGGTGGGGCGCCCGCCAGCATCACAACCAGTCGAATCTGGTTCGCGCCGGCGTGAATTATCACTTCAACGTCGCCGCTCCGGCGCCGATGTTCGCCAAATTCTGAAGCTGACGCGAAAGCCGCGAATGACAAAAAGCCCGGCCTCGCGCCGGGCTTTTCTCGTTAGAGTGCTTTCGGCAAAAGTGGGGGCCGGTTTTGCCTTTCAAAAGCACGACAAAATAAGGGAATCTAGAGTTTGTCCGGTTCAATCAGAACCGGACAAACTCTAGATGAAGCCGCGATAGGCGGCGAGGTCGTCGGGCGCGCCCACGCTTGTCCCGGTCACCCCGGGCACGATGCGCTTCAGCAGGCCGGCCAGCACCTTGCCGGCGCCGCATTCCACGAATTTGGTCACGCCCGCGCCGGCCATGAAAACGACGCTCTCGCGCCAGCGGACGGCGCCCGTGACCTGCTCGACCAGCAGGCGGCGAATCTCCTCGGGCTCGGACACGGCGGCGGCCGTGACATTGGCGACCAGCGGCGCGCGGGGACGCGCGATGGCGGCGTCCGCCAGCGCGGCTTTCATCGCCTCGGCGGCGGGCCGCATCAGCGCGCAATGGAAAGGCGCGGACACCGGCAACAAGACGGCGCGCTTGACGCCCCGCTCCTTGGCGATCTCCATGGCCTTCTCCACGCCCGCCTTGGCGCCCGAGAGCACGACCTGTCCGCCGCCATTGTCATTGGCCACCTCGCACACGGCGCTGGTCGCGCCCGCCGCGGCCGCGGCGATGTCACGCGCGGCGTCCAACTCCACGCCCAGCAGCGCCGCCATGGCG
>JBAUVQ010000026.1:0-9882 GCA_049583305.1 Methylocystis sp.
GCGAACGGGCGTTCATCGTCTTCGGCGTATTGGATAAGGGTGCTTGCCGAAGAGCTGATGTTCGTGTGGACACTCCACATCGATATGAAGGGCTCAATCGCCGCTTCGCCGAAATACGCGGCGAAGGAGTAACGCAAAGATTGGAGTTTGGCGAACAACTCTTTCTCGCGATTCAGCCGCTCGATCGGAACGAAATAAGTGTTGCGTTTCTCCTTCTCTGTCGCGCTTTCTCCGGCGTCCGGCGTGCGTGAGCTACCTTCTCCGCCAAAGCCCCCTGGGGTGCGAACCCATGCGAACACATCGCGGGCCTAATAGAAGGCGATTAGAGCCTGCTCGGCCAATTCGACGCGCCGTTTGTGATCATGCAGATCACGGTCGTAATTGAACTTACGTTCTGCAAGCACATTGTCGAAATCAAACTTTTGCTGCGCGAGTAGTTGGTCGGCTGCGATCCGTTTTCCGAGACCGAGCCAAGTGATCAAAGCGCCGACAGCGACGCCTCCTAAACCGGTGAGCGCCGACACGGTTTGAGGCGTCCACACCTCGTCCGACATTCGCTTCTCCTTAGGTATGCGATAAAGGGGACTATCATGCATACGCGTCGGCCAGAGGCGAAAACCAACGTCCGCTTCCGCAAGCAAACATGCTTGAGGCGGCTCTCGCCGCGCTCAACCGCCCTCCCTACCCCGCCACCCCCAACGCCGCGTCCGGCGCCAGCTTGCGCGTGGCTTCGTCGACGCTATGGAATAGCCGGTCCGCGCGCAGCGTCGCCATCACGCCGAAATTCTCTAAAGCCGCCTGGGCGCGCACCGACTCCAGACGCACGATCGCGAAATCGACGCCTTGCGCGCGGCATTGCGCGATAACGTCGCGAAGAATGCGCGCCGCGGTGAAGTCGATCTCGACGATGCTGCTCGCCTCCAGCACCACCAGCCGCAAGCCGCCGTCGACGCGGGCGATGGCGTCCTTCATGTCGCTCTGGAATTGATAGGCGTTCAGGAAGGACAGCGGCGCTTGAAAAGCGACGACCAGCACGCCGAGAAGTTTCTCGCCAGTGAAGTCGGCCTTGACCGGCCACCAGACGGTGCCGCCTGGCAGGCGATCGAATTCGATCAGGCGCGTGCGCGTCGTCGTCCACACGCCGTGAACCAACGACAGCATGATCGCCAGCGCGACGCCGGTCTGCACCGGCAGGATCACCACCGCCAGCATGGTGACGACGACGAGACCGAATTCGGCCTTGGTCTTGCCCCTGATGTCCAGCATTTCCGGCACGCGGAAAATCCGCCCGGCGACGAACAGCAGCACACCCGCCAGCGCCGCCTCCGGCACCAGCGCCAATAATTTGGCGCCGTAAAGCGCCGTCGCGACGACGGCCGCGCAGGCGACCAGACCGGCGATCTGGCTGCGCCCGCCGGTCTCGGCGACGATCGCCGTACGCGGCGGACTGGCGTTGACCGGAAAGGCTCCGAACAGCCCGGCGAGCAGGCTTCCCGCGCCAAGCCCAATGAAGTCGCGGTCAACATCCGGCGTCTCTCCGGGAGCGCCGGGAAACGAGCGCGAGGTTGCCGCGGTCTGCACCATGATGATCACCGAAATGATCACGGCGAGGCCGAGCACGTGCGACAGATGGTCGAGGCTCGGGACATGCACGGAAGGATGCGGCGGCGCGACCGTGAAGGCGCCGACGAGCGCGACGCCTTTCTCTTCGAGATTGAAACGCGCGACGACGAAAGTCGCCGTCGCCAGCGCGATCAGCGCGCCGGGAATGCGCGGGCTGATCTTCTCGAACAACACAATGCTAGCGAGAACGGAGGCGCCGACCGCCAGCGTGAGCAGGTTGGTTTCGCCGATGTCATCGACGATCATCGCGAGCCGGTGAAACACCTCCCCCTCGCCGGGCGGAAGGCCAAGCAGCGCCGGCGTCTGCGAAATCGCGATATGGATGGCGACGCCCGCGAGAAAGCCGGTCATGACGGGGATGGAGAGGAGATCGGCGACCCAGCCCGCCCGAAACACGCCGGCCAGCAGCAGACACACGCCGACGAGACCGGCCAGTATGACCGCGAGTTCGGCGTAATCCGCCCCGCCGACCGTCGCCACCGCCGCCAGCGCGCCGGCGAAAATCGGCGTGATCGTCGAATCGGCGCCCGCCGACAGGAAGCGGTTTGAGCCAAACGCCGCGAAGGCGATCGAGCCGGCGATGAAGGCGAAAAAGCCGATGTGCGGCGGAAAGCCCCCAAGCCGCGCCGTGGCCATTTGTTCGGGGATTGCGACAGCCGCGAGCGTGAGCCCGGCGATGAGATCGAAGCGCAAGGCGCCCGCGCCCAGCCCCCGGAACGAGCGGAACAACCGCCATTGCGTCGTTTCGTCGTTATTCATCGTTCGGCGGCTCTATTCGTTCTTGGCGTTGGCGTCGATCTTGAACAAGGCGGCGTCTGGAGTGCGCTTCTGATCGATGTTGAACAGCGAGAGCAGCGTTTCATAGCCCTGCGGATCGGTGATCTGCCATTGCTTGAGCTTGAACGTCTTGGGATCGAAGATAAGCTTGAGGTGCGATGTGCCGCCGAACGTGGCCTTGTCCTCGACCGAGACCGTGACGCCGGCGTCATCCGTGGTCACGTCGAGAACCTTAACGTCGTTCTCGAAATCAATTTTCTCCTTGAGGAGAAATTTGAGCGGCGTTTGATCGATCGGATAAACGTCCCGCGTCTTGAGCTTACGGTCGCGCACCATCACGTGCGCGCCGTCGGCGACGAGTTCGAGCGTCGCTGGCTGCGCATATTCGAAACGCACTCGGCCCGCTCGTTGCGAGTAGAGCTTGCCCTCGGAGCGCTTGCCGTCGGCGCCGATCTGCACGAAGTCGGCGTTCAAAACGGGCGAGGCGTTGAAAAAGGCGTTGGCGCGCCGGATCGCCTCGGCCCGATCGATCTTGCCCGAGGGCGCGGACTCCTCGCTGGCGACTGGCGCGGGCGCGCTATTCGCCGCGGGCGCTTCCGCCGTGGGCGCGGCGGGCTTGGGCGTTTTCGCCGCAACGTGGGGCTTCGGCTTGGTCTTCGTCGGCTTGACCACGGGGACGGCGTCCTGCGTTTGGGCCGGAACCGCGAGCGAAACGGCGAAAACGAAGGCGAGCACGGCGATTAGGGCGTTTTTCACTTTGGAGCGTTCCCGTGGATCGAATCAGGCGATTGTCAGATCATTTGATCGACGCTTGACGCTATTCGTCAATTGCGCCGGATCAATGATTTTCACGACGCCGCGCTCATTCCACGATAAACTCCCGCATCATGCCCATGTCCTCATGTTCGAGGTTATGGCAGTGATACATGAACGCGCCCTTGAAGTCGCCGAAGGGCTTGAGGATCCGCACGCGCTCGCCGGGCGCGACCAGCACGGTGTCCTTCCATCCGCTGGAGATGAATCCCGCGCTCATCGTCGCGTAATCGTCGGGGTCGACGCCTTCCCCGGAACGGCTCAGAATCTGAAACTGCTGGCCGTGCAGATGAATGGGATGCGCCATCGACATCATGCCGCCCATTCCGCCCATCATGCCCATGCCGCCGCCCATGCCCATCCCTCGGCCCATCCCCATGCCCATGCCGCCATGATCGTGAAAAATTTCGACGAGTTGCAGCGTATCGACAGGGATGCGCTCGCGCGGCAGCGCGTCGTTCATCGCGTAAGGGCGCCCGTTGATCAGCATCGCCATCGGCGCCTCGGTAATCGCGATCGGCACGGCGTTATGAGGGTTCGCGACATCCTCCAGCCGCAAGCGGTCGATGTTCGTCAGGCGTCGCGGCAAGGCCGGACCGTCGGTGGCCGCGCGCGCGACGCGAATGGTGAAGAGCGGATAGTTTCCGCCGACCGGCAACGCCGATCCTCCCATCATGCCGCCCATCATGCGCGGCAAGACGCCCGAAAACGGCGCGCTGCGCATGACCATCCGCGAGCCGACGCTTCGTCCGCCAAAATCGGCCCAAACATCGAGTCGCTCGGCGGGAGCGAGCATGACGTAGGGCCTTTCTTCCGGCTTCTCCAACAGGCCGCCATCGACGCCAATCACTGTAATCGGAGTGGCGTCGTCCCAGGCCAGCTTGTAAATGCGCGAGTTCGAGCCGTTCAGGATGCGCAGGCGATAGGCGCGGCTGGCCACGTCGATCACGTAGTCCGGCCTGCCGTTGACGAGAATATGGTCGCCCTGGAAACCCACCATCTGAGCGTGCATGCCGCCGCCATAGACGAGCTGGTTGTTGTCGTCGAAGGCGCGGTCCTGCAACACGATCGGTAATTCGAACTCGCCCGAGGGCAATTCGAGCGCCTTCTCCTCGTCGTCGTTCACGATGATCGCCCCGGCGAGGCCCCGATAGACCTGCGTGGCCGTCGCTTCGTGCGTGTGCGGATGATAAAAATTCAGGCCCGCGCGATTGCGCATTTCGAATTCGTAAACATAGGTCTCGCCCGGATCGATCGCGTACATGGGGTGGCCGTCCATCAGCATCGGCACGTGCAGGCCGTGCCAATGAGTGATGGTCGGCTCGGGCAGTTCGTTACGTAGGCGAATGCGTATCTTCTGGCCCTTCCAGAAGCGCATGATTGGGCCGAGATAGGAATCGGGCAGCGCCGTCAGCGTATTCTCGGGGCCTTTCAGCAGATTCGCGGCGTATCGCCAGACTCCGGTCTCGCGGCCATCGAGTATGGGCGCGGACCCCGGCCGACAGATCAGCTCCAAGTCGACATCCGGGTTGAAGCCCGGCGATGCCCAGTTGGGCGCGATTCTTTTTGGGCCGTCCATGCCTCCGCCCATTGCGGCGGCCGGGCCCGAACAGCACGCATAGGCGCTCGCCGCCATGCCGATCCGGGACAATAGCGAACGACGGGTCAACTCCAATGCATGCGGCATGACGGCTCTCCCAGCCCTTGTGGCGCGACAAAACACATTAGACGAATATGATGTAATCACCAGCCCACTCCGGCGCGATGCGACAGATTGAGCCAGGCCGCGCGCGTTGACCTCGCTTCGCCGGCGGCGCCATGTTCCGCTCGTTTTCGTCTCGCATTGGGGTATATAGTGCCGCTCCCGCCACGGTTTCGACGGATGGAACGACGACCAATGCTCTCACCCCGCGCCCGACGCCTTATTCTCGCTTTCGCGATCGCCCCGCTGCTGACAGGGGCGCTCGCCGGCTGCGGCCGTAAAGGGCCGCTCGAGTTGCCGCCGGACGTTCAAGCGGTCCGAGACGCGCGCCGCGCCCAGCAGGAGGCCGCCGACGCCGCGAAGGCGCGAACCGATGGTCAGAAGCAAAAATTAAGCGACGAGGGCGCCAAGCCCAAGGCGAAACCGGTGGAAGGCGACATCGGTCATCGGCCGCCAGCGGACTATCCCTTCTTCCTAGACCCCATTCTCTGAGCGGGCTCAATGCATCATTTCTCGTATAAAGACGGCGTCCTCCACGCCGAGGACATCGCCCTGCCCGCGCTGGCCGGGGCGGTCGAAACACCGTTCTACTGCTATTCGGCCGCGACGATCCGCCGCCACTTCACGGTCTTCGCCAAGGCGTTCGACGGCCTGGACGCGCTTGTCTGCTATGCGATGAAGGCCAATTCCAATCAGGCCGTCCTGACGCTGCTCGCGTCGCTCGGAGCTGGAATGGACGTCGTCTCCGGCGGCGAACTGGCGCGCGCTTTGAAGGCGGGCGTCTCCCCTGGAAAGATCACTTTTTCCGGCGTCGGCAAAACCGCGCGGGAAATCGAAGCCGCGCTGAGCGTGGAGATTTTCTGCTTCAACGTCGAGTCCGAGCCGGAACTCGACGCGATTTCCGCCATCGCCGCCGCGAATGGACGGCGCGCCAGAATCTCCTTGCGCGTCAATCCAGACGTGGATGCAAAGACCCACGCGAAAATCTCCACCGGCAAAAAAGAAAACAAGTTCGGCGTGCCGCTGTCGCGCGCCCGCGAGGTCTACGCCCGCGCGTCGAAGCTGCCGGGACTGGAGATCGCCGGCGTCGACATGCACATCGGCTCACAACTCACCGATCTCGCGCCCTTCGACGCGGCGTTCTCCCTGCTGGCCGAACTCGTGCGCGATCTTCGCGCCGACGGCCATGCGATTTCGCATATCGATCTCGGCGGCGGCCTTGGCATACCTTACCATCAGGGGCAAGATCCCGACTCCTACCACCCCGACCGTTACGCGCGTATCGCGCGCCGGCATTTCGAGGGGCTCGGCTGCAAACTGGTGTTCGAACCTGGACGGCTCATCGTCGGCAACGCGGGAATTTTGGTGACGCGCGTCCTTTACGTGAAGCACGGCGAGGCCAAGAATTTCGTCATCGTCGACGCCGGCATGAACGACCTGATCCGGCCGACGCTTTACGACGCCTTTCACGAAATCGTTCCGGTCGAACGGCGCGCCAACAGCGCCAATTACGTCGCCGATATCGTCGGGCCCGTTTGCGAAACCGGCGATTACCTCGGACTAGGCCGCGGCATGGCCGAGCCGAAACCCGGCGACCTTCTCGCGGTGCTGACGGCAGGCGCCTATGGCGCGGTGCAATCGGGAACCTATAACTCCCGCCCGCTGGTCCCCGAGGTGCTGGTCGATGGCGCGCGCTCCGCGGTGATCCGCCCGCGCGAGAGCATCGAACAACTGATCGCGCTCGATCATGTGCCCGAGTGGATTTAGCGCTTCTCCGGCCCCGCGTTCGCGTCGATAAAGGCCTTCGCCAGCGGATAGACGCCGTCAAGGTGCAGCACTAGGTGACCGGCGTTGGCGACCGGAATGAACTTCTTGGGTTCATTGGCGAGCGCGAACAGTTTGCGCGCGGATTCGATCGGAATGACGAGATCGCGCTCGCCATGCAGGATCAGCAAGGGCATGTGGACATTCGTTATCGCGAGGTCCGAGCGAAAGGTGTCGCGCATCAGATAGCTCACCGGAAAAATCGGATAGCGTTCGATGGCGACGTCGAGCGTGGAGAAATAGGCTGAATCGAGCACCAACGCCGCAGCCTCGTGGCGCGAAGCGATGATCGCCGCGACGCCGGTGCCAAGCGACTCGCCGACGATCACCAGACGCTGGCCGGTGAAACCACGCCTTGCCGCCTCCTTGTAGGCGGTCTCGGCGTCGAGCAATATGCCGTCCTCGGTCGGCGTTCCCGTCGAGCCGCCAAAACCGCGGTAGGACACGGCGAGCAGCCCGTAGCCGCTGTCGGTCAGTTCGCGGAAGCGCTTGGCCCTGTCGGCCAGCACGCCGCTATTGCCATGAAAATACAGGATCAGCGGGAGATCGTCGCGCCGCGGCGCCGCATACCAGGCGACCAGCGTCTCGCCGTCGCCGCTCGAAAGTCGCAGCGTCTCGATCGTCGCGAAGCCCGCCTGCGCCGGCGCGATAATGGCGCCGCCGGGATGATATTGCAGGTCGCGCTGAAATACGGTCAAGCCGAACAGCGCCACGCCATAAAGGCCGACGAGCCCCATAATCGCCAGCTTCAACAATCTCATGGGCATTTTCCTCGCGTCCGAACGTAATGCCGGCCGCTCAATAATCAACCGCGACGAGATAGAGTCCTTGCGGCGGCGCCACCTGTCCGCAGCGGGCGCGGTCGCGCGCCTCCAGCGCGAGACGCAAATCCTCGATCCGCCATTTGCCGCCGCCAACATGCTCCAGTGAGCCGACCAGCGAGCGCACTTGGTTATGCAGGAAGGATTGCGCGCTGGCGAGAATCTCGATGATCTCTCCGTCGCGCCGCACGTCGAGCCGGTCGAGCGTGCGGATCGGCGATTTCGCTTGGCATTCACTCGCGCGAAATGTGGTGAAGTCGAATTTGCCGATCAGCGCTCGGGCCGCTTCGTGCATCGCCTCCGCGTCGAGCGCGCGCTTGACGTGCCAGGCGCGCCCGGCGTTCAGCGCCAGCGGCGCGCGGCGGTTGTCGATAACATAGCGGTAATGGCGCGCCCGCGCGGAAAAGCGCGCCTAGAAATCCTCGCCGACCGCCCGCGCGAAAAGCACCGCGATCAGGCTCGGACGCAGATGCGCGTTGATCGCGTCGCGCAGCCGGTCCTCGCGCCAGACGCGCGCCAGATCGACATGCGCGACTTGCCCCAGCGCATGCACGCCGGCGTCGGTGCGGCCCGCGCCATGCACGACGCGGCGCGCGCCGTCGATGGCGAATACCGCCTCCTCCAGTCGCTGCTGCACGGACATGCCGTTGGCCTGCCGCTGCCAGCCGACGAAGGGCCCACCGTCATATTCGATCGTCAGGGCGTAGCGGGGCATGCGCGCGGGATCTCTTTGGTTGGTTGGAGTTTCAACGTCGATAGTCGACATGACGCATCGCGTAAAGGCGGCCGCGAAAGCCACCGGCGACGCGGAATTTCTGGCGACGGCGAAGCCAGCGCCCGTTGTCTCTTGCCGTTGTCTCTTGCCGCCTCGGCGACTTTCGATTATCCTGATTCGGGATTGAAAAGGACAGCCGATGACCGACGCCGTCGCGGAGATAAGGCGGAACGCGCCGACCAGCACCGTCGGCCGCGGCAAGGCCGTCACGCTCGCGACGGCGCCGGAGTCCGACCGCTGGACGGACGGAGCCGTCGTCCTGCGCCTTGGCGATAGCCTGGACCATTACGCGAGTTGGGAAGCGCCACAGGTTATCGTTTCCGATGGCGCCTACGGCATTCTCGGCTTCGAAGGGGATACCTCCGACCACCTGGGCATAGCCGAGTGGTATGAGCCGCACATCAGGGCATGGAGCGAACGCGCGACGCCCCAGACCACGCTCTGGTTTTGGAATTCGGAAATCGGCTGGGCGGCCTCCCACCCGGTGCTTGAACGTCACGGCTGGCGCTATGTGAACGCAAATGTCTGGAACAAGGGCAAGGCGCATATCGCCGGCAATGTGAACACCGCGAAGATTCGGCGCTTCCCCGTCGTGACCGAAATCTGCGTGCAATACGTTTTCGAGCCGCGCATCGACGGCATGACGCTACAACGCTGGCTTTACCGCGAGTGGAAGCGCACGGGTCTGGCTCTCAGGAAGGCGAACGAGGCCTGCGGCGTCGCCGATGTCGCCGTGCGCAAATATCTCGACCAAGGCCACCTCTGGTATTATCCGCCGCCCGAAATGTTCGACAAAATGGCGCGTTACGCCAATGAACATGGCGATCCCGCCGGCCGCCCCTACTTCTCGCGCGACGGCGTCCGCCCAATGACTTCGGGGGAATGGGCGGCGATGCGATCAACCTTCCACTGCCCAATGGGCGTCACGAATGTGTGGGCGCGTAACCCGCTCAAAGGTGGAGAGCGCGTCAAAGCGCCAGAAATCAGCGGCAGGGCCGCGCACCTGAATCAGAAACCCCTCGACCTGATGCGCCGGATCATCGAAGCGTCGAGCGATGTCGAAAATGTCGTGTGGGAACCGTTCGGCGGACTGTTTTCGGCGTCGCTGGCGGCGAGGCAAACAGGTCGCAGTGCGTTCGCCGGCGAGATCGATCCCACCTACTTCCAGCTTGGCGTCCGCCGCTTCCAGTCGCTACAGTTCGATAAGGATTCCGCGACGACGCCGACGTGATCCGCGGCCTGCTCAGGCGCCCATCCTCTCTTGAAGAGATTTGAGGATGGCGTGAGGATCGACGTCAAGAGCGAAACAGACCTGGATGAACTCGATGACATCCAGTCGGCGCTCGCCCCCTTCGTATTTGGCGACAAAGGATTGCGGGCGGCCCAGTCGCGCCGAAACCTCGGCTTGCGTTAAGCCGGCCCGTTCCCGACCGGCGAGCAAGAGCGCGCGGAATTGGTCATATTCCGGGGTATGGAGCGATTTCGCCATGCAAATTTGGTATATCCCGAATCAGGTTATCCCAATTTGGGTTTGACCGACAAAAAAC
>JBAUVQ010000027.1:0-1650 GCA_049583305.1 Methylocystis sp.
CCCCAGCGCCGGCCAGCGCGGGCCGTTGGTCAGCGCGGAGACGGCCGACAGCCGCCCCGCCCTCAACGCCTCCAGGATGCCGGCGCTGACTCCGTAGGACAGGGCGTAATCGTCCGCGCAAAGCGTGATGGTTGCGTTTTTGGCCATTGCATCAGAGCCCTTCGCGGCGGCGTATCGCACGAGGCGGCGCGCGTGTATAGTCCGCTCCGCGCGGCCAAAAGTTCTTTCTACGTCGCGCCAAACGGAATCGGCATTGACCAAGAAGCCCCCAAGCGCTCCCAGCCCAACGCCCACGCGCGAAGACATTCTGGCCTTTCTGGCCCGCGAAAAAGAAGCGATGCGCAAATCCGGCCAGGCCGGCAAGATCGGCAAGCGCGAGATCGCGCGCGCCTTCGGGATCAAGGGCGCGGACAAGATCGCGTTGAAGCGGCTGCTCGGGGACCTCGCGACGGAAGGCGCCATAGAAAAACGCGGGAAGCGCCTCACGAAACCCGGAGCCCTGCCCCCGGTGACGCTGGTGGACATTATCGGGCGTGACGCCGACGGAGAACTCGTCGCGACGCCGGTGGAGTGGAACGAAGACGAATTCGGCCCCGCCCCGCGTATATTGATCCACGCGCCGCGCCGCGCGAGGCCAGGCGAGCCGCTGCCCGGCGTCGGAGACCGCGCCCTGGCGCGCGCCGAACCCGACCGCGACGCCGGCCCCAACGATCCGCAATTCACCGGCCGGGTCATCAAGCTGCTGGCGCGGGCGCGTCATCGTCTGCTCGGCGTGTTGCATATCGAGGAAAACGGCGCGGGCTGGTTACAGTCCATCGAAAAGAAGCAGGCGGGCCGCGATCTCGTCGTGGCCAAGGAAGACCAGGGCGAGGCGCGCGACGGCGATCTCGTCAGCGTCGATCTCGTCGGCAAGACGCGGCTCGGCGCCGGCCGCGCCCGTGTGCGCGAGTGCCTTGGCTCGGTCAAGGGCGAAAAGGCGGTCAGCCTGATCGCGTTACGCGCCCACGACATCCCCGATCTGTTCCGACCCGAGGCGCTCAAGGAGGCGGAAAGCGTCCGCGAGGTCCGGCTCGACTCGCATCGCGAGGATTGGCGCGAGCTTCCGCTCGTCACCATCGACCCGCCCGACGCGAAGGACCACGACGACGCGGTCCATGCGGCGCCGGACCCGTCGCCCGACAATCCGGAAGGCTTCGTCGTGACCGTGGCCATCGCGGACGTCGCCCATTACGTGCGACCCCACACCGCGCTCGACCGTGATGCGCTAGAGCGCGGCAATTCCGTATATTTTCCCGACCGCGTGGTGCCGATGCTGCCCGAGCGCATCTCCAACGATTTGTGTTCGCTGCGCGCGCTCGAGGACCGCCCAGCCCTCGCGGTGCGTCTGCGACTGGACAAACACGGCCGCAAGCTCGGCCACGCGTTCCACCGCGTCATGATGCGCTCGGTCGCCAAGCTCAATTACGCACAAGCGCAGGCGGCAATCGACGGTCGCCCGGACGAGACCACGGCGCCGCTCCTGGAGGGCGTGCTGCGGCCGCTGTGGGCGGCCTATGAGGCGGCGAAACACGCGCGCCATGTTCGCGCGCCGCTCGATCTGGACTTGCCCGAGCGCAAGATCCTGCTCAAGCCCGACGGCTCGTTCGACCG
>JBAUVQ010000028.1:0-8680 GCA_049583305.1 Methylocystis sp.
GATCGAGGGCGCCAGCGCCGCCGCGACGCTCGATTTACCCGCGCCGCTGAGCCCGCCAATCGCCACGACGCAACGCGCGTTATCCTTGGCCAGTTCGCGCGCCAGATCGAAATAGCGGCGCGCCTCGTCCGGCCTGTTCTGCGCGGCGCCGATATGCGCGCGGATCGCCGCGCGCAGCGACATGAACAAGGGCAGCAGAACGAGACCGTCGATCTCGTCGCGCCGGTCGAGATAGCGGTTGAGCGCCAAATTCGCCAGCCCGCTTTCTCCCGCGCGCCAAAGATCCATCAGCGGAAACGCGAGATCGTAGAGCACGTCGATCGACGCGAGCTCGTCCGAAAATTCGAGGCAGTCGAACGGCGTCGGCTCGCCCTCCAGCATGCAGATATTTCGTAGCGTCAGATCTCCATGGCAATGGCGCGTCTTGCCTTGCGCATGGCGCGCATCGAGCAGCGCGCGATGCTTTCGCGACAGCGCGCGCAGCGTCGCGGCGAGCGCCTCGATGTCGCGGATCGGCGCCGGCGGAAACGCGAGCAGGCTCTCCTCGCACAGCCGCGAGACCCGATCCATCGCGGCGCTCCCGCCAATGTCCCGGACGATTTTCGCTTGGTCGTGAAGGTCGGCGATGCTTCTCGCGAGCTGCTCGACGATGCGCGGCGTAAGCTCGCCGCGCGCCGCGAGAGAGTCCAGCAGCGCCCCCGCTTCGAAGCGGCGCATTTCAACGATGGCGTCGACGAGCTTTCCCTCGCCGTCGAGCGCGAGAGCGCCACTCGCGTCGCGCGTCACGCGCCGCGCGCCAAGATAGAGCGCGGGCGCGGCGCGCCGGTTGAGCGCGACCTCGCGCGCACACATCGCGTGCCGTTTTTCCGGAGTCGAAAAGTCGAGATAGGGAAGGGCGACGGGGCGCTTGAGCTTGAACGCGCGCGTTCGCCCCAGCACCACCCGCGAAATATGCGTCGAGACGATCTCGCCGCCGCCATCGAGCGAGGCAAGAAAGCGAAGCGTCTCATCCTGCGCGTCCGGCTCCATGGCGGCCTTTGCTGATACAGACGCCCCGCGGTCACGCGTCGTTCAAGCGCCCGTCGTCACCGTTTCGCCCGCGCCCGGCAGTGGATACGGCCCGCGCCGTCGACCGCGATTTCATAGTTGACGCAACCGCGCACGTCGATCTCGCTTTTGATCATAAGATCATTCTTATCGGAGCACCACGCGGTGACCGTCGGTCCGAGAAACTCGATCTTCGGGCAGGTCGATCCGAGCCCGTCGTTCGCGGGAATATCGCCGAGATTGACCGCGAAAGCGGGCAGGCCGCCAAAACAAGAAGCGGTGACGATCGCCACGAGGACTGGTCTCTGAAAACGGAGCGTTTTGGGCACGAGGCGGGCTCCATGAGTTCGAGTTTTGGTCGGGATTTGCGCGAATGCGACGACTATGGCGCGAACGCGTGGTTTTGGCGATGGACTGGATATAAATAAATGAGCGTAGACGGCGATATTTGATGGTTAATTTCAGGATTAGGCCCGATTAGCCGGGTTTAATCGGGATTTTTGGCGGCTTCGCGACCCTTCGCGGCGTCGCGCGGAACTTCCTGGCGCCTCGCGCGGATTTGAGGCCTTGACCGGGATTTTGGGCGCGATCGCGAGGGCTTGAGGCCTAAGCCGGGACCGCCCCGCAAACGGGCCATATATCGCGCGATCGCCGACTTGCTCGGCTTCATGCCCGGTCCGAACTGGGCCGCGACGGCGCCCGGCATGTCGACAATACGCATTTTTCCGAAGAGGCCGCGCACAAATTCGGCGACTTCGGGGTGTTTTTCCCACCAAGAGCGCGGAAGGGTTGGAACGTCCATTTTAAACTCCTTTTAATCCCGCTAATAAACCTCGGTTCCGTCATGCAACGCATGGGAGCCGGGTTGATAGCCGTGGCGGATGCCGCGGGCGTCGTCGCCGCTGGCCGCCTTTGCCGCCGCGCCGAGTTTTCTGAGATTGGCCATTGACTTGGCTATGCGGGCGTCGAGCGCGTCAAAATGAGAAAGATCGATCCTCGGCGAAGCGGTCACGCTAAGGCCGGCGACAATCGCCGCTCCCGCCGTTTGCGCCTTCGTCGTCGCTTCGTCGAATTGCGACGTGTCCGCCGTGGGCTTTCCGGTCACGCCGAGCCCGGTCTTGATGGCCTCGCCGGCCTCGCGAGCCTTGGCGCCGGCGGCGTCGATTTCCGACATATCGGCGTTCGGCTTGCCGGTCACGTCCAGCGCGGCCTTGATCGCCGGCCCCGCTAGTTCCGCGCTCGCGCGGGCGTCGTCGATCGGCGCGGCGTCGACCTTGGGCGTAAAAGGACCGTTCAAGGCGGCTTTCAGCGCGTCCCCGGCGGCTTGCGCCTTTTGCGCGGCCTCGGGCGCGGACGTTTCCGCTCCGGTTCCCGCCAAAGGCGCGGTTTCGCCTTTCGCTTCGCTTACGAGGGAAGGCCAGTGCGGCCTGCCGAGGCCCAATTCCTTATAAAATTGGTCGGCATGGGCATGGAGGCGAGCCTCGTCCGTGGCGCGCATCTCGGGCGGAAAGAATTTATCATGGAGAGCATCGCCAGCCATGCCGAAGAGCCCGTAAATGAGGCCCTTGCCGAGGCCCGAAGCGACCTTTCCCATAAATGACGCGCTGAGCGACTCCAGCGCTATTTTGGGCACGTTGGTAATCGCGCCGTTGAACCCCTTGTTGAAGCTGGCGCCATACGCCGTGGTCAAAAACGCAAAGGTCTCCGGGGTGATGATCATGGCAGGCCTTCCTTTTTCAGGCTTTTGCGAAAGCGGCGGACCGTGCGATTGCTGCAACCGATCAACCGGGCGATTTCATCGACGCCGCGACCCGCGCCGGTAAGCTCCAAAATTTCGACGCGCCGCACCGCCGCGTTCCACATCGGGATGTAAACCTCGTAGCCCATGGGAAAGAGCGCCTCCGCGATCTGGAGCGCCACGTCTCTTCCAACGGCCTCGACCAACCACGCGCCTCGGCCTCCCCGGATCGTGCGAGGGTCCGGGAAATAGACATCCCGGCCGCCCGCCGCGCGCGCGATGCGTCGCGCCGCGTCGACGCCGGCGACGGCGGCTATTTCAGCGAGGAGCGCCGGCGCTTTCAGTTTTCCCCTCCGATAATGAGGCGTCGCCCCACCAACAAGACGACGTCTCTTGATCGTCGACGCTCGCGGATCGGGATGCGCGAACAGCGATCAATCCAGCCAACCGCGAGGGAAGGAGTGAGCCTTGACCTCGCGACGGCGGGACGCGGAGGGATAATGCGGAAAAAGCCCGCGCTTTATGGGAGTGACAGGAGTCACCCCCAGAGGCGTTCACGGGGAAGGGGAGGGGCGCGCGCGGCGCGAGGCGCGAGGCGGCATGAAAGCCAAGCCAATAAGATCGACGTTAAAAGCCCATTGAAAGCCGTGGGCGCGTTTTCTGGACGCGGAGGCTACCAAGATAGCGGGCCGGGGCTAAAATGCATCCCCGGCCCGTTTGTCGTCAAGTCGGATTGTCCCACGCGGACGGGTCCGGGATGGGGGGACATTCCAGCGCGTCCATTGCGAGATCGTTTATAATATTCGCGACCCGCCGCACGCCGCGACAAACGCTTTCCGCGTCCACATTCGTCGCCTTCGCGTCCACCGCCGCGAGCAGCTCGGCGAGTTCGGATATTTCATAGACCTTGGCGCGCGCCTTCCCGCTCAGAATGGAGAGTGGCTCAATTGAAGGGGTCAAGGCCGCACTCCCTTTGAGCCCGTTCGAGCTTGTCTAGGCCCTTCAGGGCGTAGTGCGAAATAACCTCTCCGAAGGCCCGAAAAGCGAAGCTCACCGGCTCATGGTAATCGAGGCGCGTGTGCTTTAGCGCTTCTAAATCGACAACCAATAGAAGCTCCGCGAGATTGGAGACCATCTGTATGGCCTCGCCGCTTTCCTTGAAAAGCTCGGCGGCGCGGCTATTCGGAATGGGCATGGTGGATTTATCAACGTTTTCGGGATATTCTTTCTTCGGTCGCTTCGTCATGTTTATCTCCAAGAGCATAAGGGGTTGCGATCATCGCGAGGGGCGCTCGAACGCCCCTCGCAAGCTTCATTTCATTGCCATTTTCGGAGCCGTAAAATCGGGTTCGACAACAATTTTCCCTTTTCGCACAATCGGCATTCGTCGCTTTAGAGGCTGTCTGTAATTAGCGATACCAATTGCACTTTGTTCATAATCCTCAGCCAGCAGTAGCGCGATATCCGCCCTGTTCGAGATGGCGAGAAGCGCAAGCAAATCGCGGACGAAGCGAAGTTGGGCGATAAGCAGATTTTTGGTTTTCTCAGGCCCAAGCGCGTCTAGCTCCTTGTTTAGGCCTTCGAGCCAACCGGAGGCGTCGCTCATTTCTTCCGCGTTTAGGCAATTTGGCGCCAAATCATCCATGGGGTGCTCCTTTGGTCCGGCTCAGTGGCCCTTTTTGGGGTCCAGCCCGGTCTGCGAAAGCGTCGCGCTCGCGCCGCCAAATGCGGCGCAATCGTTCGCGAGCCGCTTGAAAAATTCGAGGAATAGCGCCGTGCGCTTTTCCGTGATTTCCTTGAGGCTTCCTATGTGGGCGATCAACCCTTCGCGCGACATTTGCCGAAGGCCGGCGCGAACGCCTTCGAGCGCTTGCGCGATTTGACCCTCTTCGATCCCTGTCGTGGGCGTCGGCGGGGAGGTCGGCGCCGCCTCTTTCCCGGCAAGCCGAAGCAGAAACGAAACATCCGCGCTCTTGAAGAGAGCCATGTTCGCCTGAATGCCCCCGATGAGGCCAACGAACAAGGAAACGCGGCGAATTTCGGTTTCCTCAAGCCGCATGGCGTACGCGACCAGTTCGTCCTTCGACAACCGCTCAAATTCCGCGGGCTCTTCGGCTACCGCCGTCACGTCTACCATCGTCATTTCCTCGATTTACGGTTTGCTAAACGCATTCACGCGACGCACGAACGCGAGCCCTTACGCGGCTCGCGAAAGCAGTTTCAGGGCGTGCGCGCCGTTCTTGAGGCACACGGCGTGCTTGATTTCCTGCAGGCGCAATGGCCCCTGGCCGGCATATCCGCGCGCGGCCTCAAGCATGGCGACAAGATCGCGCATCGACGTATTGCAGCCGTAGGCGACGCAAGCCGCGTGCGCGTCCTTGCCGAACGCGTCGAAATCGACGGCGATCATTTCGAAGTCTTCGCGCGTCGGCGCGGAAAGAATGGCGCGCTTGGCGATGCGGCTTTCGATCTGGTCAAAGGCCGCGCTGGCGCGCCGCCGCCTCAAGAGTTCGCCATTGCCGCAGATAACGACCGGGATTTCATAGCGCTGCGGCAGGTCGACCATTTCCTTGAGAATGGCCAGCGGCAGGTTTTGCGCTTCGTCCAAAACGAGAATGTAATTCATGCGCGGATCGGAGAAATAGCTTTCGAGTGTGTCCCAGATGACGCTGGCGGCTTTGCCGTAAGCGTGGATTCGCAAGGCGTCCGCGATCAGGTTCAACGCCGCGCGCGGCGTGTTCTGCGTCGCGGCGGCGCGGATCATGGTCGCCTGGGGATTGAGCCGCGCGATTTCCTCAAGCGCTGTCGTCTTGCCAATCCCCGGAATGCCGGTGATGAGGCTCGCGTGCTTCATCATCACGGAATATTCAAAGCCTTCGTTAACGCCGACGAAGATTGAGGTTTTGCTGACGTGCTTCATATCTTTTTCGCCTCCAAGGCTCTTGATTTTTCCATGAATTCGGCGTGCAAGGCCCGCATCATTTCCGCCTCGCGCTTGCGCTCGGCTTCCTCGCGCGCGCGTTTGGCCTTGGGGCTTTCCTTGACGCCTTTCGCGATGGCGCGGGCATGATCCGAAGCCGTGACCAGAGCGCCGATCGGCGCGGGCAACGCCTTCGGAACGTCCGCGGCAAGCTTCTGGCCTAAATGAGCACGCCGCGCGATCTGTTGCCATTAAGGCAGCGGCGGCGATCTTTTTGGGCACTGGCGACGATAGCGGAAAGTAGGGGAGGCCGACCACTCTGACGGGGTCCGCAAAAGGGTCCGCAATCGGACTTTTCAGCCGCCGAGGGTCCGCAATCCTCCCGTTTCAACCAACTGATATTATTATGAATTTGCGCCGATCCAATTTATATCGAAGGGTCCGCAATCAAATTCGCTCATTGAGGACCATCAATCATTACACCTATCAGCACCTTAGGCGCGCACAACGATCAAATAATTCTGTCGGCAATTTTCAAAAAATTTTGGCCGCTACACAGCCCGCGAAGTGACGCGGCGCCAATGCGCTTGCGGAACGCAGCGCGAACGTTTATGTTGCCGTTCATGATTTGTTTATGAGAGACGGCCACACTCGCCGTCTCGCGGTGGGAGCCCTCGGCTCCGGGGGACTTTTGGCGATGCTGACGAAAAAGCAGAGTGATCTTTTGCGGTTCATTCACGAGCGGCTGAAGGAAACCGGCGTGCCGCCCTCGTTCGACGAAATGAAGGACGCCCTTGATTTGCGCTCGAAATCGGGGATTCACCGGCTGATCCTGGCGCTCGAGGAGCGTGGATTCATTCGCCGCCTGCCCAATCGCGCCCGGGCGCTGGAAGTGTTGCGCCTGCCCGAATCCTCGACCCCGCCCAGCGCCAACCGCGCCCGCAAATTCTCACCCAGCGTCATCGAGGGCACGCTCGGCAGAGTGCGCCCGCAGAATGACCGCCTGGAGGAGATCGAGGAACAGCAGGTGGCGATCCCCGTGATGGGGCGGATCGCCGCCGGCACGCCAATTTCCGCGATCCAGTCTCGCAATCACACGATCAACCTGCCGCCCGACCTTTTGTCGAGCGGCGAGCATTTCGCGCTCGAAGTGCGCGGCGATTCCATGATCGAGGCGGGCATTCTCGACGGCGACACCGTGGTGATCAAAAAGCAGGATTCGGCGGAGACCGGCGACATCGTCGTCGCTTTGATCGACGAAGAGGAAGCGACGTTGAAGCGCTTGCGCAAGCGTGGCGCCTCGATCGCGCTGGAAGCCGCCAATCCCGCCTACGAAACCCGTATCTTTGGACCGGACCGGGTGCGCATCCAGGGTAAGCTGATCAGCCTGTTGCGGAAATATTGACGACGCGCGCGTCGTCGCTTCACGGTTCGGCTTCGGTCAGGATTTCCGAAGCCTCGGGGTCGTGGGCGAATTCCGCTGGAGGCGGCGCGGCGCGCGCGCGTGGGGGGCGCGACCAGGGGCGATCCTCGCCGCGCGAACGCGCCGTTGTCCATTCCACCCGAGCGTCCTTGAAACGCAAGGAGACCGCGCCGGTTTCCTCGAGCATGCGCCGGTCGATGACGATCGGAGCGCCGCAGCCCCGCGGCGCCAACAGCGGCGTCACCACGATCGCCGCCCGCGCGCAGTCTTCCAACAGCGCTTCCCGTTTTTCGACCAGCGCCACCAGTCTTCCGTCGATCGCGCGGCCGACGCAGCCCAATGCGTCGCAGGCGACGCCTCCGGCCGCGTCGCCGGGGGGACGAGAATCGGCGTCGGCGCGAAGCCATTGCTCCGCCGCGAACGCGTCGGGCTTGCGGCCGAGCAAGGCCAGACGACCGTCGGATCGCCGCAGCGCCGCGGCCTCGCCGCTCGGGCCGATGGCGAGGTCGAAGCCCGCCGACGACGTGGCGCCGACCAACCCGATCGCGAGAAACGGGATGGCCGTCGCCCGCAATAGCCAGCCGCGCCACAAAACAACGGAAAGCAATGCCAGCGCGAGAAAGAAAATCGCCCAGGGCGCGAAGCTTTTCACGGGAAAATCGGCGCCCGGCGCGCTGGCGATCAACTGGGCGATGCGGGTCACGAGGTCGATGCCGAGACCGAGATAGCGCCACACAAAGCCGTCGAGCCCGAGCGGGTAAAGCGCGGCGCCGAGGAGCGCGCAGGGCACGGCGAAGAATTCGATGATGGCGAGGGTCAGGGGATTGCCGATCAGCACATAGGGGCTGAGCTCATGGAAGTCATTGGCCATGAAGGAGGCGGTGGCCGAGGTCGCGCAGAAGGTGGCGAACAGGGCCGCCCCCGGCCCGGTCGTGACGGCACTCAAAAAGCGCGCATGAACGCGCATGAACGGGCCCTCCGCGCGCATGTTCGGGGGCGCGGCGCGCGTCGCGGCGCGGCGTTCGTCGCGCGCCTCGAACACGGCGATCAGCGCGGCGACGGCGGCGAAGGAAAGTTGAAAACTCGCGCCTAGCAAAGCTTCCGGTTCGAACGCCAGGACGAAAAACGCCGCGAAGGCGAGATTGCGCATCGACAGGGCCGGGCGGTCGAACATCACCGCGACGAGCATCGTCAAGGTCATCGCCAGGGCCCGCTCGGCGCCGACGCGCGAGCCCGTGCCGATGTCGTAAGCCACCGCGCCCAGGATCGCCAACGCGGCGGCCCATTTCTTGATCGGATAATTCAGCGCGAGCGTTCGGGAGCAGGCGAGCAGCCGGCGCAGGCCGACGAAAAAAATCCCGGCGACCAGGCTCATCTGGACGCCGGAGATGGTGACGAGGTGAAAAATGCCGGCGCGGCGGATCAAATCCTTCGCGTTTTCCGAGAGATAGTCGCGCTTGCCGGTCACCATCGCGGCGGCGATCGCGCCGGCGTCGCCTTGCAACACCTCGTAGACGCGCGCCGCCAGCGCGTTGCGCGCGCGGTCGACGCC
>JBAUVQ010000029.1:0-2395 GCA_049583305.1 Methylocystis sp.
TGGAGGTCGAGTGATGTGCACGGTCTGCGGTTGCGGAACTTCGAGCGTCGAGGCAATGGCGAGCCTCGAAGGAAAGAGCGGTCATTCGCGCGATCATCAGCATGACCACGCGCACGAGCACGCCCCGGGCTCGATTGATTTTGGCGCGGGCGCGGCCGGCGTTCACGTCGCCGGGCTCTCTCGGGAGCGCATCGTCAAGATCGAACGCGATATTCTCGCCAAGAACAATGGCCACGCCGCCGAGAACCGCGCGCGTCTGGCGCGATCCGGGACTTTCGCGCTGAATTTCGTGTCGAGTCCGGGCTCCGGCAAGACCTCGCTGCTGGCCCGCGCGATTCGAGAATTGAAGGATCGCTTTCCGATCTCGGTCATCGAAGGCGATCAGCAAACGTCGAACGACGCGGAGCGCATTCGCGCCGCGGGCGCGCCGGCGATCCAGATCAACACCGGCAAGGGCTGCCATCTCGACGCGCATATGGTCGGCCACGGGCTCGACCAGCTGAAGCTCGAACAAAACGGGCTGCTGTTCATCGAGAATGTCGGCAATCTCGTCTGTCCGGCGGCCTTCGATCTCGGCGAGGCGCACAAGGTCGTCGTGCTCTCGGTCACGGAGGGCGAGGACAAGCCGCTCAAATATCCGGAGATGTTCGCGGCGTCCGACCTGCTGTTGTTGAACAAATCCGATCTTCTGCCGCATCTCGATTTCGACGTGGGCCTGTGCCTCGCTAACGCGCTCAGGATCAATCCGGATCTGCAAACGCTGATCGTTTCGGCGAAGACCGGCGAGGGCATGCCGGCGTTTTACGCCTGGTTGGAGGGCCGCGCGGCGCGGTGCGCCCGCGCGGCGCTCAATCTCGCGACGGCGGAATAATCGGATGGACGAGCAGGCGCCCGCGCCCGCGTCGCCGCGCCTTCGCATGCGCGTGCGCGGCGCCGTGCAGGGCGTGGGCTTTCGGCCATTCGTGCATGGGCTGGCGCGCGAGTTCGCGCTCGACGGCTTCGTGCGCAATGACGCCGAAGGCGTGTTGCTGGAGGTCGAGGGCGAGCGCGTCGAGGAGTTTGTCGACGCCCTGCGCCAACGGCCGCCGCCACTGGCGCGCATCGATCACGTCAATCTCCAGCGCGTGCCGCCAAAGTCGCGGCGGGGATTCTCGATCGAGCCTAGCGCTAGCGGCGCGATGTCGACCCGCGTCGTTCCCGACGCGGCCGTTTGCGAAGCCTGTCTCGACGATCTGTTCGATCCATCGAGCCGCTTTTATCTCTATCCTTTCGTAAACTGCGCGCATTGCGGGCCGCGCTACACGCTGACGCGGCGTCTGCCCTATGACCGACCGCAAACCTCGATGGCGGACTTTCCGATGTGCGACGCTTGCGCGCGGGATTATCGCGATCCCGCGAGCCGGCGTTTTCACGCGCAACCGATCGCCTGTCCGCGGTGCGGGCCGAAACTGGATGCTCCGATCGACGCCATCGTCGCGCGGCTTCGCGCCGGGGGCATTGTCGCGCTGAAGGGCGTTGGCGGTTTTCATCTGATGTGCGACGCGCGTGACGAGCGCGCCGTCGCGGAGCTGCGCCGTCGCAAGGGGCGCGACGCGAAGCCCTTCGCCGTCATGGCCGCCAATGTCGCCTCCGCCGAGCGGATCGGCGTCTTCGGCGCGAAGGAGCGCGCGCTGTTGTTGTCGATGGCGCGACCCGTTGTCGTCGTGGAGAAATCGCGGGAGCTGGCCCCGTCGGTCGCGTCGGGTCTGTCGCGGATCGGCGTCGTGCTTCCCTATGCGCCGGTTCATCACCTGCTGTTCCACGCGGCGGCCGGTTGTCCGACGGACCGCGCCTGGCGCGACGCGCCGCAAGACCTGGTTCTCGTCGCGACGAGCGCCAATCCGAGCGGCGAGCCGCTCATCGCCGACAATGACGAGGCGCGCGAAAAGCTCTCTGAAATCGCCGATCTCGTCGTCGGTCACGACCGGGCCATCGTCGCCCGCGCCGACGATAGCGTCATGACGATGATCGCGGGCGCCCCGGCCTATTTGCGCCGCGCGCGCGGCTTCGCGCCGGAGCCGATCGAACTTCGCGATGACGGTCCCGACGTGCTGGCGCTGGGCGCGCATCTGAAAACCACGGTCACGGTGACGCGCGGAAGGGAGGCCTTCGTTTCCACGCATATCGGCGGCCTGACCGATCTCGCGACGATTGGGTTCTTCCAGGAAACCGTCGCGCGCATGCTCGACCTGCTCGACGCGCGGCCGGAGGTCGTGGCTTGCGATCTTCACCCCGATCTCGTCACGACGCGCTTCGCCGAGGCGAGCGGCCTGCCGGTGTTTCGCGCCCAGCATCACGCCGCGCACGTCGCGGCTATCGCCGCCGAACACGGGATCGACGGCCCGCTGCTCGGCGC
>JBAUVQ010000030.1:0-2786 GCA_049583305.1 Methylocystis sp.
GGGTATTTCTATTTTGCCGACAAACATCATGAATCATTAGGTAATTTTTTACGACATCTTCTATATCCTTTTCTAGGTTAGAGAAATTCAGTAACTCGCGTATCTTATTGGACATTGATATGTCCCCCATATCATTTCCAACGATCCATCCAACACGTTGTGTGAACCCAAATATGTGGCAGAAGATAAGGAGAAGGTTGCGCTCACAGTGGTTCCACCAAAGCGTGATCATCCCGAGAGCGTGTAGCCGTTCAGGATCGATGGTAGAGTGTTCCGCAATCCACGGATCATCGGAAAGTGCCATGACTACCTCGCAAGGAATCAAGTCGGAAATTGAGTCTGATGTAAGCGGATGGGATCGGTTTGAGCAAGCTGTTGACGCCGCCGTCAAGAGCGGCCCGAAACACAAAATCACCAAGCGGGCGAAATTAGCCGAGCAAGTGAAGGACACCAAGAATGCTAACGATGAGCGCGATAGCGGCGATAATCGTGGCGGCAATCGCAGTGATTAGCGCCTGTCTCGCGGTCCGGGCTTGCGCTTCGGCGGCTGTTGCGGCGCGTTCGGCTGCAATGGCTGCGCGAGAAGCTGCTTGCGCCTGCTCGGCTTGGGCAGATTCGGAACGCGCGCGTTCTGTCTCATCGATCTCGGAAAGCCATTGAGCGGCTAGTCGTCTTAAGTTCGTGTCCCATAGGTTGTCGCTTTGAAGGCGCAAGCGCACTTGCGCCGCGCCCATCTGCTCGAACTGCTTGGCCAGTTCCTCACTCATTTTTTGCCTGAATGCGTTCGATTGGTGTGTTTTCGCCAGCGCAGGAAGGCATTAGCTTGCGTCTTAAACCTGCCCTGCTTCACAAGGTCGCCGATACATCAAGCGCTTTCCGACAATGCCGGAAATGCTCGTTTCGAAGCGGTCAAAATCGGTCACCTTGCGCGTGTTCCATTTGAAATCCTGTTCCGCCGTGTAGCGATGCAGATGCGCCTCGGAAACATGGTGGAACGTGCCGAAAATGGCGCGCTTCAAGAGGCTGAAATAGCACTCGGTCGTGTTTGAGTGCCAGAAGTAGGCGCGGGCGTATTCATTGGCGCTGTGGTTTACAGTGCCGTGCATGGAGAACGTGGCGCCGATCTTCGGGTAGAGCGTGCTTTCGTCCGTCATGAAGGCGCTGGCCTTGTTCGTGTTGGCGTCGATGATCGGGCGCAGCATCTTGGCGGTGACCGTGGCGACGTGGAACGAGCGGGCGTGGCCGTCGCGCTCGATGAGCGTGAAAACGGCCTGCTTTGGCGCGGTCTCGCGAAAGGCGCGGTTTTTGGCTTTCCCGCCGATGTAAGTTTCGTCGGCTTCAATCACCTTGCCATCGCCGCCCATGGGCGGGAGATCGGGCGAAGACTTCAAAGATTCGCGAATGCGGTGGCAGAGAAACCAAACCGTCTTGTAAGGCTTATCGATCATGCGGCTGATTTGAAGGGCGGACATGCCTTTCTTTGACGACATCATGAGATGCGTCACCGCGAGCCACGTATGCAGCGGAACCTTGGAGCGCTCGTAAAGCGTGCCAACGGTGACGGTGAATGGCTTAAGGCAGGCGTTGCACTGGTAGAGCCCGGCGCGCGTCGTCTTGCCCTTCATGAGCGTGGCGCGGTTCTCAGCCTTGCAATGAGGGCACACCGGGCCGTTCGGCCAAACCCGAGCTTCAAGCCACTCGCGGGCTTTGGCTTCGTCGTGAAAGATCGGGTTGGACAGGTTGCACATCGGTTCGGCTCCTTATGGGAGCATAACAACATGCGGCCGATACTATGTCAAGGTGATAATTGCCCCAAATTGAGCAGGTAACTCGAAAGCAGCCGACAATGTTTCGCTGATGGCCGCGCGTTCTGGAGTGTGTCGTCATTAATTCGCGCGGAACACGCGATGCATTCCGTCAAGGCGCCGCCTCCTTTGCTTGACCTAGCGCGCTCGCACAATTGAATTGAATACTTGTGGATGAAAATACGGATGCAATAAATGCATCCGTATTTCTTTCCTCCCAGACCTGGGCCGTTCCGGTTGATTCCGTCGTCGAATCTGGCTTGTTGTCGCTCAGTTCTCAGTTTGTCTGGCGCGATGTTTATGCATAATTTCGCGCAAGAGCGTCAACCGCGTACTTTCCCTAGGTATTTTCTTCTCGTCCCCAACAAGGGGCGCGTTTGAGCGAGAGGACTTGGCGCCAGACTCCGGCGCCGAGCCGATCGCCGATTCCGCGGGTTGGGCGGAGCCGGAGGGGACAGCCGCCCCCCGGCGCAACTCGACATCCCCCCGCGCGCGTGGCAGAAACCGGCCAAGATTCCGCGCGCCAGGCCAAAATCCCATGACCGACCTAGAAAAACTCGAATCCGAAACGCTCTCGCAAATCGACGCCGCCGACAGCGAGGCCGCGCTGGAGGCCGTGCGCGTCGGCGCGCTCGGCAAAAAGGGAGCGATCTCGGCGCTGCTGGCGACGCTCGGGCGCATGTCGCCGGACGAGCGCAAGACGCAGGTCGCGAAGATCAACGCGCTGAAGGACGTGGCGACCGAGCGGCTCGCCGCCCGCCGCGTCGCGCTGGAGCAGGCCGCGCTGGAGGCGCGCCTGAAGTCGGAAACGCTCGACGTGACGCTGCCGGCCCCGCCGAGCGCGCTGGAGCGCGGGCGGCTGCATCCGCTGTCGCAAGTGATGGACGAACTCGCGGCGATCTTCGCCGACATGGGTTTTTCGGTCGCCGAGGGGCCGGACATCGAGTCCGACGACTACAACTTCACCAAGCTGAATTTCCC
>JBAUVQ010000031.1:0-12948 GCA_049583305.1 Methylocystis sp.
CTCTATCGCCGCGCGCGCGGTCTCCATCGCGGCCACGACGCTATCGGCGCTCTCGCCGTAGCGGGCGTAAGGCACGCATTCGCCGCGACCGATCGCGCCGCCAGCGCGCAACGTCGCGGTGACGACCAGCGCCTCCGTCTTGGCGCCGCGGGCGATCACGAAGCGCCCTTCGATTGGAAAGGCCTCGACGGCCAGTGCCAGTTCCACGCGCATCGGGTCTCCTTGAAGCGAGCGCCGCCGGAGGCGCTCTCCATCGTCGCGCTCGACATTGGCCATCGGCGAAGATAAGACGATTCGCAAGCATTTTGGCTCCGCGCCGGAAACTTCGGCAAGACCGGCGCCGGCGATTGCCCGAACGAAACCGCGACAGGGCGTCATGGCGACAGAGATGGAGGCCGACCCGCCCGAACTGATCCTTCACGAGGCCGGCGACGCCAGGCGCTTCGGCCTGATCGGCGCATGGATTTTGCTGGCTTCCCGAAAGCTGGAGCAAAAGGCGCGGGAGATCGTTTCGGAGGGGCGCGGAGCGCGCGCCGTGGTCGTCGACATGAGCGGGATCGCGCGGCTCGACACAGCCGGGGCCCTGGCCCTCAATCGCGCGAAGGACGAACTTATAAGCGGCGGCGTCGCGACGACGTTCGAAGGGGCCCGGCCCGAACACCTGATCCTGATCAAGGAGACGGAGATCGGTCCGCCGCCACCGCGAGGCAAATCCGCGAATCTGCTTTTCAACTTGCTGGCCGATTTGGGATTTTCGGTCATCAACGCATTTCGCGAAACCTATCGCGGCACCGGCTTTCTCGGCGAATTCGTGCTGGCCATCGGACGCATTCTGGTGCGTCCCGACCTGTTTCGCGGGACGTCGCTAGTCTATCAGATCGAAATGTTCGGCTTTCGCAGCATTCCGATCATCGTGTTGATCAATATCGCCGTCGGCGCCATCGTCGCGCAGCAGGGGATTTTTCAGCTGATGCGCTTTGGCGCGACGATCTACACGGTCGATCTCATCGGCATTCTCGTGCTGCGCGAACTGGGCGTGCTGCTCACCTCGATCATGATCGCCGGCCGCTCCGGATCGGCGATCACCGCCGAAATCGGCTCGATGAAAATGCGGGAGGAAATTGACGCGTTGCGCGTCATGGGCCTGTCGCCCATCGAGGTTCTGGTGGTTCCGCGCGTGCTCGCGTTGGCCATAGCCTTGCCGCTGCTGACCTTCATCGCGGACATGGCGGCGCTGTTCGGCGGCCTCCTGGTTTCCTGGGTCTATGGCGGCATTAGCCCGACGGCTTTTCTGACCCTGTTGCAGGACGCGATCGGCGTGAACACCTTCCTCGTCGGACTGATCAAGGCGCCTTTCATGGCGCTGGTGATTGGCCTCATCGCCACGCAGGACGGCTTGGCCACGTCCGGCTCGGCCGAATCGCTCGGCCGACAGGTCACGGCCGCCGTCGTGAAAAGCATCTTCATGGTCATCATCGTCGACGGCCTGTTCGCGATGTTCTTCGCTGCGATCCATTATTAAGATGATGGAACAATGACCAATTCCGCCAACGCCACGCCGGGAGCGACCTCTGGTCCGACGCGAGAGATCGTGATTGGCGTGCGCGATCTCGTGGTGCAATTCAACGACCACAAGGTCATGGACGGGCTCGATCTCGATGTGTTTCGCGGGGAGGTGCTCGGCTTTGTCGGCGGGTCCGGCCAGGGAAAGTCGGTGCTGATGCGCACCATCCTCGGACTCGTTCGCAAGCGATCTGGAACGATCAGGCTGTTCGGGCAGGACCGGGACTCGCTGCCGCCGCGTCAGTTGCGCGCTTTGGAGCAGCGGTGGGGCGTGCTTTTCCAGAACGGCGCCCTGTTCTCCGGTCTCACCGTGAAGCAGAACATCCAGATGCCCATGCGCGAGAATCGTGATATTTCCCAGCGGTTCATGGACGATCTCGCCCTGTTGAAGCTGGATCTGGTCGGCCTGCCGTCCGACGCCGCCGACAAACTTCCGTCGGAATTGTCTGGCGGCATGGTGAAGCGGGCGGCGCTGGCGAGAGCGCTCGCGCTCGATCCAGAATTGCTGTTCCTCGACGAGCCGACCTCTGGCCTCGATCCCATCGGCGCCGCCGACTTCGACCAATTGATCGGCACGCTGCAGAAAACGCTGGGGCTGACCGTATTCATGGTGACGCATGATCTCGACAGCCTATATTCGATCTGCGACCGCGTCGCCGCTCTCGCCAACGGCAAGGTCATTGGCGCGGGTTCCCTGCGAGAACTGCTGGCCTCGGACCAGCCTTGGCTGCGGGCTTATTTTCACGGCGCGCGCGGTAGCAGGCTGATTGGTTCGCTTGGTGGACGGAAAGAGGGCGGGAGCCCGTAAAAGGACGAAACATGGAAACCCGCGCCAATTTCGCGCTGATCGGCGTCTTCACGCTCGCGGTCGTGTTCGCGGCCTTCTCGTTCGTCTACTGGTTTTCCGGATCGAGGAAGACCGCGCAATATCAGACCTACGAACTCATCGTGCGCGGCTCGGTCGACGGGTTGACGCCGGGCAGCATCGTCCAGTTCAACGGCTTGAAGGTCGGCTCGGTCACCAGCATGGCGATCGACCCGACCGATCCCGGTCAGGTCCAGGTGCTCATCGCCGTCGACAAAAAGACGCCGGTGAAGGCCAACACCCGCGCCAGAGTGGAGCAGAAGAGTTTCACCGGCGTCGCGGTGGTGTCGCTGGTCGGCGGCACGCCCGGCGCGCCGGATATCGTAACGATGCCGGGCGCCGCCTATCCGCGCATCGCCGCCGAACATTCGGATATCCAGAACCTGCTCGAAAACGTCCAGCGCCTCTCCAACAAGGCGGGCGACGTCATGGACAAAATCGACAAGCTGCTGGATGAGAATTCCACATCGCTGAGCGCCTCGATCAAAAACATGGAGACCTTCACCAAGACGCTCGCCGAAAACAGCGGGCCGACCGGGACGCTGATCCGCGACGCGGCGGATACGGTGCATTCGCTGAAGCCGGTCGCCAACCGCTTCGACCAAGTGCTCGCCAGCGCGGAACGGACCATCAAGGCGCTCGACCCCAAGACGATCAAGAACATAACCGGCAATGTCGCCGGCATATCCAGCAATATCAATCGCTTTTCCGCGACCGGCTTGCGCCAGTATGAACAGCTCGCGATAGACGCGCGCAAGGCCGTCGACACGCTCGACCGCGCCGTCCATAATTTCGAGCGCGATCCCTCGCAGGTCATTTTTGGCCCGAGCCCGGCGGTGCCGGAGGTCAAGGGCCAGTGAGCGCGCTTACGTCGGCTTAAAGCATCGCGTGTTAGGCCCAAGGAGAAAGAGGCTTAACCCGGTGGAGCTTCGGTGCCGCGACAGATGCATTCGCCGACCGTCGTTATCCTGGTCGATCACGGCTTCGTGAGCGGCGGCCAGTCCAAGGTCGCCCTCGAAAGCACGCTCGGCCTCGCGCAAGCCGGCGCGCGGCCGATATTCTTTTGCGCCTGCGGGCCCGTCGATCCACGCCTCGCGCAGGCCGGAATCGAGACGGTTTGCCTCGGCCAACACGACATTCTCGACAATCCCTCGCGCGCCGCCGCCGCGGTTCAGGGAACATGGAACGCCAAGGCCGCGAGCGCGCTGGCGGAGTTGCTCGCGCGCCTGCCTCGTGAGGACACGATTGTTCATGTCCACGGCTGGGCCAAGGCGCTGTCCCCCTCGATAGCCAAGCCGATTCGCGCGTCGAACCTGCCGGCCGTCTACACGATGCACGAATATTTTCTCGCCTGCCCGAACGGCGGCTTTTACAATTTTCAAAAGCACGAGGTCTGCGGACTGAAGGCGATGTCGGCGGCCTGCTGGGCGACGAATTGCGATTCGCGCAATTATCCGTTCAAGCTGTGGCGCAGCGCCCGACTCGCGGTCGCGCGCGGCGCGGGGCTCGCCGAGTGTTTTGGGGATTTTCTGCTGATCTCCGATTTGCAGGCGGCGCTGCTCGCGCCCTACTTGCCCGTGGGCGCGAAGACGCATCGCGTCTGCGATCCGGTCGAGGCGGAAGCGCTCGGGCCCAAACACAACCCGGCCACGGGCGAGACGCTGTTCGTCGGTCGGCTGTCCGCCGAAAAAGGCGCGATGCTCTTCGCCGAGGCGGCGCGGATAGCGCGGATCACGCCGGCGTTTATCGGCGACGGCCCAATCGCGCCGCGGCTGCGCGAAGAATACCCGGAGGCGCGGCTGCTCGGCTGGCTGGAGCCCGCCGCGGTCCGCGAAGCCATGCGGGCGGCGCGCGCGCTGGTTTTTCCCTCGCTGTGGTACGAGGGCCTCGGGCTCACCGCGCTGGAAGCCAAGGCGATGGGAACGCCGGTGATCGTCTCGGACGTTTGCGCCGCGCGCGAGCAGATCGCCGATGGCGAAGAGGGGCTTTGGTTCAAGAGCGGCGACGCGGACTCGCTGGCGGGCGCGCTGGAGCGGCTTAAGGACGACGCACTGGTCGCGCGGCTTTCGCGAGCGGCCTATGAGTCATATTGGCGAGAACCGCCGACGCTGGCCCGCCATGTGGAACAAACGCTCGCGGTCTATCGCGAGATGTTGGCGCGGCGGCGAGGCTGAGTTTCGCGCCGTTTAAATCCCTTCGAAACCAAGGCCCCGATAGATTTCCTTCAAGCCCGCGCGGACGCCGATGGCCGGCAGGTCGAAATCCTCGCCCGCGCGCGTAAATCGCCGCTCGCTGAACCCGTCGGCGCCGGTCTCGCAATCGAAGCTGAGAATATCGACCGCGTCCTGAGCCAGGACCACATATTGCCTCAGCGTGGGCAAGCTCGCATAGGCGGTCCGCTTCCAGCGCAAATCGCGCATGGCGGTGGAGGGCGACAGCACTTCGAACGCGATAATCATGTCGTCGCAGTCCTGGCCGTCGATGAACCTGTCCGGGCGGATCAAAACGTCTGGCTCGGGAATGCTCGTATCGGACAGGCGCACGCCGAGGCCGGGCAAAACCTCCCAGCCGCCGCGCGACCGGCGCGCCGCCCCGTCGAGCAATACGAGCAGATTACGAACAATCTTCTGATGCAAATAGCTTGGCGTCGGATTCAAAATCGGCTCCCCGTCGATCAATTCCCATTTCTCTCCGTCGGGGCGCGTATCCGTGAAAGCGTAATACTCTTCCGCGCGCATCGGACCTTGATCCAGAAACGGGACGCCCATCGCCGACCTCCTTTTCGCGCCGCGCAACCTTCGCCTACTGCGGGTTCTCCAGATTAAACGACTGCGTGCCCTCGTCATAGGCGAAGATCTCGCCGTAGCGGCCCCAGGTCGTCACGCTTTTTAGCGTCGTCTCGGCGTAGTCCTCGCTCATATAGTCCTCGAGCTCCTCGCGAAAACGGGTCGCTGGCGCGTGATGCGAGGGGCGCTCGTCCAGCACGCGGCGGATGCGCTGCGCCAGCGGCACATAGGACAGCAGGTGATCGCCGAACAGCTTCTTGCGCTGGTCGACGTCCATTTCGGCGAAGCGCTTGCCGGCGGGCGTGAGCTTGATGTCGCCTTCCGCGAGTTCGGCGAAGCGCAGCAATTGCAGCGTTTCCGCCACCGGGAAGAGATCGTCGATTTCGAGTTGCAGACTGTCGGCCAGCGCGGGCAGATCGGCCTTGCCGTCATAGGGCGGCGCGGCGACCTCCTCGATCATGCCGGCGAGCGTGTTGGTCGAGACGGTCGGCAGCGCCATGCCCATGCCGAGGCCGGGGAAGGCCCCCGGACTCGCCTTGGCCATGTCGGCGCGGCGGGTCATCAGCGCGTAGATTTGATCGACCAGCTGGCGGAATTCCGGGTCGAGGCGGTTGCGCGGATGCTGCAAACCCACCTTGATTTCGGCGGCGATGCGGCCGGGGTTGGAGGACAGCACGACGATGCGGTCGCACATCAGCACCGCTTCCTCGATATTGTGCGTGACCATCAAGATGGACTTGATGGGCATCCGTCCTTCGACCCACAGATCGAGCAGATCGGTGCGCAGCGTCTCGGCGGTCAGCACGTCGAGCGCTGAAAAAGGCTCGTCCATCAGCAGAATGCTGGGCGAGACGACGAGCGCGCGGGCGAAGCCGACGCGTTGGCGCATGCCGCCGGATATTTCCTTCGGATAGGCGTTCTCGAAGCCGTCGAGGCCGATGATGTCGATGGCCTGCAGGGCGCGCCGCCGCGCTTCCGGCTCGGACACGCCCTTGGCGCGCAGGCCCAGCTCCACGTTGGCGAGCACCGTGAGCCAGGGAAACAGCGCGAAGCTCTGGAACACCATCGCGACGCCGTCGACGGGGCCGGCGACTTTCTCGCCACGATAAAACACCTCGCCGCTCGAGGGGTGGTTGAGCCCGGAGACGATGCGCAGCAGGGTGGATTTTCCGCAGCCCGAGCGCCCGAGCAGGCCGACGATTTCGCCCTCGTTCAGCTCTAGCGAGATTTTATCGAGCACGATGGCGCTTTTGTCGCCGCCGCGGCCATAGGCCTGCGAGACGTTGTCGATCGTCAGCAGTTGCGCCGGGGTTGGGGGAGTGGTCATGAAAACCTCACAAAAGCCGCAGGCGGCGCTCCGCGAAGGCGGAAAGCTGACGCCAGAACAGACGGTTGACCAAAATGACGACGATGCTCATCGCCGCCACGCCCAGGACAATCTTGGGATAATCGCCGTCGGCGGTCGCCTTGGCGATATAGGCGCCTACGCCATGGGCGGTCACCTTGTCGTCGCCCCATTTCACATATTCGGCGACGATGGATGCGTTCCACGAGCCGCCCGAGGCGGTGATCGCGCCGGTGATGTAATATGGGAACACGGCGGGCAGGATCACGCTCTTCCACCAGATCCAGCCCTTGATCCCGAAATTCTGCGACGCCTCGCGCAGATCGTTGGGGAAGGCGGAAGCGCCGGCGATCACGTTGAAGGCGATATACCATTGCGTGCCGAACACGATCAGCACGGACAGCCAGATGTCCGGATCGAGGTGGAAGCGCAGTATGCCGATGACGGCGATGGGAAACAGCACATTGGCCGGAAAGGCCGCGAGAAACTGCGCGAGCGGCTGGGCCTTCTCGGCGATGCGCGGGCGCAGGCCGATCCATACGCCGATCGGCACCCAAATCAGGGTCGCCACCGCGATCAGCGCCATGACCCGCAAGAACGTATAAAATGTCAGCATCGCGACGGTCTCGACTTCCGCCATGTCGACGCCCGTCCCGACGAATTGGACGATCAGGCTCAACGACACGAACAACATCACGCCGATGACCGCGTACCAGACGAGATCGACGAACAGCGCGATCTTTGGGCTTTCCTCGCGGCCGCGCCTCGTGAACGTGGGCATCCGCAAGGCGAGCAGGGAAACGCCTTGCAGCAGGCCGGTCGGATAGCGCATCAGGTGGCGCAGCCAGCGAGTGCGCAAAAACAGGTCGCGGACCCAGGATTCGGCCGGCGTCTGAGAGGCGGTCAGCTCGACGCGGAATTTGTCGGCGAAGGCGACGATCGGGCGAAACAACAGTTGATCGTAGGCCAGAATGATCAGGGCGACCGCGATCACCGCCGCGAGGACGCAATCGATGCGCCTGTTGTCGATGGCGAGGGCGAGATAGGAGCCGACGCCCGGAAGGCGGACATTGACGTCGCCGACCGAGATCGCCTCCGAGGCGACCACGAAGAACCAGCCGCCCGACATCGACATCATCATGTTCCAGATGAGGCCGGGCATGGCGAAGGGCGTCTCCAGCTGCCAGAATTTTTGCCAGGGCGTCAGCTGAAAGCTCGCCGCCACCTCCTCCAGATCGCGCGGCACGCTGCGTAGCGACTGGTAGAAGGAAAAGGCCATGTTCCAGGCCTGGCTGGTGAAGATCGCGAAAATCGCCGCGCCTTCCGCGCCAAGGGTCGAGCCGGGAAACAGGCCGAGGAAAAACGTCACCGTGAAGGACAGAAAGCCGAGGATCGGCACGGACTGCAACACGTCGAGCAGCGGGATCAGCACCATCTCGGCGCGACGGCTCTTGGCCGCGAGGGTCGCGTAGGTGAAGGTGAAAATCAGCGAAACGACAATCGCCGCGAACATGCGCAACGTGGTGCGCAGACCGTAATAGGGCAGTTGCCAATAGTCGAGCGACAGGGCCGCGGTTTCCGGCGCGTTCAGCGGCGAAGTCATGCCCCGCGAGCCGTAGCTCATCAGAACGAACACGCCGAACACCATAATCAGCGCCGCGACGTCCCAAAGGTTTGGAAGACTTCGGTGGCTCCATGCGAATACGAGGGTGCGTTCTTGCGTCATGCGGCGGATCAATCCGGCTCGGTGGTCCTTGGCCGCGGGTGGGGCGAAGGCGGATGGGGCGAAGTCGCGGACAAACGACGATCGAATTCCCCTCGATAGCGCGCCGCGAGGGCCGCGCCAACCCGGTGTCCATTCGCTCGATGTCTCCCGTCGAAACGGGACGCGGTTCGCGCGGGCGCGGCCTTAGGGCCTAGTCAGCTCATGACCAATGGATGTGACAGTTGCGTGTCGGCGCCGCCGGCGAGTTTGTCAGCGCGCCTTTCGCGCATGCCTTTTCCCGGCGCGTCTCGCCCGCGCCTTCGGGATCGAGCCGACCGGCGTCGTGTCGACGCCAACGCGCTCCAGTCGGGCCAGCCGCGCGTCGAGCTCGCCGAGCTTCGCGCCCAGGGCGGCCGTGGTCTGGTCGAGCGCCTGCTGTTGCGCTTCCAGACCGGCGTCGCGCGCCGTTTCCTGCCCGCGCGCGTGGTCGCCGGCTCGCGCGATTTCGACGCCATGGCGGAGTTGCTCGATCTGCGCGCGCAAGCCGCGCACCTCGTCCAGCATGCGCGCCATTTCCGGGGTGGGATCCGTTTGGGCGACGCCGGCATTGGAAGCCGAGTTCGGCTCAAGCATCGCCGCGTCGAGGCGAGAGCCGGCCTCAAGACCCGATTTCACGCTGGATTTGCCGCCAAGGAACGCGCCCGCGAGGCTGCCGGCGGCGATCGACAGCGTCAGCGCGACGCCGAGCTGCAGCCGCATGCCGCCGGAGCTGAACATTCCGCCCCTGAAAAAGCCGCCGTCGGTCCCGATCTTGATGTTTTCGCGCTTGAAGGCGCCGGATTTCGCCGGGCGCTCGCGCTTGAAGGCGCCGTAAAGACTGTCTTCGGTGCCGCTGAAGCTGGGAAGCGGCGGATCTTCTTTGGCCACGGGCGCCTCCATGCCGAATCCGCGAAAGCCGGCTTCAAAACCGGCAAGTCGGTCAATCTCGACGCATTAGGGTTAAGGCGCGGTTAAGGCCGGCGATTTTATCGCCTCCCGAGACCCGCGGCGTCTCGTCGGTTTGATTCGGCCGCGCAATCGTGTATCGGAATGCGCAAAATAACCAGGAAACAACCAACCATGTGCTGGAGCGGCGAAGCTTCGACAGTTCTGGCCGCGACCGGCATCGCCGGCGCCGCCTATTCCGCGCTCAAGCGCAATCCCGAGCCCATGGCGCTCTGGGTCTGCCTGCTTTATTTCGCGAGCATGGAGGCGTTGCAGGCCGTCAGCTATTCGGTGCTCGATCAGTGCGATTCGCCATTAAATCAGATGATGACGCTGTTCGGCTATCTGCACATAGCCTTCCAGCCCTTCTTCATCAATTCGGTGGCGCTGTACTTCATGCCCAAGGACGCCGCGCGCAAGGTCGCGCCAATCACCTACGCCGCCTGTTTCGTCGGCGCGATCACGATGCTGGTTCAGCTCTATCCCTTCAACTGGGCGGGCCATTGCCAGGTCGGACGTCCGCTGTGCGGGGAGTTCCTGTGCACCGTGCGCGGCGAATGGCATCTCGCCTGGCTGGTGCCGACCAATGGCATCGGCAACAGCATGGCCGACAACGCCTGGCTCGGGCGCGGCTTCCTTTCCTATCCGCTGACCGCCTTCCTGCTGCCGGCGCTGATCGGCAGCTGGCGCTTCACGTTGTTCTCATATGTCGCCGGGCCCTTCGTCGCGGCGCTGACGACCAACAATATCAACGAATGGCCGGCGGTGTGGTGCCTGTTCAGCATCGGACTGGTGCTGGCGATCATCAAGACGCCGCTGCGTCATCATCTGCATGTCGGCGACCCGTGGTGGGTCATGGTCGAGAAATCGCGGGCGGCGCGAAAGCTTAAGCCGGCGCTACCTGTTCCCGCCGGGCCCGCCGCCGAGACGCCGCCAGCCGAATGAAAATGGCGCGCTCCTCCTCGCCTGGGGGAGCGCGTCAGGCCTTCACCTTGACATATTCCCCCGGCGCGTCGCCGACAGGCTTCAGCTTGCCGCCGCCCGGCGCCCGCGCGGGGACCTTTTTGGGCGCCTGCTGGGTCAACCAGGCGATCCAGTCGGGCCACCACGAGCCCTTGAACTCCTTCGCCGACTTGACCCATTCGTCGTAGGAGCCGACGGGCGGGCCGCCCATCCAATATTGGTACTTGTCCTTCTCCGGCGGATTGACGATGCCCGCGATATGGCCGGCGCCGCCGAGCACATATTTCACCGGGCCGCCGAAATATTTCGCGCCGATGAACACCGAGCGCGCCGGCGCGATATGGTCCTCCTTGGCGGCGATTTCATAGATTGGAATGGTCACCTTCTTCAGATCGAGCTTCACGCCGTCGATGACCATCTCGCCGCGCGTGAGATTGTTCTCGAGATAGCAGTTGCGCAGGTAGAAGGAATGGTTGGCGCGGGGTATGCGGGTGCTGTCCGCGTTCCAGGCCAGAAGATCGAACGCCGCCGGATCGACGCCCTTCACGTAATTGTTGACGATATAGTTCCAGACCAGCTCGTTTGGGCGCAACATATTGAAAGTGTTAGCCATTTTTACGCCATCGAGATAGCCGGTCTTGGCCATCGCGTCCTCGAGCGCCGCCAGTTTCGCCTCGTCGACGAAAATCTGCATGTCGCCGGCCTCGGAGAAATCGACCTGCGTCGCGAAGAAAGTCACGCTCTCGATGCGCTTGTCGCCCTTCGCGGCCATATAGGCCAAGGTCGCGGCGAGCAGCGTGCCGCCGACGCAATAGCCCGCCGCCGCGACTTTGCTTTCGCCGGTGGCGCTTTCGACCGCGTCGAGCGCGGCGAGAACGCCCTGTTGCATGTAAGCTTCGAAACCGAAGTCCGCCTTGGTCTCGTCGGGATTGACCCAGGAGACGATGAACACCGTGAGCCCCTGCGCCGTCGCCCAGCGCACGAAGCTTTTTTCGCGATTGAGGTCGAGCACGTAAAACTTGTTGATCCACGGCGGAACGATCAACAGCGGACGCGCGTATACTTCCTGCGTTGTTGGAGCATATTGGATCAGTTCCATGACCTCGTTGCGCAGGATCACCTTGCCCGGGGTCGTCGCCATGTCGACGCCAAGCTGGAATTTGCTCTGGTCGGTTTGGCGGATTTTCAGCGTCCCGCCTCCCGCCGCGAGATCCTCCGCCAGCATTTCCAGGCCGCGCACCAGATTGCCGCCGCGCGCCTCCAATGTCGCGCGCAGCAATTCGGGATTGGTCGCCACGAAATTGGACGGAGACATCGCGCTGGAAATCAGCCGCGTATAAAAAGCCGCCTTGGCTTTCGTCTGCGGGTCGAGGCCCTCGGTGTGCTCGACCATCTCGTTGGCCCAGTGCGTGGCCAGCGTGTAGGACTGCCGCAGGCAATCGAAAAACGGATTATTGCTCCAATCCGGCGAGGAGAAACGCTTGTCGGAAGGGTCGGGCGGGACGATGGGCGCCGCTTCCTCGCCGGAGAAGCGATGCAGCGTCTGACTCCAGATGTCGGTGAGGCCGCTGAACAGATCGGCCTGCGCCCTCGCGGCGCGTTCGGGCTGCGTCATCCAATATTCGGCGACGACGCCCAGCGTCTTGGTGGCGTCGGCGACATTCACCGCTAGTTCGCTGCGGGTCTCGGCCATGTCGGGAGCGCTCATGGCCGCCGCCATGACGCGGCGTCCCTGATCGACGAGCTTGGCCATATTCTCGGCGACCGTATCGAATTCTCCGGCGGGGGCGGGCTCGACATCGCCGGATCGACCCGCCGCCTCCGCGCGATCGGATGCCCGCGGCGGCTTCCGAACAACGGCCAACGCCTGGGTTGGCGCGGCGCTGGGCGTTGGCTTCGCGGCGGCCGGGGCTCGCGGCGCGGGCGTTTCGTCGACCCGGACGGGCGCGGAGACCAGGACTTTCTTCGCGGGCGGGACCGGAGCGATCGACGCTCCCGACGCGGGTATCGGCCTTTGGTCGCTCTTGCCGTGGTGGCTCTTGCCCTTGCCGTTGCGTTTATTGCTCATTTTGTCTTTGGGGGGCGTGGGCGCGGCTTTCGCCGCCCGCTCCGCGGTCCGCCCGGGCGCCGTTTCCTTGGTGTGATCGGCGGTCATCTTCGGTCCAGTTCTTTCCTTAGTCCGTCATGGAGGCGCGGCCAGTGGCGAGGCGCGCCAGAGTCTGATAGACTAGCATTATGTATCTAGCGACGCACGCCGTCATGGGCCAATCAATTGTCCGGATGCGAATGCTCCAGCGCCTGAATCTCAACGCGGCCCCTCGCGCGCGCGGGATAACGCGGCAATGTGACACAGTGGGGACGACCCGAGGGCGCCGCCGCATCGGCTTGGCGGTCGTCTTGGCGGGCATGTTGGCGGTCCTTTGTCTCCCCGCCGCCTCTCAGGAGGCGAATTCTCCCGGGTCGATGGTTGGCGGGGCGATGGACTCCCTAAATTTACGCCACGCTCCGCCGCCCGCCGCCGATTTCGTGGTGCGTTCGCGGCCGGCGCCCGATACGCTGAACTATCGGCCCATGGCGCCGACCGAAAAGTCGACGAAGAAGAAAACCCCCGAGCAATTGGACGCCTTGGGCGCGGAACTCGAAGGCGCGCTCGCGCGAAACCGGCAAGCTGGGGCGCGGGTCGCGACGCCGGATCCCGCGCCTGGCCCCGCTCCCCGGCGGGCCGCCGGCGCCAAGC
>JBAUVQ010000032.1:0-11267 GCA_049583305.1 Methylocystis sp.
ATCCAGCGGGGCGCGGATCAGCGCCGCGATTTCGCGCAGCGCGCGCGATTGGGCGACGAGCTGGCTTCGCGCGCCCTCGGCCGTGCGGGCCTCGATGCGGCGCACGCCGGAGGCCACCGCGCTCTCGGAGACGATGCTGATCAGTCCGATGTCGCCGGTCCGTCCGACATGCGTGCCGCCGCAAAGCTCAACCGAAAAGGCGCGCGCGCCCGGCGCCTTGGCATGGCCCATCGCAACCACGCGGACCTCGTCGCCGTATTTCTCGCCGAAGAGCGCGCGGGCGCCTGTGGCGATCGCCTCGTCCTGGGCCATCAGGCGCGTTTCGACCGCCGCGTTGCCTTGCACGATTTCATTGCCGAGGCGTTCGACCTCGGCGAGTTCTTCATCGGTCATCGGCTTGGGATGCGTAAAGTCGAAACGCAGGCGATCGGGCGTGACCAACGAGCCCTTTTGCTGGACGTGATCGCCAACGACCCGCCGCAGCGCTTCGTGCAATATGTGGGTGGCCGAGTGGTTCGCGCGCGTCGCGCGGCGGCGCGCATGATCCACGTCGAGCTCCAGCGTCTGCCCGAGGGCGATTTCGCCTTCCTCGACCACGCCTTCGTGCACGATGATGTCGCCAAGTTTCTTTTGCGTGGTTTCGACGCGAAAACGGGCGCCTTTCGCGCGCAGCTCGCCCGTGTCGCCGACCTGGCCGCCGGACTCGCCATAAAACGGCGTCTGATTAACGATCACCGCGCCGCGCTCGCCGGTCTTCAGCCAGTCCGTTTGCACGCCGTCGCGGATCAGTCCGGTCACCACGCCTTCGCTGCTTTCGGCGTCGTAGCCCAAAAACTCCGTCGCGCCGACGCGCTCCTTCAGCGCATACCAGACGGCTTCGGTCGCCGTCTCGCCGCTGCCTGCCCAGGCCTTGCGCGCCTCGGCGCGCTGGCGCTCCATGGCCGCGTCGAAAACCTGCTTGTCGACGCCAATGCCGCGGGGGCGCAACGCGTCCTCGGTCAGATCGAGCGGGAAGCCGAAAGTGTCATAGAGCTTGAAGGCGGTCTCGCCGGAAAGCCGGGCGCCGGCGGAAAGGCCCGCGGTCTCCTCGTCGAGGATCGCGAGGCCGCGCGCCAGCGTGACGCGGAAGCGCGTTTCCTCGGTTAGCAGCGTGTCGCCGATCAGGGCTTCGGCGCGGTGCAATTCGGGATAGGCGGAGCCCATTTGCGCCACCAGCGTCGGAACGAGACGCCACATCAACGGATCGGCCGCGCCCAGCAATTGCGCGTGGCGCATCGCGCGGCGCATGATCCGGCGCAGTACATAGCCGCGCCCCTCGTTGGAGGGCGTCACGCCGTCGGCGATCAGGAAGGAGCAGGCGCGCAGATGATCGGCGATGACCCGGTGGCTCGCCGCCTGCGGGCCGCTTGCGCTGACATTGGTCAGATCGGCGACGGCTCCGGTCAAAGCGCGAAAAAGATCGGTCTCGTAATTGGAGGTCACGCCCTGCAGCAGCGCCGCGATGCGTTCCAGTCCCATGCCGGTGTCGATCGACGGGCGCGGCAGCGGAACGCGTTCGCCGGGCGCGACCTGCTCATATTGCATGAAGACGAGATTCCAGAACTCCAGAAAGCGGTCGCCGTCTTGTTCCGGACCGCCGGGCGGACCGCCCGCCAGCGCGTCCCCCTGGTCGTAGAAGATTTCCGAGCAGGGGCCGCAGGGGCCAAGGTCGCCCATGCTCCAAAAATTGTCGGAACTGTTGATGCGGATGATGCGTTGTTCGGGAAAGCCGGCGATCTTCTTCCACAAATCGAAGGCCGTGTCGTCGTCGTGATAGACGGTCACAAGCAGGCGGTCGGTCGGCAGCTGGAATTCGCGGGTGATCAAATTCCACGCGAGTTCGATGGCGTCCTCCTTGAAATAGTCGCCAAAGGAGAAATTGCCGAGCATCTCGAAAAAAGTGTGGTGCCGCGCGGTGTAGCCGACATTGTCGAGATCATTGTGCTTGCCGCCGGCGCGGACGCATTTTTGCGAGGAAGTCGCGCGCGTGCGCCGCCGCTTCTCGACGCCGGTGAAGGCGTTCTTGAATTGCACCATGCCCGCGTTGGTGAACATCAGCGTCGGGTCGTTGTGCGGGACGAGCGAGGACGAAGGGACGAGCTCATGATCGTGGCGAGCGAAGTAGTCGAGAAAAGCCGTCCGGATTTGATTGACGCCGCTCATGATCTTGCTGGCTCGCTATGGCTCTTGACGCTTTACGCGTCGCGGTTCTGGCTTCGGGCGACGCCCTCGCGCGCGCCGCCCGTCGCCATCTCGTTGCGATATGCCAGTTAGGCGAGATTTGGGCAATGGGGGAAAGGGCTCGGGGAAGCGACGGCGTTGCACATGGCGCGGGCGGGCCGGACCGGGGAAGCCTATTGACGCGCGTTAATCGCTTTGCTGGCGCGGCCCGAGGGGCCGCGCCGGTCGCCAGAAAGGACGTGGCTCCCTTCGCGGAGCGCGGGCGGCCTCCTAAGCTTCGCCCCCCGCGCCGTCCTCGTCGCCGGCGACGTCGAGAATACGCTCGGCGATAATCCCGGCGTTCTCGCGGATCGCCTGTTCGATGCGGGCCGCCGCCTCGGGGTTCGCTTTCAGGTAGCTTTTGGCGTTTTCGCGGCCCTGGCCGAGCCTTTGGCTGTCGTAGGAGAACCAGGAGCCGGATTTTTCCACGACGCCGGCCTTGACGCCAAGATCAATCAGTTCGCCGAGCTTGGAGATGCCTTCGCCATACATGATGTCGAATTCGACCTGCTTGAACGGCGGCGCGACCTTGTTCTTGACGACCTTGACCCGGGTCTGGTTGCCGGTCACCTCCTCGCGGTCCTTGATCGCGCCGATGCGGCGGATGTCGAGGCGGACCGAGGCATAGAATTTGAGCGCGTTGCCGCCGGTGGTCGTTTCCGGCGAGCCATACATCACGCCAATCTTCATGCGGATCTGGTTGATAAAGATGACCAGCGTGTTGGAGCGGGAGATCGAGGCGGTCAGCTTGCGCAGCGCCTGGCTCATCAGCCGCGCCTGCAGGCCGGGCTGCACATCGCCCATTTCGCCCTCGATTTCCGCGCGCGGCGTCAGCGCCGCCACCGAATCGATCACCAGCACGTCGACGGCGCCCGAGCGCACCAGCGTGTCGGTGATCTCCAGCGCCTGTTCGCCGGTGTCGGGCTGGGAAATCAGCAGATCGTCGAGCTGCACGCCGAGCTTGCGGGCGTAAATGGGGTCGAGCGCGTGTTCCGCGTCGACGAAGGCGCAGACGCCGCCGGCTTTCTGGGCCTCGGCGATGACATGCAGCGTCAGCGTGGTCTTGCCGGAGGATTCCGGGCCGTAAATCTCGACGACCCGTCCGCGCGGCAGGCCGCCGACTCCGAGCGCGATGTCGAGTCCGAGCGAGCCGGTCGAGACGGTCTCGATCTCGACGGCCTTCTGGTTCTTGCCGAGCCGCATGATCGAGCCCTTGCCGAAGGCGCGTTCAATCTGCGACAGGGCGGCGTCGAGCGCCTTGGTTTTGTCCACGGACGATCCTTCCACGAGGCGGAGATTGGCTTGACTCACGGCGAAATTCCTTCTGACACGGGTTAACCGGCCGACGCAACGGCGGCGCGCGGTTTAAGTTGGAAATGCCGCGCTATCGCCATTGTGCATGTTTTGTTCCGCTCGCCAAGTTCTTTCTTCGTTCTCGCCTCGACATCATCCCGGGCTCACTTCCGCGCGCGGCCGATTGGAGCTCTCTGGAAATCCTCCAAATCATTGAAATTGACGGTGATGCGTCCGTTTTCCTATAGGTTGGGTCTGTTTGGCCGGCCATCGTGGGATCAGGGCGCCGATGAATTTCGCGACGTCGATTGTTCGCTTCGCGCGGCGTTCCGCTCATCGCGCCGCGGGAGCTTGCGCGCTCGCGCTGCTCCTGTCCGCCGCCGCGCGAGGGGCGGAGACGCTCACGCCGCTGGAGCAGCTTGGCGCTCGCGTCTTTGTCGATGCGTCGCTGTCGGAGCCGCGCGGCGTCGCCTGCGCCTCCTGCCATGATCCCGCCAAGGCTTTTTCCGGTCTGAATGGATCGACGATAGCGGGCGTGGCGCGGGGAGCGCCGGCGGGCTCGTTCGGCGTCCGCAAGCCGCCGTCGCTGGCCTATGCTTCCTTCAGCCCGCCTTTCTCCTTCCAGGACAAGAAGGACAAGGAGACCGGCAAGATCGAGAAAGAGGCGGTGGGCGGCCAGTTCCGGGACGGCCGGGCGCTCGATCTCGTCGCGCAGGCCGGCGGGCCCTTGCTCAATCCGGTCGAGATGAACAATCCGTCCAAGGCGGCCGTCGTGCAAAAGGTGCGCGAGGGCGCTTACGCCGATCTCGCGCGCGACGTTTTCGGCAAGGGTATTTTCGACGATCCCGACGCCGCTTTCGGCAAGCTGATGCAAGCCGTCGCGGCCTATGAGAAGACCGAGGTCTTTCATCCCTTCGCCTCGACCTTCGACGCGGTTTTGCGCGGGAAGGCGCGGTTTTCGCCGCTGGAGGCCAGGGGCTTCGCGCTGTTCAAGGATCCAAGGAAGGGCAATTGCATCGCCTGTCACGCCGGCGAGCCAAGCTCGCGCGATCCCAGGGACTGGCTGTTCACGGATTTCACTTACGACACGCTCGGCGCGCCGCGCAACGCGGCGATTCCGGCCAACGCCAAGCCCGACCAGTTCGATCTGGGGCTATGCCGGCGCGAGGGGCTTGCGGATGTCGCCCCCAAGGGGTTCGACATCGAGAGCGTCTGCGGCGCCTTCAAGGTTCCCACCCTGCGCAACGTCGAGCTGACCGCGCCTTACCTGCACAATGGCGTCCTGGCCACATTGCGCGACGCGGTGGCCTTTTACGCGACGCGCGACACCAATCCGGAGCGCTGGTATCCGAAGGGTCCGGACGGAAGCGTGGTGAAATTCAACGATCTGCCGGAAAAATACCACGACAATGTCAATGTGAAGGAAGTGCCCTACGACCGCCGCCTCGGCCAGCGGCCGCGCCTGTCGGAGCGCGATGTCGACGCGCTGGTCGCCTTTCTGCGAACCCTGACCGACAAGCGAGACTAGAGGCGGGCTTTCGCGGCTGATGACGCGGGCGCGCGTCTTTGTTACAAGCGCCAATGCGCTCATTGCCTCGGAATTTTCCGGCGCCCGCCCTGGCGGCGCCCTTGCTTGCCCGTAAACCTCGCCTCGCGAGAGCTTCGTCATGAGCGAGACCGCGCAAAAGCAGGGCGGCGTCTCGGCGGCGCTCGTCACCGAGGACGAGGCGGGCATGCGGCTCGACCGCTGGTTCAAGCGGCGCTTTCCCGCGCTTACGCTGTCGCATCTGGCGAAAATCTGCCGCAAGGGCGAAATCCGCGTCGACGGCAAGAAGGTCGAGACCTCGACCCGGCTGGAGCAGGGACAGACCATTCGCATTCCCCCGCTCAAACTGGACGCTCAGCCCGCGCCGGCGATCCGGAGCGCCAATCCCGACGACGCCCGCGACATCGCCCAGATGGTCTTGTTCGAGGACAAGGACGTGATGGTCCTCAACAAGCCTTTTGGCCTGGCGGTGCAGGGCGGCTCGGGCACGACGCGGCATATCGACGGGATGCTGGCGTCCCTGGCCGAGGGCGACCGCCGCCCGGTTCTCGTGCACCGGCTCGACCGCGACACGTCGGGCGTGCTGCTGGTCGCCAAGAACCGCCGCGCCGCCGCGGAGCTTGGCGAGGCCTTTCGCTCCCGGCAGGCGCGCAAAATCTATTGGGCGCTGGTCGAGGGCGCGCCAAAGCTGTCGCAGGGGCGGATTTCGCTTTATCTCGCCAAGGGTTCGGGCATGGGCGACGAGCGCGTGGCGCGGAAGCCCGGCGCCGGCTCGACGCGGGATCTTGAAAAAATGCGCGTGGCCCGCCACGGCGAGGCCGAGGCGCGGCATTCGCTGACCTATTACGCCGTGGTCGACAAGGCCGCCCCGCGCTGCGCCTGGCTGTCGATGAAGCCGTTGACCGGCCGCACCCATCAGCTGCGCGCCCATGCCGAGGCGATCGGTCATCCGATCGTCGGCGACCCGAAATATGGCCATCGTCCGGAGGACGAGGTGCGCCGTCGCGATCCGCTGCGGGCGATTCCGGACGGCGTCGAGCGAAAGCTGCATCTTTTGGCGCGCCGGCTGATCCTGCCGCATCCCCGGGGCGGGATCATCGACGTGACCGCCCCGCTGCCGCCGCATATGCGCGCGACATGGGATTTTTTCGGCTTCGACGAGAAGCAATACGATCCGATCGAGGACGCGCCGGAGGAGTAGGGGGAGGTTTCGCATGTCCACCGATAATGACGATCTCGCCTCCGCGCTCTTTATCTCTGGCGGCGAGCGCGATCCGATGCGTTCGGCGGCGCGGGGCGGGCGGCCGAAGCTGCCGAAGCGCTTTTATACGCAGGCGGAAGCGTCGCCCGTCGCCGAAGGCTTCGCGGTCTTGCTCGACGGCAAGCCGGTTCGCACGCCGGCGCGGGGCGCACTGGTCTTGCCGACGCTGGCCCTGGCGCAAGCGCTGGCGGCCGAGTGGGACGCGCAGGGGGAGTTCCTGGACCCCAACGCCATGCCCTTGACCCGGCTGGCCAATTCCGCCATCGACGGCGTTACGCCAAACATGGCCGAGGTCGCGGCGGATGTGGCCAAATACGCCGGCTCGGACTTGATTTGCTACCGCGCCGACGGCCCTGACAGTCTCGTCCGCGCCCAGGCCGAGGCCTGGGACCCATTGCTGCGATTCGCGCGCGAAAAATGCGCCGCGCGCCTCATTTTGTGCGAGGGCGTGACCTTCCACCCGCAGCCGCCCGAGGCGCTGGCGGGGATCGCGGCGCGGATTCAAGGCTATATCGACGCGGACGCCGCGTCGCCGTTCCGCCTTGCCGCGCTGCACGCGATAACGACGCTGACCGGCTCCTGCGTCGTCGCACTCGCGGTCGCGCTGCGTGAAATCGACGCGGATGCCGGTTTCGCGGCGGCTGATGTCGACGAGGATCATCAGATGCGGGTCTGGGGCTCGGACGCCGAGGCGATGGCGCGCCGCGCGCGTCGCCTGGACGAAATGCGAGCCGCGGCGAGAGTGTCGGCGCTCGCCGACTGAGGGCGGGCGCCGAATTTTGCGGCGCAAGCCCAGTCTTTGCCGCGGTTGCGTCATTTGTGACGAGAAAGCCGCGCTTGTCTCTTGCGTTGGCGGGAACGCTTTGTTACGGAACGCACGGTCAGCCGGTCGGGGGGCGCCTGTTTCAGGCTCTTGCGCGCTCCGGTCTTCGGCGCCGCGCAAATCCGTCGGATGCGCCCCAAATCTATTGGACCCGCGAAATGCCGCTCCTGCTCGAACAATATCTGCCGCTGGTGATCTTCGCGGCGCTCTCGGCGATTATCGCCGGCGCCCTGCTGGTCGCGCCGTTCCTGCTGGCCTTCAAGGCCCCGGACCCGGAAAAGCTCTCGGCCTACGAGTGCGGGTTCAATCCGTTCAACGACGCGCGCATGAAATTCGACGTGCGCTTCTATCTGGTTTCGCTGCTGTTCATCGTGTTCGACCTCGAAGTCGCCTTTCTGTTTCCCTGGGCGGTGGCCTTCAAGGTCGCCGGCGCCTTCGGCTTTTGGTCGATGATGGTGTTCCTCGGCGTTCTGACCATCGGCTTCGTCTACGAATGGCGCAAAGGAGCGCTTGAATGGGATTGATCGGCAATCAGGGTTCGACGCTCATAGCTCCCCAGGCAACGGGCCTCATCGATCCGCGCACCGGCAAGCCGGTGGGATCGACCGACCCGTTTTTCGTCAATCTCAACGACGAACTGGCCGACAAGGGCTTTTTGGTCACCGCGACGGATGAGATCATCACCTGGGCGCGCACCGGCTCGCTGATGTGGATGACATTCGGCCTCGCTTGCTGCGCGGTCGAGATGATTCAGGCGGCGATGCCGCGCTACGATCTGGAGCGGTTCGGTTTCGCGCCGCGCGCCAGCCCGCGCCAATCCGACGTCATCATCATCGCGGGCACGCTCACCAATAAAATGGCGCCCGCGCTGCGCAAGGTCTACGACCAGATGCCGGAGCCGCGCTACGTGATCTCGATGGGCTCCTGCGCCAATGGCGGCGGCTACTACCACTATTCCTATTCGGTGGTGCGCGGCTGCGATCGGATCATCCCGGTCGACATCTATGTGCCGGGCTGTCCGCCGTCGGCCGAGGCCTTGGTCTACGGCGTATTGCTGCTGCAAAAGAAAATCCGACGCACCGGCACGATCGAGCGCTAGGGGCTGGGGCGATAGAGAGCGGATTAAACCGGTTCGGGGTGGCTCGACGGGTTGGTCGCGAGGGGTAATGCGAATGGTTGATCGACTCCAAGAGCTCGGCGCGAAGATCGCCGCCGCTTCGGCGGGCGCCGTGACAGGCGCCAAGGTCGCCTTTGGCGAGCTGACGCTGACGGTCGCCCGCGAGCATTGGTTCGACGCCGTTAAAATGCTGCGCGACGAGCCGGATTACCTTTTCGTCAACATCATCGACGTCACGGCGGCGGATTATCCCGGGCGCGAACAGCGCTTCGATGTCGTCGCGCATCTGCAGAGTCCCAAGCATAATCTTCGCGTGCGCCTGAAGACTCAAACGGACGAGGTGACGCCGGTCGCCTCGCTGACCCCGCTTTTCCCTGGCGCCGATTGGTTCGAGCGCGAGACATACGATCTCTTCGGCGTGATGTTCTCGGGCCATCCCGACCTGCGCCGCATCATGACCGATTACGGTTTCGACGGGCATCCGCTGCGCAAGGATTTCCCGATGACCGGCTTCGTCGAGGTTCGCTATGACGACGAACTGAAGCGCGTGGTCTACGACCCCGTTCGTCTGACGCAGGAATATCGCCAGTTCGATTTCCTCTCGCCTTGGGAGGGCGTGCAATACGACCTGCCCGGCGACGAGAAGGCGAAGGGGCAATAGCGATGATGCAGCAATATGTGCTGCCAGGAGCGCTGGAACGAGCGAAGGCCGAGTTGCAAAAGGCCGGCGTCGAATTGAAGCTCTAAAAAGGCAAGACGGCTGCGATGACGGATCAACCCTTACGCAATTTCTCCATTAACTTCGGCCCGCAGCATCCCGCGGCGCACGGCGTGTTGCGCCTCATTCTCGAACTCGACGGCGAAGTCGTCGAGCGCGTCGATCCGCATGTCGGCTTCCTGCACCGCGGCACGGAAAAGCTGATGGAGGCGCGCACCTATCTGCAGAACGTGCCTTATTTCGATCGGCTCGACTATTGCGCGCCGATGAATCAGGAGCACGCCTTTTGCCTCGCCATCGAGCGCTTGCTCGGAGTCGAGGTTCCGCGGCGCGGCCAACTCATTCGCGTGCTCTATTCGGAAATTGGCCGACTGCTGTCGCATCTGCTCAACGTCACCGCTCAGGCCATGGACGTGGGCGCCTTGACGCCGCCGCTCTGGGGCTATGAGGAACGCGAAAAGCTGATGGTGTTCTACGAGCGCGCCAGCGGCGCGCGCATGCACGCCAATTATTTTCGTCCGGGCGGCGTCGCTCGCGAACTGCCCGACAAATTGATCGAGGACATCGGCGCCTTTTGCGATCCCTTCCTGAAGGTGCTCGACGATCTCGAGGCGTTGTTCATCGAGAACCGCATTTTCAAGCAGCGCAATGTCAACATCGGCGTCATCTCGCTGGAGGACGCCTGGAAGTTCGGGTTTTCCGGCGTGATGGTGCGCGGCTCCGGCGCCGCCTGGGATTTGCGCAAGGCGCAGCCTTACGAGTGTTACGAGGAGATGGAATTCGACATCCCCGTCGGCAAGAACGGCGACTGCTACGATCGCGCGGTCATTCGCATGGAGGAGATGCGTCAGTCGACCTCGATCATGCGTCAATGCGTGAACAAGCTGCTCATGCAGGAGAATCGTGGCCCCGTGTCCGTGGTCAACACCAAGATTTCGCCGCCCTCGCGCGGCGAGATGAAGCGCTCGATGGAGGCGCTGATTCATCACTTCAAGCTCTTCACCGAAGGCTTCAAGGTTCCTGCCGGCGAGGTTTACGCCGCCGTGGAGGCCCCCAAGGGCGAATTTGGCGTGTATCTAGTTTCGGACGGCACCGATAAGCCCTATCGCTGCAAGATCCGCGCGCCCGGCTTCGCGCATCTGCAAGCCATGGACTTTTTGTGCCGCGACCATATGCTCGCCGACGTTTCGGCGATTTTGGGGTCGCTCGATATCGTGTTCGGGGAGGTCGATCGCTAATGTCCGTCCGTCGTCTCGCCGAAACACAGCCCGAGAGCTTCGAATTCACGCCGCAAAACAAGGCGTGGCTGGAAAAGCAGATCGCCAAATATCCGGACGGCCGCCAGGCTTCCGCCGTGGTTCCCGCGTTGTGGCAGGCGCAAAAGCAAAACGACTACTGGTTGCCGCGCGCGGCGATCGAGAAGGTCGGCGAAACGCTGGGCATGCCTTATATCCGCGTGCTGGAGATCGCGACTTTCTACTCGATGTTCAATCTCGAGCCGGTGGGGAAATATTACGTGCAGCTGTGCGGCACGACGCCCTGCATGCTGCGCGGCTCCGACGACATCATCAAGGTGCTGGAGCGCCGAGTCGGGCCTCAACGCAAGGTGACGGCCGACGGGAAATTCTCCTGGCTCGAAGTCGAGTGTCTCGGCGCCTGCTGCAACGCGCCGATGGTGCAGATCAACGACGATTTCTACGAAGATCTGACGCCGGAGAATTTTGAAAAGCTGCTCGACGATCTCGCCGCCGGCCGCCCGGTGAAAACCGGCTCGCAGACGGGGCGCAGCGGCTCGGAGCCGGAAGGCAAGTTGACAAGCCTGACCTCGCTGTACGACGGCGCGAAGTAACCAAGATCCAAGAGTGACGGGACGAAATATGCTCTCCGACGCAGATCGCATCTTCACCAATCTCTACGGCCTTGGCGACCGGTCGCTGGCGGGCGCGCGGAAGCGCGGCCAGTGGGACAACACCAAGGCGCTGCTTGACAAGGGGCGCGACAAGATCATCGAGGAGGTGAAGGCGTCCGGGCTGCGCGGGCGCGGCGGAGCGGGCTTCTCCACCGGTTTGAAGTGGTCCTTCATGCCCAAGGAAATCGATCCGGCGCGGCCGCATTATCTCGTTATCAACGCCGACGAATCCGAGCCCGGCACCTGCAAGGATCGCGAGATCATGCGCAACGACCCGCATACGCTGGTCGAAGGCGCGCTGATCGCCTCCTACGCGATGGGCGCGCATGCCTGCTACATAT
>JBAUVQ010000033.1:0-10471 GCA_049583305.1 Methylocystis sp.
CGCAAGGAGGCGATCATGGCCTATGACGAGGTGTTGGCGCGGTTCGGCGCGGCGACCGAACTGGCGCTTTGCAAGCAAGTCGAGAGGGCGCGACAAAAAAAACGCTTTTTGCAGTAATCTCGAACCCACCCCGGGACCGCCGCCGGTTGAAATCGAGCCATTGGCCATCGCTCGCGGCGGAAATGTCGCGAACGCAAAGGCGGTCCCTAGCGCGACATGCCGCCAAAAATATTCCGGATCACCTCCCGGCTGATCGTCGTGCCGATCGAGCGCGCCGCCGATTGCAGCGCCGCGCGCGCCGCGAGTTCGCCGGCCGACATGCGCTTGGGGTTTGAGCGCGTGAACAGGCCGCCCACGGCGCCGCCGATCCTGCCGAGGATGCCGCCGTCCGTCGAGGCTTCCACCGGCGCGCTTGGAACCACGCCGCCGCCGGCGGGCGTCGTCGTCGCCGGATTCGCCCCGACCGTCTCCATACGCGCGCCGGCGCGCTTTTGCAGCACCTCGTAAGCCGACTCCCGGTCCATCGGCGTGTCGTAAAGCCCGTAGAGCGGACTATTCTCGATAATCGCCTTGCGCTCTTCCGGCGTGATCGTTCCAACCCGCGCGTTCGGCGGCGCGACCAGCGCGCGGTCGACCATTTCGGGCGTTCCCTTGGCGTCGAGCATCGACACCAGCGCCTCGCCGACGCCGAGCTGCATGATCGCCTCGGCCGTGTCGAAATTCTTGTTCTGGCGAAACGTCTCCGCCGCCGCCCGCACCGCCTTCTGGTCGCGCGGCGTGAAGGCGCGCAGCGCGTGCTGGACACGGTTGCCGAGCTGGCCGAGCACGGTGTCCGGCACGTCGAGCGGATTTTGCGTGACGAAATAGACGCCGACGCCCTTGGAGCGAATGAGGCGCACGACCTGCTCGATGGCCGTTAGCAGATTCTTGGGCGCGTCGGTGAACAGGAGATGCGCTTCGTCGAAGAAAAACACGAGCTTGGGCGTATCGAGATCGCCGACTTCGGGTAGATGCGCGAAGAGTTCTGTCAGCATCCACAGCAAGAAAGTCGCGTAAAGGCGGGGCGCGCGCATGAGCTTGTCGGCGGCGAGGATATTGATATAGCCGCGCCCGTCGTTGTCCTTGGCGATAAAGTCCTTCAGATCGAGCGCTGGCTCGCCGAAGAACTTGTCGCCGCCCTGCGTTTCGATGACGAGCAGCTGGCGCTGCACCGCTCCAATGGTGGCGGGCGCGACATTGCCGTATTTCGTCTGAATATCCGAGGCGTTGTCCGCGACATAGCCGAGGACCGCGCGCAGATCCTTGAGATCGTAAAGCAACAGCCCTTGCTCATCGGCGATGCGGAAGACGATGTTGAGCACGCCCTCCTGCGTGTCGTTGAGATCGAGCAGGCGCGAGAGCAGCAGCGGCCCCATTTCGGCGATCGTCGCGCGGACCGGATGTCCCTGCTCGCCAAAGACGTCCCAAAACACCACCGGGAATTTTTCCGGCGCATAGTTCAGGCCGAGATCCTTCGCGCGGGCGACGAAGGCCGGACGAGAGTCGCCGGGCTGCGACAGGCCGGCGAGATCGCCCTTCACATCGGCGAGGAACACCGCCGTGCCCGCCTTGGAGAAGCCTTCCGCGAGGCGCTGCAATGAAACGGTCTTGCCGCCGCCGGTGGCGCCGGAAATCAGTCCGTGCCGATTGCCGAGCGGCAGCAAGAGATAGCGATAGGCGCGATCCTGTTGGGTTTTACCGCTCGCCGCGACGAGAATTTTGTCGGGGAGGGCGTTGGGGTCGTCGGTCATGACGTGAGGCTCCGTAAGACAGGGCGAAAGAATCGCGCGGCGGCGCATCATCGCAGAGACGGTGTTCACGCAAAAGAGCGCGAACCCAAGCTCTCTCCCGCCTTTCGACCACACAGCGACCCCGACTGGCGAAGGCGCGCGATTTCAGCCGTCGCTTCGCCGCCGCCGCCCGAGTCCTGCTTGACCTGGGATGCGGCTGGCCCCACAAATAGAGGCGTATCGTTTCGGCGTGAAGGGTCGCGTGAATGGATCGCCCGCTTGGATGCCCCGACCCGGACGGCGCCGCGGCCGCGGGCAGCGCTTTGCGGCTGGTGGCCCGTGATGGCGAAGTCCTCGGTTCATCGCGCCCGGCGTTGGTTTCCGTGAAGGCGGCGCGCCTGTCATTGTCGGCGGACGGTTCGCTGGACGCAGCGGTGGCGCGCATCGTCGGCGGGTGTCTCGACCATCTAGCGGCAAACATCCCCGCGCTGCGCGAGACCGGCGACGCGGAGGCCGTGCATCAGCTGCGTGTCGCTTCGCGACGGCTGCGCGCGGTGCTTGGCGAGCTTAAGCGCGCTTCTCCATCGAACCCCGAATTGACCGCCGCGGCCGCTCGCGCGAAAGCAATCGCCGACGCGCTCGGGGCCGCGCGGGATTGGCACGTGCTTCGGGAAGGGCTGGAGAGGGGGCCGCGGAAGTTTCTACGCGAGGAGCCCGATTTCTTCACGCTGCTGGACGCGGTGGAGCTGCGCCGGCTGCGCGCGGTGGAAGCGGCGCGCGCGGCGATCGCCGCGCCGGCGACGCAGCAATTCATGCGCGAGCTGCGCGGGCTTATTTCACGTGGGACGTGGCGCGAAGGCGCCGGCTGGTCGGCTGAGAAGGGTTCCGCCCGCGACTTCGCCGTCAAGTCGCTGAACCGCCTGCAGAAACATGCGGCGAAGCGCTGCGAGAACGTGGCCGACCTGAAGCCGGAGCATCGGCACCAGGCCCGCATAGCGTTGAAGAAGGTCCGCTATGTGGCCGAGTGCTTCGAGAGCCTGTTTAGCCGGAAGGCGGCCCGTCGCTATCTGAACGAACTCGCCAATATTCAGGACCAACTCGGCGAGGAGAACGACCGGGAGACGGCCGCCCGATTGCTTGGCGAAATCGCGGCGGAGGACGCCAGCCGGGAAACGCTACGCGCCGTATGGTTCCTGCGGGGCTGGCGGGCGCGAGCCCAAGAACAGGGTTATCTCGCGACCAAGGCCAGCGAGAAACGGCTTCGCCGGCTGAAGCCATTCTGGCGTTAATAGCCGCGGTTTCCTAGTAGAGCCTTCATTTTAATGCGTTTAGCCGTATAAGGCGGGTAGAATAGGGTGTGGCAAAAACGTCACAGCGCCGAAGAATCGCAGCGTAACCCCCGAGTAATAATTGTTTCTTCGCGAATCGCCGCTTAACCTTTGATTCACCACGTTGGCGAATAATAGCCGCGTGAAGCCTTTTCACGGTTTTGGTGGAATGGAGCCAATGCGTCCCTGGGGTCGATTCCTGACCAATGTCTTGCTTGCCATCGCGCTTATTGTCGCGGGGCAGGGGAGAATTGGTCACGCCCACGCCTCTTTCGGCGTCTCGACCGGCCAGGGACTACATTGCCAAGACCCTAGGGAAGGCGCTCCGCCGGTTGACGGCAAACAGGGAACGGATTGCGCCCTTTGTAAGTTTTGCGGCGGGTTGGACGCGTTGGCGCCGCCGGCGCTGGTCGCTCCTCCGGAGTCGACCGAGACACGCACGCTGTTTGTCAAATCACCATGGCGATATCCGCGTCAGCCCGCGCAGGCTCAACGCGCCCGAGCTCCGCCGCTTTTTGGCTGATTTCGCCCCGTCGCGCCAGCCCGACGCGACCCCAAATCGTTCATGGAATTTTATGCGTCAATGCTCGCTGCAAGCGGGCGGGGCGTCATGCCGCCAAGCGATGGCGGACAGGAGAGCTACCGATGACAGCTATTCGTTTCACCCGCGCCGCTGGCCGCGGCTCGATCAGCGCCGCCGCCCTTTATCTGGCGCTCGGAGCACCCATCGCGTTCGCGCAGGAAACCCTGCCGACCATCGAGGTCGGGAGGAAGGCCACCACTCCGTCGGCCGCCGCGTCCGCCGCCCCCGCGCCAAAGCCAAAGCCCGCGCCGGTCGTCGCCCAGCGGCCGAAGCCCGCGCCCGCCAACGCGCCCCTGACCCAGCCGCAAAAGCCCGGCGAAGCGTCGAGCTTGAGAACCTATACCGAGAAGGACGTGACCGACCGGATCTACGCGCAACCGCAGGAAGCGCTGGAAATCGTGCCCGGACTGGTCATCGCCCAGCACAGCGGCTCCGGCAAGGCGGCGCAATATTTTCTGCGCGGCTTCGCTCTCGATCACGGCTACGACATCGGCCTGACGATCGACGGCATGCCAATGAACCAGATGTCGCATGTGCATAGCAACGGCTACGCCGACGGCAATTTCCTGATGCCGGAACTGTTCAGCGACATGGAGGTCCGCAAGGGGCCCTATGACGCCGAATATGGCAGCATTTTCTCGTCGGTGGGCTCGGTCCACATGCAATATGTGGACAAGCTGCGCGAGGGGCTCGTCGATCTATCCGGCGGCAGCTTCGCCTATGCGGACGCCAAGGTCGCGAAATCGTGGGGCCTCGGCGCCGGCGAATTGCTGCTGGCCCTCGAGGGCAATATCTACAACGGCCCGTGGGAACGGCCCGACGAGGAGCGCAAGATCAACGGCGTCGCGCGCTGGAGCATGGGCACGCAGGAGAATGGCCTCTCCGTCACCGCGATGGCCTATTCGAACCATTATTTCGCGACCGACCAGATTCCCTACGCCGATGTCGCGGCCGGGCTGATGTCGCGCTGGGGCACGGAAGATCCGACCGACGGCGGCAACGCCTCGCGCTACAGCGTGTCGACGCGCTGGAGCGAGACCAATAAGAACGACTGGTCGCGCATCGAAGCCTACTTCATCCACAACGACACGAACCTTTACGACGATTTCACCTATCAACTCGCCAATCCCGTCACCGGGCTTCTCGCCGGCACGGGAACTGGCCTTGGCGATCAGACTCACCAGTTCGACCATCGTCAGCAATTCGGGCTCAACGCCGTGCACGGCTGGAAATATAATTTCCAGTCCGTGCCCGTTGAAACCCGCGTCGGCCTGCAAACCCTCAACGACTTCATCCACAACGGCAATGGCGATTCGTTCATGCGCCAGCAATATGACTCCATCACCGACAACTGGGTAAAGGAATCCTACATCTCGCCCTGGACCGACACGACCCAGTTCTGGAAGCCGTGGCTGCGCACGACCGAGGGCTTGCGGCTCGATTACGTGTTCGGATCGGTGAACAACATCATGAATCCCTTGCTGGCGCAGGGCTCATACCCGCCCGGCGGCTCGCCGTTTTACCTTGGGAGTTTGAACAACGGAACCTTGGACCGCCTGTTCACCAGCCCCAAGGCGGGTCTCGTGCTCGGCCCCTTCAACAACACGGAGTTTTTCCTCAACTTTGGCGAGGGGCTTCGGGCCGAGGACATCCGCGGCGCGACCAATCATTTCGCGACCGACGGCACCCAATACTCCTATATCCCCAACGTCCCGTTCCTGACGAAAACGCGCGGCGCCGAGACCGGCGTGCGCGCCAAGCCGATCGAGGGTCTTGACACCACCCTGACCCTTTTCTGGCAGGATCTGGACGCCGAACAGACGTTCAACGCGGATTCCGGCACCAGCACTTATGGCCGTCCAGGCCGGCGCTACGGCTTCGAATGGACCGGCACATATCAAGTGAATCCCTGGATGCACCTGGATGGCGAAGTCACCGGCACGCACGCGCGCTTCAGAGGTTTCGACACGATCCAGGCGGTGAATTTCGCGAGCTACCTCTCGGGCGGCCCAGGCAGCGACGGTGGCCTTTGGCCGCTCGGTCTGCCAGGACTTAAACCCGGCAACTACCTGATGCTGGCGCCGGTCTGGGTCGCCACCGGAGGCGTGGAGGTTGGCGAGAAGACCGGCTGGTTCGGCAGGCTGAGCGGCCGTTATTTCGGCGCGCGTCCGCTGACGGAAGACGGCTCGATCGAATCCCACGCCACCTTCACGCTGCAAGCCCGCGCCGGCTACCGTTTCCAGAACGGGTGGAAGATCATGCTGGACGGCTTCAACATCGCCAATTCCCGTTCCGATATGATTGACTATCAGGCCAATTATTTCGGCAGGCAGGATTTCGCGCTATTGCCGGGTTATACGGGCGGCAGCGCCTTGGGCATCTCGGGCCGCGTGTTCAAGCCGATTGATCCGCCGGCGTTCCGCATCACCATCTCCGGGCCGCTTTCCTTCGATGGGACGCCCTCTACTTCCCTGCCGCATGCGGAGACCGCTTCTCACCATTAACAAAAACGCGAAGAGCCTCGCCGGCGCGGGGCGCGCCGACTTCCGCCGGAAACACGTGCCGGGAGCGGCGCGAAGCCGTTCCCGTTTTGATGCGGAAAGCGCGGGGATCGCATGACCGAAGGCGCCGCCCTCGCGCGCAAGCTGTTCGCGGAGCGCATTTGCGGGCTCGCCGGCTCCGATAATCCGCATATCCTCGCCGCTTTCGCCAAGGTCCCGCGCGAAGACTTTGTCGGACCGGGACCGTGGCGTATTTCCGACGGGTGGGGCTATCACTTCACGCAAAGCGCCGATCCGTCGAACGTCTACCACGATGTCTTGATCGCGCTCGACGAGGCGGCGGGCGTCAACAACGGCCAGCCCAGCCTTTACGCGACCCTGTTCGATCAACTCGCTGTTTCCCGCGGCGAAACGGCGCTGCATGTCAGCGCGGGAACTGGCTATTACAGCGCGATCCTGGCGGAACTGGTCGGCTTCGCGGGCAAGGTGACGGCTTACGAAATAGACCCCGCCCTGGCCGCCAAGGCTCGGGCCGCGCTCGCGCCTTGGCCGCAAGTCGAACTCATCGCCGGTGACGGCGTGAAGGCCGTTCTCGAACCCGTCGACGTTATTCTTGTCAGCGCCGGCCTGGCTTTTCCGCCCGCGTCGTGGCTCGATGCGCTGAAGCCCGCCGGGCGGCTGTTGTTCGCGATGACCACCCGTGACGCGCGGGGCAGAATGCTGCTGGCGACGCGAAAAGGTCCAACCTCGTTCCGCGCCAGGTTTTCAACGCCGGTCGCCTTTATCGAGGCTATCGGGGGGCGAAACCCGGCGGGCGAGGCTCGACTCGCCGACGCCTTCGCGCGCGGCGACGATGACGAAGTCCAGTCGCTGCGCCGGGATGCTCACCCAGAGGACGAAAGCTGCTGCCTGCACGGCGAGGGCTGGTGTCTGTCGAGACGCCAGCCGGTCTGATCCACTCTCACGCCGATTGCGCGCTGTCGCCGTTGATGCGCCCCAACAGCCCATTCGGCACGCGCGGGTTCGGCAATATGTAGCGGCCGCGTTCGCGCACTATTTTGGTCACGCCCGCGAAATCGAGCTTGCCCGAGCCGAGCAGGGGAACGCTTTCCACGATCATCACCTCGGCCGGGATCATCAGATCGGCCGCGCCCTTGGCCTTGGCGAAGTTCTGGAAATCGGCGCGGGTCGCGGAAGCTTCCTGCGTAACCAGCACGATGCGCTCGCCCTTGCGCGGGTCGATTTCAGTCGCCGCCGCGCTGGCCGACTTCGGCCAGATTTCCGCGGCCAGCATCTCGACGGCGGCGAGCGAGACCATCTCGCCGCCGATCTTGGCGAAGCGCTTGGCGCGGCCCTTGATCGACACGAAACCCTGATCGTCGATCACGACAATATCGCCGGTGTCGTGCCAGCCGTCCTTGGGCGGCTCCAGCACGCCCGGATTTTCGGCGCGAAGATAGCCGAGCATCACATTCGGCCCGCGAACGTGCAGCCTGCCGCCGTCCTCGATTCCCGTGACCGGCTCCAGCCGACTTTCGACGCCCGGCATCAGCCTCCCAACCGTGCCGAATTTGTTGAACATCGGCGTGTTCAACGCCAGCACCGGCGCGGTCTCGGTGACGCCATAGCCTTCCAGAATGCGCACGCCGAATTTCTCGCTCCACGTCGCGCGCGTTGCTTCCTTGACCGGCTCCGCGCCCGCGACGACATAGCGGATCGAGCGGAAATCGTATGAGTTGGCGGAGCGCGCATAGCCGGCGAGGAAAGTGTCGGTGCCGAACAATATCGTGGCGTTGGAGGCGTAAACCAGTTCCGGGACGATGCGATAATGCAGCGGCGAAGGGTAAAGATAAATCGGCACGCCCGAGACCAGCGGGAGCACGAAGCCGACCGTCAGGCCGAAGCAATGGAAGATCGGCAGCACGTTGAACACTTTGTCGTCGCGTCCGAAATCGATGCGCGCGGCGGCTTGAGCGGCGTTGGTCAGCATGTTCTTGTGCGACAGCGCGACTCCCTTGGGCGTTCCCTCGGAGCCCGAGGTGAACAGGATCGCCGCCGTGTCGGTCGGATGGCGGCGAGCCAGTGGGCGCCCGTGCCTCAGTAGAGCGCGCAGCTTGTCCGAGGTCGTGACGCTATCGCGTAAATCCTCGAGATAGATCAACTCCACGTCCACTTCGAGCGCGGCGACGAGCTTTTCCAGTCGTCCCTTTTCAATGAAGGCGCGCGAGGTGACGACGCTCTCGACCCGCGCGGCCTTGAGGCCGGCGAGAATATTGGTCGCGCCGGCGGTGAAGTTCAGCATCGCCGGCACGCAGCCCGCCGACGACAGCGCCAGCAGCGCGACGCCCGCGCCATTGGCGTTGGGCACGAGCAGGCCGACCGCTTCGCCGGGCGCGACCAGGGGCGAGAGCTTTTCCGCCAGCACGCGGGCGCCGACCAGCAATTTGCGATAGCTCAGCTTGCCATTGAGCGGGTCTTGCAGCGCGACGCGCGAAAAGCCATGCTCGCGCGCGGCGTCCACCGTCGCCTCGAACAATGTGCGGTCGGAATTGGTCGTGCGGAAGACGAGGTCCGACATGATCTGGTACAGCGCCGAGCCGGCGGCGTGTCGCCGCGCCTTGCCCTTCAGCTTCTCGTCGACGGTAAGCAACGTCGGCTCAAGCACGGTCAGCGTGAATTTCGGGAACCAGCGTCGGCGGACCTGTGTCTTGGATAGACGCGAAAAGATCGTCGCTTCCGGTCCCTCGATGCGGACGGGAACCACCATCGCGCCGGTTTTGTCGGCGATCAGCCCGGAGCCGTCGTAGACCTTCATCAGGCTGCCGGTCACGGTCAGCCGCCCCTCGGGAAAAATCACCAGACTGTCGCCGCCCCTAACGGCGTTGACCAGCGTGCGTGTGCCCATCGGTTTCGTCGGGTCGAGCGGCACCGCGCGGGTGAGCTTTAAAAAGGGTTTCACCCACCAGGCCCTGGCGATGGTGCTGTCGATCGCGAATATTGGCTCGATCGGCAAAATCGACAGCGCCAGCGCGGCGTCGAGAAAGCTGACGTGATTGAGCGCGATGATCGGATTGGCGCCCGCCTTCGCGAAATTCTCGGCGCCCTTCACTTCGAGCCGGTAAACCGCGCGAAAAAAGATCGACAAAATGTCGTGGAAGGGCGAGACGACCACCGCCTTCACGATCCAAATCGACGCCACGAGCCCAATCGCGCCGACGCCGAGGAACAGCGACCAGACCGCGACGCCCTTCGCTTGCAGCGCGGCGACGATCAGTCCGCCCGCGACCATGAAGGCGGCGTTGAGCACGTTGACCGCAGCGACGATGCGCGCGCGCTCCGCCGGCGCCGAAAAAGCCTGGAGCGCGGCGAAGGCGGGCACGACGATCAGGCCGCCGGCCATCGACAGCACCGCGAGATCGATCGCGACGCGCCAGGCGCCGGGCTGGGCGAAATAGGCCGCCGGCGCGAGCAGCGCGGCGTCCGTGGTCGCCTCGCGCCAGGCGAGGCCGAGGCCGAGGTCCACCGAGACGAGCGCGACGACCGCGGCCCCGAAGGCGGCGGGCAATAATACGATCTTGCCGTGCAGCAGGAAGGCCGCGAGGCCGGAGCCGAGGCCGATCGCGACAGCGAACACCGCGAGATGAATAGTCACCACTTGATCCGAACCATGCAGCGTTTGGGTGACCAGCGAGGGCAGCAAAGACATCACGACGGCGCCGATGAGCCAAAAAATGCTGGTGACGACGCCTAGACGCCACAATGTCGTTTCGCGCCACAGTTCGCGCAGCAGAAGAGCTGTCGAGCGGATAATATTCGGATCAATGCGCAGTTCCGGCGCCGCTCGCGTCGTGGCGGGAATAAACCAGGCGGCCGCGTAGCTGGCCAGCGCGAAGCCCATCATTCCGCCGGCCAGCGTCTTGAGATCGCCGCCGCCTTCCATCGCCAGACCGCCCGTGATCGTGCCGCCGAGAATGGCGAGAAAGGTCGCGGTCTCGACAAGAGCGTTGCCGGCGGGCAATTCCTCGCGCGTCAGGCAATCGGGCAGGATTCCGTATTTGACCGGCGCGAATAGCGCGCCGAGCGCGCCGAACAGAAACAGCGCTACAAACAGCAGTTCGACGGAATTCGTCCAAAAGCCGGCGACCGCGACGCCCGCCGCGCCGATCTCGACGAACTTGATGCGTCTCGCGACGGTGGATTTGTCGAATTTGTCCGCGAGTTGGCCACCCAGCGCCGAAAGCAGGAAATGCGGCGCCATCAGCACGACGCCCGCCAGCGTCACCAGCGAGG
>JBAUVQ010000034.1:0-2406 GCA_049583305.1 Methylocystis sp.
CCATCAGAGGCGCAACTTCGTCACCAGGGCGAAAGGCGAGCAGGCAGTCTCGACAGCTTCCGTCGGCTCTTTCAGCTTGAAATAGTCTTGTCCAGCTTCTGTTCCAAAGGAATCGATATCGGCGGTCGGATCAAAGAGGCGCAGAATGTCCTCAAGAACCTCCGAATAGAGCGGGGCGTCCGTCTCGGCATCGAAGGCTAGGAACGGTTCCACGCCCAAGGCCCTGTTGAGAAATCTAAAGTCTATTTGCGGCTGAAGCCACGCATCTCGCATGTAGGCGATGAATTCGGGTTCATCGGCGATTGCTGTCTCGAAGGTGACGCCTCCCGCTGTAATGTCCACAAATGGCGAAGAGGCGAAGGCGGCGTTCAAGATGTTGATCAGACGCGAAATTGCGGGCGGATAATCGTCGGATTTCGATCCGTCGCGCTCATTGGAAAAGAGGATCAGCGCCACGGCCCCCGCCGCCGTAATGTAGGCGCGTACGCGCCTGTTTTCTTCCAGCTCAGTTGATGGATCAAATTCCCGAGGTAGCCTGATCGCCCTCATCGCCCGCCGGTGACGACTAAATACATTGTCAGGATGGTCGCGCTCGGCTTCGTGAAGTCGAATGAGGTAATGAATCGCCCATCGGTCAGCGCTGAGTTCGATTGATCGGCCTACGGTCGTTCCGTCAATCGCGCCGAGGCCCGGCGCGGTCGAGGCAGACACGAACTTCGCAAGACCCGCCAGCATTTTCATGCGGTCGGCGTCTAAAAGGCCGAGCACCGCGTCTGACAACGCCAGACTTGCTTTTGCTTTGGAATTGGCGCTAGTCAGCGCCCCTAAATGTCCGAGCGCCCAATGCGCGAATTCATGCAACATCACCCAGTGAATGCAGAGCTCGCGAAGCAGTTCGAACTGAACGAGGCGCCAGGGCGCTTGGGGCATCAAGTTCAAGATTGATATCGAGTGACCTGCCGCAATGTCCTCAAGCCAGCCGAAGCCCCTCGTCGGGGGCTTGTCCTTCCATTCGGCGCGCAGGACCGGAATCGGCAATATGGCGCGACTTTCATCTTTTGGGTCGTGTAACTCCGGCGAATTGAAATAATCGGGCGTTGTCAACGCCGACAGCAGCAAGTCCTCGATAGCTAGGATTAGTCCCGCGGAAATGAACATGGTCCCCGTTGAAGAGTCGGCGTCTTCATTCCGCGCCTTATCGGAAGAAAGCGCGTAGGCTTTCATCTCGAAACTTTCATCGAGCCGAAATTTTGGCGAGATTGGTGGCCGCTCGTCCGCCGGCAAGCTGTCGATAAGTTTGACCAGACGCCTTCTATCGTGGTCGAAATCCGTTTGGATCGCCTTGAGCAGCGAGCCTTTGTCGAGGCTGGACTCTGGAAGAGCGTCGAAGAGACACGGGTCTAGATCGAGGTCCGCGTGATCATTAAAAGCTGCGAGTCGAAAGAGCGTCGTCTCGGAAAGCCGGTCGAGAAATGCTTTCTTGTCTCGGCGTCGCACCGAACCATGCACGTAAAGCCGGGGCCAAGGGAAGTCTCTAAATGCCGAAAGAATGTTCATTGCATCTCTCTACGTAACGTTATTGGATCTGAGACTGCGTCCAGCAGGCGCGCATTCCTATAAACTAGGAAATTTGATCGGCCTCCAGCTACGGATTCAACTGAAATGTTAGTGCATGGTCGCACTGAAGGGCCAGTGCGCGCAGCGTGGCTGGTTGGGGGTGCACACCCATCCGCACCTGCTCGTTTGGCGATTCAGCCGTAGGATCACGAAGTGAAACAGGAAGAATGCCGGTTTCATATGGCGCTGCTCATTGCATGTTTTTTCGGCTACCGCTTTGCGTGCTGCCGTACCACTTTTGGCGAGTTCCGTTCCTGCTCCTTCGACCGCGACGAGTTCGTCGCGGTCGCGTCCGGCTCCAGACGCCGAGCCTCTTCCGTCAACGCTTCGGCATCGGGGGCCACAAGCGCGACATGTTCGACCGCGAGCGCCAAAGCGATTTCATACAGGCTAACGATTGTTGGATTTCGGCGTCCGCGCTCCAACCCGCTCAGATATTGCTGGGTGAAGCCAGACAGCTCCGCAAATTTCTCCTGCGTCAGACCCTTTTCGAGTCTGATGCGCTTCACGTTCCGCCCGATCAATTTCCGCATATCCATGCGAACAGGCTGGACTGCTACACACTTTGATGTTTATCTACTATAATATGTATTCTCGATAGAGCCACTTGTGCCGGCTGCCAGCATTGGCGACGCATTCGCGCCGCATTTGATAACTTTCAGCAATATTTCGGGCTAAAATGTCGACAAGCCAGAGCGCCAATCGAGGAACTTCAAAATCGTGAGCCCTTCTCCCACTCCCGTAATCGCGGATTCCGCTCCCTCCGAGGCGCGGCTGACCGATTACGAC
>JBAUVQ010000035.1:0-11063 GCA_049583305.1 Methylocystis sp.
GCGCTTGCGCGTCGACCGGCTGGAGCGGGCGCTGTCGGACTGGGCCGCGCGCCGCGACGGCGACCGCGCGCCGCCGACCCGCTTCTCCGCCTTCGACCTCGCCGTGCTGCACGGCGAACTTTCCATGCGACTGGAGACCGCGCGCGAAGCCGCGTGAGAGGAGTAACAAATGCGCCTGACCGGCCCGCTCAACCTCACCCTCGACGGCCCGCCCCAGCTGGGATTTTACGCCAGCCGGGCCTATGGCGGCTTCCTGGCGTTCGACATTTTCGAGATGCTGAACGGAGAGAAAAACCCCCGCGCGGAAGTGACGCTGTTCCTGCCGCCGGCGTTTGAGACGCGTCTGGCGCGGGCGGTGGCGGCGTTTAACGCGGCGATGGCGGAGGAGGCGGCCAATGACCGCGGCGAGGGCTAATCCCCTGGCTGCGCCATCAGTTCGTTACACGCAAGAGCCCAATGAATCATATCCTCGCAATCCCCGAATCCTATTCACAAGCCGTTGCTGTACTAGGAAAAGACGGTCGTCAACATAAAACTCTGGAAATCCCCTATATGCACACCTATAATGTGATTCGTTGAAAAATCCGAGCGCGGCAATTTTTGGGGTGAGCGATGTTAGCCGGGTATAACGTTCGCAAGGCCGCTCAAGTGGTTGCTTTCTTCGCCCTTAAGGAGGGCGGGCAAATCAATGTATTGAAATTGTCTAAATTACTTTATCTCGCGGAGCGCGAGTTTATGGCGCGCTACGATGCGCCAATGTTCTATGACCGCCTCGTATCAATGGACCACGGACCCGTGACATCCGTGTCTTTGAATCTGATCAATGGCTGTCTTGAATCTGACGAGTGGAGCAAATACGTCGCGGGCCGTTCGAACTATAATGTTGGATTGGCGAACGCCGCGCAGACAATTGAGAGCCTAGACGAGTTCAGCAGGGCTGATCTTATCGTCCTCAACGATCTTTGGGAAAAATTCGGCGAGCTCAAAGGGTATGCCCTCAGGGATTATACGCACGAAACTTGCAAGGAATGGGAAAACCCGCACGGCTCGTCAACCCCGATACCTCACGAGAGGGTATTTAAGTTTCTAAATAAAAAAGACGGCGACGCGCTGTCCAATGAAATTGAGAAACATAGGATTGTTTGCGGCCTATTTGAGCAGGCGTAGTGAATTACGCACCCTACAAAAGAGGAACGATTCTTATTCCGTCTGGCCCTAAAAGCGACGGCTCCCATTTGTTTGTTATTATGACGAACCCATGCCCCCAAAATATGCACTTACTGTTATCGATAAGCTCAATCAAGGAAACAGTTGCCTACGACGACGCCTGTATACTATACCAAGGAGAGCATGAATTCATTAAAGTTCCGAGTTTTGTTGTGTATAGGTTGCCGGAAAAGAAGCCCGTAACAACCATACAAAAATGCGTGAACGGGTGGCTGTTTCATCCTCGCGCCGACATGGACGAAAAAGTGTTTCAAAGGATATTTGACGGGATATTTAAGTCCGATTTCTCGCCAGCCTGGATGCTGAAATATGCGTCGGATAATTCATGAGCATTAAGCCGCGTGCGTAGCCGGACTCATCCGTCTCGCCTCCGGCGCGCCCTTGTTTTCCGCCTCTTTGGTAAAACGCAGCGCTTAAGCTGTTGCGATTTCACGCGTATACGGGATGTTAACCCTAACGGCGCAACACTCGCGGCTGGACGCGTGTCATGTCGACCATCGAGAGTCGCGCGGCCCTTTTAACCCGTGAGGTTCCGCCGTGAACAAACTCGCCGTTGGCGCGGCCATTCTGGGGATCGCCAGCGTGGTCGGCGCGGATATGATGTCGCGCCTGGCTCAAGAGGGCGCGCTGCCGACCATTATCGTGGTCCCCTCGGAGCCGGCCCCGAAGCGGACGGCCGACAACGCGCGCGAGGCCGGGTTGCCGATGCTCGCGCTCAGCCTCGGCGTCGATATGAGCGCGACGGCGACGATCCCGAGCCCGGCGGCGGCCTCGTCTTGCGGCGCGCCCGGTCAAGCCGTCTTGATGACGCATAGCATTGGCGTGGACGGGACGACGGTTACGCCGATTATCGCGCCAGCGCGGAATTGCGGTCAATCCCACGAACAATTCGTGTCCTCGGACGCGAATTGATCCGCGCCCGCGCGACTGTTGCGCCGGCGCAACACCCGGCGGAAAAGCGACGCCGAACCCCTCGCCGTCTGGCGAAGGTCATGGCCAAAATTAATAAATCGGGTCTTATATTTACCACGCTATTCGGGGGCCGCGCGGGGGCGCGTTCGAACTGTTGATTTTCAAGGGGTGGAAAACCGATGAAATACATCTCCGCTATCGCCGTCGCGCTGGCGCTTTCCGCCGGATCGACCTTTGCCGCCGGATCGGCCTCCGCCGCCGATCTGCCCTCGATGAAAGCTCCGGTTTACGTTCCGCCGCCGCCGCCTCCGCCGATGTGGACCGGCTTCTACGCCGGTCTGAACGCCGGCTATGGCTGGGGCGCCACCAGCAACGCGAACACCATCAGCCTGCCGCTGTTCGACGGCGTGGCCGCGCAGGCCAACGCGCTCGATCCGCTGCGTCAGATCGCCGGCACGGGCCTGATCAGCGGCAACACGGCGCTGGCCAATAGCGGCGTCGCCAATGTGAACCAGGGCGGCTTCATCGGCGGCGGCCAGATCGGCTACAATTATCAGTGGAGCCCGCGCATCGTTCTCGGCCTCGAAGCCGATTTCCAGGGCTCGACGATCAGCGGCGGCGGCAGCTACTCCGGCGCGTCGCAGGACAGCATTTCCTGGAAAGACCCTTACATTCCCGGCCTGTCGCCTTGCGTGACCAATGGCTGCACCTTCACCCGGAGCGCCATCGGCGTCGGGCAGGTCAACGCCGGCGTCGACTGGATGGGCACCGTGCGCGGCCGGCTCGGCTATCTCGTCACGCCGACGACGCTGATCTACGCCACCGGCGGTCTCGCCTATGGCGGCGTCCACGCGACGGCGACGCACGCCGGCGTGATTCCGGCGTCGCTGGCCGGCGCCAATGACGCGCAGTTCCCGACGCCCTATCCCTATTCGCAATTCAACGGCAATTACCTGTTTCCGATGCTGCCGGGGACGGGAAGCTATTCCAGCACGCAGGTCGGCTGGATCGGCGGCGCCGGCGTCGAATGGATGTTCGCGCCCAATTGGAGCCTGAAGGTCGAGGGGCTTTATTACGATCTCGGCGGCGGCAATATTTACTCCAGCCCGGTCGCTCTTCTGTCGCCGCTGACGGTCAATCTCGGCGGCATCCACGCGGCGGCCGGCCAGCTGTTGCTCGCCAACGCGCCGGTCACGCATGTCAAATTCGACGGCGTGATCGCGCGGGCCGGAATCAACTACCATTTCAACTGGGGCGCGCCGGCGCCGGTGCTGGCGAAATACTGATCGCGAGCCACCAAGTGACGAAAAAGCCCGGCCCTCGCGGCCGGGTTTTTTCGTGGGCGATAACGGATTCAGCAAACTAGGCGCCACTTTTTCGCGTGTGGCGCCGCACAGCCAGAAACTCGGATCGGGCGCATGGTTTATCGTGGCGGCGCTAAAACAGCGCGTCGCCGCGATAGAGGAGTTTCGGACCATGAAACACGCCGCGATTATTTCGCTCGCGCTGCTTGGCGGCATCGCCAGCGCGCAAGCCGACCCGTCCATCGTTTACCGCGACATCGGCCGGTCCCACGGACACGCGCGCGGCGCCGCCGCCTTCGAAGCCGCCGCGAACGATTGCTATGCGCGAACCGGCGCGGCCGCGGACGCGCCGGCCTACCAGCAATGCATGCTCGCGCAAGGCTACAGGGCGCGAACCGCGCGGAGCGCGGCGGCGCCCAAGGCGCGCCCGGTTCGCGTCGCCCGGCCGGCGGCGCCAAGCTGCGATCTCCTGTCGGTGATGTTTGGCGCGTGCGAGTTTCGGGTTCTCGCGCCGGTCAGCACCGCGCGCGCCGGTCGTGGGACGCGCGTGGACGACGAAGGAACCTACGACTATTCGTCGTCCGCCGACTCCTCGGCGTCCTCCTACGACGCCGGAGCCGCGGCGTCGGCCGCCGCTCAACAGACCAGCGACACCAACGCGATGAACGCCTCGATGGCCGCCACGCAAACGCAAAACGATATGGCGAACATGCAAACCAGCAACGGGATCAATAATCTCGGCCCGTGACTCGGCGGGTCCGGTCGGCGGGCGGGAGAAGGATTCGCACCCTTCCTTCTCACGCGCGAGGGGCTTACTCGTCCTTGCTCTTCTTCTTTTTCTTCTTCTTTTTGTCGCCCGCGCAAAAGCTTTCATAGAGCGCCAGCATCATGCGGGAGACGCTCGGGTTTTCGATGCGGTAGAAAATCGTTTGCGAAACGCGGCGGGTTTCGACGAGGCCGTCGGCGCGAAGGCGCGCGAGGTGCTGCGACAGCGAGGACTGGCCGAGCCCCAGCGCCTCCTGCAGCGCGGAGACCGACATCTCGCCCTCCTGCAATTCGCACAGGATCATCAGCCGGTGCCGGCTGGCCAGCGCCTTGAGAAAGCTTTCGGCCGCGCGCGCCTGGGGCGCCAGCAGTTCAACATCCATGAATCGCGTCCGTTTCGTTTCGCCAACGATCTCGGGCCCGTCGCCCGCAACAATCCGCCGCATCCCCGGCGCGCGGCCGGAGCTCCATATTACAGAGGACTAATTTAACCGCAAGGGAGGGCTGGGATGTCGGATAACCTTATTTCCTCGCGTCGGGCGATGTTGCAAACGATCGTTGGCTGCTGCTGCGGCGGGATGATGGGGCGGGGCATGATGGGCCGCGCCCACGCGCGCGGCGGCAAATCGAGCCAGGCCGCGGCGAATTATCGCGGCTCGCCCCGAGGCGGCGAGAATTGCGCCAATTGCGCTTATTTCCAGGCCCCGCGTGGTTGCGCCGTCGTGAGCGGGTCGGTCAGCGCGAATGGCTGGTGCAGGTTGTGGCGCGGGTGAGGGCGCGCGCGTCCTCTTCCCGCTGGTGGGAGAAGGCGCCATGGCCGCCTTCTCCGGCGGGCGGGAGAAGGGATCGCCGCTTCGATTGTTTCAACCTCGCCGCGCGATGCGTTATGATCGCGTCATGATTGTTCCTCCGCCCCGTCCGGACTCCAGCCATCTCGCGCAACTCGGCGAGCGGTCGCGCGAGATTTTCCGGGCTGTCGTCGACTCCTACCTCGCCTCGGGCGAACCCGTCGGGTCGCGCCAGCTGTCGCGGCTGTTGCCGATGACGCTGTCGCCGGCCTCGGTCCGCAACGTCATGCAGGATCTGGAGGAACTCGGCCTCGTCTACGCGCCGCATATCAGCGCCGGGCGGCTGCCGACCGAGATCGGCCTGCGCTTCTTCGTCGATTCGCTGCTGCAAATGGGCGATGTCGAGCAGGACGAGCGCGCGGCGATCGAGGCGCAGGTCACGGCCGCCTCACGCGACCACGATCTCGAGGGCGTGCTGAGCGAGGCGACCAGCCTGCTCTCGGGCCTCACCCGCGTCGCCGGCGTGGTGGTGGTCGGCAAATCCGACGCGCGGCTGAAACAGATCGACTTCGTGCGGCTGGAGCCGGAGCGCGTGCTGGCGATCCTCGTCGCCGAGGACGGCTCGGTCGAAAACCGCGTGCTGCCGGTGTCGCGCGATCTGCCGGCCTCGGCGCTGATCGAGGCGGCGAATTATCTCAACGCGCGCATCACCGGCCGCACGCTGGAGGGCGCGCGCGCCGAGATCGACGCCTCGCGCCGCGCCGCGCAAGCCGAACTCGACACGCTGACGCAGCGCCTCGTCGAGGCGGGGCTGGCGAGCTGGGGCGGCGGCGCCGGCCGCCAGCTGATCGTGCGCGGACAGGCGCGGCTGCTGGAGGATTTGACCGCGCTCGACGATCTGGAGCGCGTGCGGCTGCTGTTCTCCGATCTGGAGACCAAGACCGAGGTCATCGACCTGCTGGAGCGCGCCGAGGAAGGCGAGGGCGTGCGGATTTTCATCGGCTCGGAGAGCAAGCTGTTCTCGCTCTCGGGCTCCTCGCTAATCGCCGCCCCGCTGCGCGACGCCAATAAGCGGATTGTTGGAGCGCTGGGGGTGATCGGGCCGACAAGGCTCAATTACGCGAGGATCGTGCCGATGGTGGAGTATACGGCGAAGGTGGTGACGCGGGTGGTGGGGGGCGGGTAGCGGATTCGTTGGCCCGCCCGAACTTTGCGACAATGGTCTCGCGAATCATGGCCGAGTCCCGCGATGTCTCCTGACTTATCCCAACTCATCCACCGCGGCTTCGAGGTCGAGTTTCACTCTCACGCCAGGGCAATTCTGACGGTCGATTTTCCGCAGGCTCTCTTCGAACTGGAAGAGGTTTTGCTTGGCCTCACCATTCCAATCGAGGAGATCGTCGGATCCGGCGGCGGCGAGACCAAGGGGACGCAGCGGCTTCGGCGTGGCCTCGCGGCCAAGGGCTGGGTGAAGACCAAATTCGAGATTCAAAAAACGATCAACGGATTTGCCGCCGAGTCGATTTCGCACGAGGTCGATCACGTGCGGAGTTTCGTGGAGAGCGAGGGCGCGCGGCCAAAAATGCTGGCGCTTGAGATCGAGTGGAACAACAAGGACCCGTTTTTCGATCGCGATCTTGAAAACTTCAAGCGGCTGCACGCCGAAGGCGCCATTTCCGTCGGGATTGTCGTGACGCGCGGAGCCAGCTTGCAACTGGAGTTGCGCAATCTCGTGAGAAAATGGGTCGATCATCACGACATCGACGACCACGACGCGCTTGAGGCGCTAGGCGTCACGCCGACGCGGCGGCAAAAGCAGGAAGTGCTGAAGCGATCCCGGCGCGAGCGCAATCCGCTTAGCTTTCGCGACGCGTGGGTGGATCATTTCGTCGCCGACAAATTCGGCGTCGCGACGACGCATTGGAGCAAGCTCGCCGACCGCGTCCAGCGCGGCGTCGGCAACCCCTGTCCGTTGCTGCTGATCGGCCTGCCGGCGTCCATCGTCACTTTTGGCGAGGACCCGAAAATTATCGAGGCGCTGCTCGAGGAAGGCGCTTCGGAGTAGGCCGCGGCGGAAATCTGGCGCGGGCGCGCGGCTGGAGCCCTGGGAGCGGCCGCGCGCGGATGAGGCTTGGCCCGAAGCCCCAACGCCAGCGAAGACGTCGCGCCGGCGACAATATCCACGTTTTCCGCCCTCGTCCCTATATTGTCCAAAAGCCGTTGGATACATGCGGCGCGATGAGATTGACGTTCTCAGTCGACGTGGCGAAATCAACGAGCAATTGATCCCGAGGCGTGCCGGCGTTCGCCTCTCCTATCCAATAGTTCAGCCCAGCCTGGTCGGGCGTCCGTTGCAGCACATTAGTGTAGAGCTCCGTGACATACTGTGTATTGCTTGGATTTGAGCCGTATTTTTGGGTAAATTCCGCCGCCGCCAAGAAAATGTCCGCGAGGGCCAACGCCGAGGCATGGGTGGCGTCGGCATATTGCGCCCAATATCGGAAACCCGCATTGTCGGGCGTGCGCCCGTATGTCGCCTGATATAGTTCATATACCAATGTATCCTCGGCGCTGGTAAGATCAAAAACGAGCGTGTAGTCCGTGAATTTGAGCTGCTGTATGTTTATCAGGGTATCCGCGCCGTCGCGATTGGCGACTGTATCGGTGACGGTCATTCCTGACAGATTTCCGGTAATCGTGTATTGAGACGCCAACCCATCGTAAACAACCGTGTTGATGCCGCCTGTCCCGGTGATCTGGTCGTGTCCCGACCCGCCCCAGAAAATCGCGTTCGAGCCCGTGAGGATGTCGTTCGAGCCGTTGCCGTCAATGATCTCGTGGGTGCCCGCGACCGTGCCATCGGTAACCCAAAAATTTCTATTCCCCTGGGCGTCCGTCGCCACGAACATCGCCTCGCCATCATAGACGGATATATCCGCGGGCATGAACCCTGTGGAATTGGCGTTGGCGATCCCCGCGTTATCAAGACCGCCGATTTCAGACGTGCCGGTGGTCGCGCCATTGGTGACCCATAATGATTGTTGGCCGTTTGCGTCGACGGCCAGAAAAAACGCCTCGTTGTTGACGACGGTCAGATCCGAGGGCTGCGGATTGGAGGAGCCCGCGACGCCGATTTCCCTCGTACCGGCGGCCGTGCCGTCGGTGTACCAAAGAGTCGAATGGCCCGACGCGTCCGTGCCGGAGAATAATGCTCCGCCTCCGAAGGCCGCGATGTCCGTCGGATCGAGACCGGAGTGACCGGCCCCGGCGACTCCCGCGTCCGCGATCCCGCCAATTTCATAAGTGCCCGCGGCCGTGCCGTCGGAGAACCACAGGCCGTGATACGACACTTTATCCAAGCCGTTGAACAGCACCCCGTTTTTGTATGCGGCGATATAAGCCGGGCTAAGTCCGGCGCCATACGCGCCGGCGACGCCCGCGTCCGCGATCCCGCCAACCTCATAAGTTCCCGCCGCCGCGCCATTCGAGAACCACAAGCCGATATTATTCGCGTTGTCGGAGCCGGAAAAAAACACCCCTCCGTTCGTCGCGGTGAGCCACTGCGGATTAAAGCCGCCGCCGCCGCTTACTGATTCCGCGCCATTGATCCCGGCGTTATTCATCCCGCCAACCATGGTCGTGCCGGCGGCCGTGCCGTCCGTGGTCCATAGAGTCACATTTCCATAGTAATCGGACGCCGCGAACAGGATGTCGGTCGTCGTCGCGCCCGTGATCGCGCTCGTCAAAGTGAAGGAAACGATGTCGTGGGGGGTTAGGCCGGCCTTCGAGGCCCCGGCGACGCCCGCGTCCGCGATGCCGCCAATTTCATAAGTTCCCGCGGCCGAGCCATTCGAGAACCACAGGCCTAGATCTCCAGATGAGTCAAACCCGTCAAAAAGGATTCCCCCCGTCACCGCGGTCAGGATGGGGAGGTTCGCCTCGGCGGCGGGGAAGGCGACGGGAGTTGAATCGAGAACTCCTCCCAGGCCAGTAGATAAAGCGCCAGCAACGCCGATGTCGTACGTGCCGCCGAGTTCGTAAGTTCCACCGGTTGTTACAGATGTGAACCATAACCCGTATTCGTTGGCGACGCCTGACGCGCTAAGGCCAAAGAAAAATACTTCGTTGTTATAAACCGCGACATCGCCAAACGCAAAACTGCCTTCAGGATTTAGATTCAACTCACCCGAATTGCTATTGGACGTCATTTCCGCGCTCCCCAACGGATTCATAGAGCTTGCCTCTGTTGTTTGGACAATGCCCTAAGGATTTCAGCCGGGATTCGACGGATGAGTCCGAGCTTGGATGCGAGGATTCTCGAATTTAACGTCTTTGACAAGGCTGAATCTTCGCGGCTGAACCCGCTGGAGCGCGAAATCGGGCGCATCGGACTCGCGAAAGCTTGTTCCACGCGGCTTGGCCGGTTTGCTCTGGCGCGGCGGGTCGGCCGAGCGCCCGCGCGAAATTTCTCCGCGCGCCGCATTTTCATGTGCACGAAACGCGAAAACACCCGGGAGACTCACTCCGCCGCGATTTTGGCTCCCGAATTATGCGCGTAGGTCGTCCACGTCGGCGCATAATCGTCGTCGGCCTGATTGCCCCAGGACGCCCAGCCCTTGCGCTTTCCGCGGGCGAACAGCTCCAGAAACGGCCCCGGCGAACAGGACTCGATGATGTCATATTGCTCGTCGGGCTTGCGGCTGTGTTCCCTTTTGCGCGTCGCGAGCAGATTGACCTGGCGTCTGCCGGGCGCGAGCGTGCGGGCGTTCTTGCCGCGGGTGCCAAACAACACGAGTTCGGTGACGTTGCGGAAGTAAAAGCCGACGCCGCGGCCGTCCGAGCCGCCGTCCTTGCGCACCTTGTGCCAGACGATGTTCGATTTATAGTTGAAGCCCCAGGCCTTCATCACCGCCAGCCCTTCGGGCAAAAGCGCGTTCGGAACCCAGAGATAAAGATGCGCCGTATCCGCCGCCAGCTCCGCGACCGGGAGTTGCTCGATCCGGGGCAGCGTCATGGTTGAGTATCTGGCGAGCCTGCGGTGTTCGGGCGCGACCTTGCCGGTCTTGTTCTGAAATTGCCAGGGCGGATCGGCGAGAATGGTCGCGAAGCGTCGGCCTCTGGCGAACTGGAGCAAATCGCTCGAAGCGGACATCGTGTCTCCAGTAATAGGTCGCCGGAATCGTCGTTCGCGCCGAGCATACACGAATTACGGAAATGTTGGGCTATGTTTGAGTCCCCCGCCCGCCGCGAAATGCCGCCTGACCTCGACCATCCGGACGATCATCGCGCGCCCTGTGCGGCGGCGCGCGGCGTTGGGCCGGGGCGGGCGCCATTGTCGATCTCGCCTTCGCGGCAAGGAGAGGCGATGCGATGGACGACGAGGACGACGAACCGCTTTTCCTGACCCTGCCGCCCGGCGACACGTCGCTCGTCGGGCAGATCATGGAGGGCCGCGACCTGATAATGGCGCGGCTCGCGGGCGTCGATATGACGGGAGTCGACCTCTACTGGGCGTCGTTGCGCGACGCGGTGCTGGAGGGCGCGATTCTCAGGGACGGCGACTTTCGCGGCGCGAGCTTCAAGGGCGCCAATTTACGCGGCGCCGACCTGCGCGGCGCGAATCTTTCGCTCGACAATCTCGGCGGTCCCACCCGTTTCCACGACGCGGATCTCACCGGCGCCGATCTGCGCGGCGCGCGCATCGGCGGCGCGCATTTCATCGGCGCGAAACTTGTCGGCGCCGATCTACGCGGAGCGATGGGAAAATCGATCTTCGCCGACCGCCCGACGCGTTTCGATCGCGCCGACCTGACCGACGCCAAGCTCGGCGGCGCGGAGCTGACCGGCTGCGTGTTCGACGACGCGACCCACTTTCCCCGCGCGTTCGACCCGCGCGAGGCGGGATTGATTCACGCGAGCGAGACGGGCGTGAAGCCACGCAAGCGCATGAAGAATTAGTTGGCGGAAGCGCCCGTTATGGCCTCCACCCAAAGCCGCCGCCGAGCCCGGGCTGGCTGCCGTTCTGGGTCGCGCCGCCGCCGGCGCCGCCGCCGCGGCTGTGCTGCTG
>JBAUVQ010000036.1:0-2324 GCA_049583305.1 Methylocystis sp.
GCGCAATACTCCGGCCTGACCGTCGCCCAGATGCAGCGCCTGCGCAAGCAGGCCCGCGAACAGGGCGCCAGCGTGCAGGTCGCCAAGAACCGCCTTGCCAAGATCGCTCTCGATGGCACGAGCGTCGCCTCCATCGGCCCCTTGCTCAAGGGGCCGACCCTGATCGCTTATTCGAACGATCCGGTGGCGGCGCCGAAAGTCGCCGCGGCTTTCGCCAAGGACCACGAGAAATTCGTGATTCTCGGCGGCGCCATGGGCGCGACGGCCCTCAACCCCGACGGCGTGAAGTCGCTCGCGACCATGCCTTCGCTCGACGAATTGCGCGCGAAGCTCGTGGGCCTGATTCAGGCGCCCGCGACCAAGCTCGCGCAGCTGTCGACCGCGCCAGCCGCCAAGCTCGCGCGCGTGTTCGGGGCCTACGCCAATCGAGACGCGGCCTAAATCAAGGCTTGCAATCCAAACCAAAGAACCAAATTCGAAGGACGTAAGACAATGGCTAATCTCGAAAAGATCGTCGAAGACCTCTCGGCTCTCACCGTGCTCGAGGCCGCCGAACTCGCCAAGCTGCTCGAAGAGAAGTGGGGCGTTTCCGCCGCCGCCGCGGTGGCTGTCGCCGCCGCTCCGGCCGCCGCCGCCGCCGCGGTCGAGGAGAAGACCGAGTTCAACGTGATTCTCGCCGCCGCCGGCGAGAAGAAGATCGAAGTGATTAAGGAAGTGCGCGCCGTGACTGGCCTTGGCCTCAAGGAAGCCAAGGATCTGGTCGAGGGCGCTCCCAAGGCGGTCAAGGAAGGCGTTGGCAAGGAAGAGGCCGAGAAGATCAAGGCCGCTCTCGAGAAGGTCGGCGCCAAGGTCGAACTCAAGTAAGACGATGGGGCCGCTTCGGTGGTCCGTCGATCTCAATCGCGGTCCCGGCGAGAGCCGGGGCCGCGCGCGGTTTGGTTAGTGAATGTGATATTCGCGATACATGCGTGACGGGGCTTTAAGAGCTAGGCTCGGGCGTCGTCGGCGCGACGGTCGTCGGGACGCGCGACGCGTTCCTTAAAATCTCGCGGCCCGCGAGAGTCGACCGTTAGGGAGAAGAGGTTCGAGAGGCGACATGGCTCAGACGTCGGCGCGGAAGTTCACCGGTCGCAAGCGGATTCGCAAATTTTTCGGACACATCCGCGAAGCCGCGGTGATGCCCAACCTCATCGAGGTGCAAAAGGCCTCCTACGACCAGTTTCTTCTGGTCGACGAGCCCAAGGGCGGGCGTCCCGACGAGGGATTGCAGTCGGTGTTCAAATCGGTGTTCCCGATTTCCGACTTCTCGCAAGTCTCGCTGCTCGAATTCGTGCGCTACGAGTTCGAGGCGCCGAAATTCGACGTCGACGAGTGCCGCCAGCGCGGCATGACCTACGCCGCGCCGCTGAAGGTGACGCTGCGGCTGATCGTGTTCGATGTCGATCCCGACACGCAGGCGAAGTCGGTCAAGGACATCAAGGAGCAGGACGTCTACATGGGCGACATGCCCTTCATGACGTCGAACGGCACCTTCGTCGTCAACGGCACAGAGCGCGTGATCGTCTCGCAGATGCACCGCTCGCCGGGCGTCTTCTTCGACCACGACAAGGGCAAGAGCCATTCCTCCGGCAAGCTGCTGTTCGCGGCCCGCATCATTCCCTATCGCGGCTCCTGGCTCGACATCGAGTTCGACGCCAAGGACATCGTCTACGCGCGCATCGACCGCCGCCGCAAGATTCCGGTCACGTCGCTGCTGTTCGCGCTGGGTCTCGACGGGGAGGAGATTCTCTCCACCTTCTACAAGACCATCATCTACACGTCGGACGGCGACAGCTGGCGCATGCCCTTCGACGCCGAGCGCCTCAAGGGCGTCAAGGCGGTCGCCGACATCATCGACGCCGACACCGGCGAGGTCATTCTCGAAGTCGGCAAGAAGCTCGCCGTGCGCGCCGCGCGCCAACTCGCCGAGAAGGGCGTGAAGGCGATCAAGGTGCCCGCCGAGGAGCTTTACGGCCAGTATCTGGCGCAGGATCTGTTTGATCCGTCGACCGGCGAAATTTTCGCCGAGGCGGGCGAGGAAATCACCATCAAGACCCTGCCGCTGCTGATCGAGAAGGGCTTCAACGAGTTGCCCATTCTCGACATCGATCATATCAACATCGGCCCCTACATCCGCAACACGCTGAACGTGGACAAGAACAGCCAGCGCGAGGAAGCGCTGTTCGACATCTATCGCGTGATGCGTCCAGGCGAGCCGCCGACCGTCGAAACGGCCGAGGCGATGTTCCATTCGCTGTTCTTCGACTCGGAACGCTACGATCTCT
>JBAUVQ010000037.1:0-20890 GCA_049583305.1 Methylocystis sp.
GCCGAGCTTCGTGCATACGCTCAACGGCTCCGGCGTCGCGGTGGGCCGCGCGCTGGTCGCCGTGATGGAGAATTATCAGGAGGAGGACGGCTCGATCACGATTCCCAAGGCGCTGCGGCCATATATGAGCGGCGGGGATCGAATCGCGCGAGTTTAAGAAGCAGGCCCAACGCGCAGAGAACGAGATGGTGAAAAGCAATATGCGCATTCTCGTCACCAATGACGACGGCATTCACGCGCCCGGCCTCGCGCTCGCCGAAAAGCTCGCGCGGGAGATTTCCGACGACATTTTCGTCATCGCGCCGGAGACCGAGCAATCCGGCGTCGCGCATTCGCTGTCGCTGAACGATCCGCTGCGCCTTCGTGAGATCTCGCCACGCCATTTCGCCTTAAAGGGCACGCCGACCGATTGCGTGATAATGGGCGTGCGCAAGCTTTTGGATCGCCCGCCAGACCTCGTGCTCTCGGGCGTCAATTGCGGCCAGAACGTCGCCGAGGACGTGACCTATTCCGGCACGATCGCCGCCGCGATGGAGGGGACCATCCTCGGCATTCCCTCGATCGCGCTGTCGCAGGTCTATGATTTTTTCGCCGGGCGTCAGACGATTGATTGGAGCTGCGCGGAGGTTCACGGCGTCGCGGTGCTGCGCAAGCTGATCGCGGCCGGCATTCCCGCCAATGTGCTGATGAACGTCAATTTTCCGCATTGTCTGGCGCGCGACGCGCGCGGCGTCGCGATCACCGTGCAGGGACGGCGCAGCACCGACCTCATGCGCATAGAAGACCGCAAGGACGGACGCGGGAATCCCTACCACTGGATTTCCTTCCAGCGAGGCAATTTCACGCCGGGCGCTGGCACCGACCTCGAGGCGTTGGCGCAAAACAAAATCTCGATCACGCCGATAAAGCTTGATTTCACCGACCATCCGACCGTGACCTCGCTCGCGGCCGCGTTCGCGGCGGCGTTATGAGCGGCGCCCTGGGAGCCGAACGACTCCCCGTGGAGCAGCGCGCGGCCTTGGCGCTGCAACTGCGGGGCGCATCGGTGCGCGACGTGGCGGTCATGAGCGCCTTCGAACGCGTGCCGCGCGAACTGTTCGTCCCGCATCGCTTTCGCGATCTCGCCAATCGCAACATGGCCCTGCCCATCGCCTGCGGCCAGACCATGCCGGCGCCCGCGGAACTGGCCCGGCGCCTCGACGCGTTGAGCGTCGGGCCCGAGCATCGCGTGCTCGATATCGGCTCCGGCTCCGGCTACGCCGCCGCGGTACTGTCGCGCCTGGCTAGGGAAGTCGTATCGCTCGAACGATACGAAACCTTGGCGATTGAAGCGGCGACCCGGCTTTCAGCGCTGTCGATCGCCAATGCGCGCGTGCTCCGCGCGGATGGACTCGCGCCCGCTCGAACCCTCGGCTCGTTCGACCGCATTGTCATGCATGTGTCGGTGGCCGAGCCGCCAAAGGCCGTTCTGGATTTGCTCGCCCCAGGCGGAGTCATGGTGTTCGGACGCCTTCTCCCCGGCGCGCGTCGCGAAGTTCGACTGGTCCGTCTCGAGCGCTCCGCGAGCGGCGAAATATTCGCCGAGACGGATAAGGGCCCATGCCGCCTGACTCTAGCCGTCGCGGGGCCGGCGCTTGCTTTGTGAAACGTTAAAATTCTTGGTCTGCGACTCGTTAATATAAGAGATCGCGTGCATTTTTTTATCTTTCGGAGAGAGCTTGGATTCATCTTAAACGCTCCCTTAACCCGTTGCGGACTACAACGAGACGTTGATGTTGCGTTCGAGTGGGTCGAGTCATGACAATAGTGCGTCGAGTTGGTTTATCGCGAGTCGCGTTGCGACTCATGTTGGCGGCGGGAGCCGCCGCTCTGCTCGCGGGCTGTTCGGACGCGAGCCGATTCTCTTCCGATCCCTTCTCCGACCCGTTCGGGCGATCTCCGGCCGCGTCAAGCCGCTCCTCGCGAACAGTGGACAGAGGGAGCACGGGCGCGATCGCGACGGAGCGGAAATCGGCTCAAGTTCAGTCTCGCCCGCTCGCGCCCCCGCCGAAGAAAGCGCCGGTGTCGAAGCCCGCGTCCATCGCGCAGGAGCCTCCGCGCCCGGCGTCAACCGCATCGGCTGGCACGTATAATCATTGGAGCGCCCAAGGGGGCACGCCGATCACCGTGGGCGACGGAGAAACGCCTGGGGTTCTCGCCAACCGCTACGGCGTTCCCACCGACGTCCTCTTGAAAGTGAACGGCTTCTCTAGCGCTTCGCAGGTGCAGCCTGGCGCGCGTCTGGTTATCCCGGTCTATCACGCCGGCGCCAAAGCGGAGCCGACGCGAGAAGCCCGTCCGGTCAAGGAAGCGCGCGAGGAGCCGAAACCCGCTCCAAAGCACGTCGCCGCCAAGGCCGAGGCGGAGGAAGAGGACGCTCCGGCGGCGCCGAAGGCTAGCCACAAAAGCGTTCGGCTACCTGCGGCGAAGCCGACTAAACTCGCCAAGGCCGAAGACGAGCGGGAAGAGAAACCCGCCCCGCGCAAGGAACTCGTGAAAAAAGCCAAGGCGCCGGAAAAAGGCGCGAAGGTCGCTGCGAAATCCGACGAAGACGAGGACGAAAAGCCCGCGGTCAAGACGAAAAAAGCGGCGAAGATCGCGCCTAAGGCCGAAGACGACGACGAGGACTCAAAGCCCGTGGTCAAGCCAAAAAAGGTGGCGAAGGTCGCGCCAAAGGCCGCAGAGGAAGACGAGGACGAAAAACCGGCCGCCAAAGCCAAGGCGCCCCCGCGGATGGCCAAGGCCGCTCCGGCGCAGGTGGAAAGGGCCGCGCCTGAACAGCGAGATCCTCCTCGGGTCGCCGTTAACGACGCGCCGGTTGAGCATGCTCCGCCGGCCGCCCGTCCGGTCGATCGGACCACCACCACCGCCGCGATCGCGCCCGTTCAGGAGCAGAAAGTGTCGGACGCCGCGCATCCGGAGTTTCGTTGGCCGGCGCGTGGGCGCATCATCCAGGGCTTCGCGAACGGCGGCAATGACGGAATCAACATCGCCGTGCCAGAGGGAACGGCGGTCAAGGCGGCGGAAGCCGGGGTCGTCGCCTATGCCGGCAGCGAGCTCAAGGGGTACGGCAATCTGGTGCTGATCCGCCATCCCAACGGTTTCGTGACCGCCTACGCTCATAACGGAGACATCGAGGTTAAGCGCGGCGACCAGGTGACCCGCGGTCAGACGATCGCCAAGTCCGGGCAGTCCGGAAATGTGGCCTCTCCGCAACTCCACTTCGAGTTGCGCAAGGGATCGACGCCCGTCGATCCGACCAGCTATCTCGCGGGACTCTAACATCGCCGCGCAGGACATGCTCCGGCGTTCGCGAGACACACAGCGCCGGAGAATGGGGCGGCGGGTCCAAAGAAAGGCCCGCCGCCCATATCATTTCGTGGCTGACTTCATTATGTAGCCCGACGATGACGCCATCCGAAGAAGGAATCTGCTTCCGTGAAAATTCTCGCCGTTCTTGGCTTCACTCTCCTCGCCGTTTCTCCCGCCAGCGCGATGGATCCCACCGGCATTCCGCAGTGCGACGCGCTGCTGAAGCGTTACGAGGAATGCTCGTCTCTGCTGCCGAAAGAGCGCGTTCACGCGGCGCAGAAGGAATTGCTGGAGGGCGCCGTGAGCATTCGCGCCAATAGCGCCGACCCGAAGCTTCGGCCGGACCTCGAACGCTATTGCGTGGACACTTTCGAGCGCATGAAAAAAGAAAGCGACATCAAGGACTGCATGGCGAAGTAAATTAGCGGCGATCGGAACCCGCGAAGCGCAGCACCAGGGCTCCCGCGACGATCGAGGCCAGGGAGCCGGCTATCACGCCAAGCTTCACCTCCGCCAGAAGCGCGGCGTCGCCGCGGAACGCGATTTCGCCGATCAGCAAGCTCATGGTGAAGCCTACGCCGCACAGCAGCGCGACGCCATGCGTTTGCGCCCAGCTGGCGCCTCTGGGCTTGGTTGCGACGCCTGTCGCCGCCGCCAGGGCGACGGCGCCGAACACCCCAAGCTGCTTGCCGAGAAATAGCCCCACCGCGACGCCGGTCGCGACTGGAGCCGCGCCGGTAAGGGCGCCGCCAGCGAGGTGCGCGCCCGCGTTCGCGAAGCCGAACAGGGGAAGAATGAAGAATGCCACAACCGGCTGTAGCGCGCTTTCCAAGCGGTGCAGGGGGCTGTGTTCGCCCTTCTCGTGATCTTTCGAGCGAAGCGGCGTCGCGGCGGCGAGTATAATTCCCGCGAGCGTCGCGTGAACGCCCGACTTGAGGACGCATATCCAGAGCAGGGCGCCGAGCGGCAGATAAAGGGACAAGCGTCGTTCGCCGGCCAAATTCAACCAAAGCAAGCAAGCCGCCGCCAAGCCCGACCCCAGCAGCCAGGGTATTTCGATCGAGTCGGTGTAGGCGACGCCAATGATTACGATCGCCCCAAGGTCGTCGAGAATGGCCAGCGCGGTCAAGAAGGCCTTGAGCGACGCGGGCGCGCGCGAACCCAGCAGCGCGAGCACGCCGAGCGCGAAGGCTATGTCGGTCGCGGCGGGAATAGCCCAGCCGTGTAGGCGCGCCGGCGAGTCGAAGTTGAACGCCGCGTAAATCGCGGCGGGCAACACCATTCCCCCGAGCGCGCCAAGCGCCGGCAGGATCCGCGCCGGCCAGTGACGCAGGTGTCCATCCAGCAACTCGCGCTTGATCTCGAGGCCCACAAGCAGGAAAAACAAACTCATCAGCCCTTCGTCGATCCAGTCGCGCAGCGAAAGGGAGAGGAGGCGCGTGGCCAGCGTTTGCTCGTAAAGCCCGGCCATCGGCGAATTAGCGACGGCGAGCGCCAAAACGGCGCTAAACATCAATACGAGACCGCCGACGGCCTCGCTTCGAAGAAATCCTCGAAACGTCGAGGGATGCGGATGCTTTTTGAGGGTCATGGCGATTTCGCGGAAATTGTTTCTTCGTTCCTTCGCGTTAATCTGCCAGCCTGTCGCGTAGGAGTATCGTGTTGCCGTTATATCGCGCTATCGGACTAATGTCCGGCACTTCCATGGACGGGGTCGACGTGGCCCTGGTCGAAACCGACGGCGACTCCAGTCTTTCCTTCGGCCCCGCCGGCGCCTATGCCTATTCCGACGCCGACCGCGCCTTGCTGCGCGGCGCCTTGGCGGAAGCGGCCACGCTCGAAGATCGCTTCGCGCGTCCCGGCGTGCTCGCCTTCGCCGAACGAATGGTCACCGACCGGCACGCCGAAGCCGTCGAGAGCTTCCTGCGCGAGAACGAGATCGATCCCGCCAGCATCTCGATAATCGGTTTTCACGGGCAGACCGTGTTGCACCGCCCAAAGCAGCGCCTGACCATTCAGATCGGCGATGGCCCCTCGCTCGCGGCGCGGCTTGGCGTCGATGTCGCCTATGATTTCCGCGCGGCGGATATCGCGGCGGGCGGCGAGGGCGCGCCGATCGTTCCGGTGTTTCATCGCGCCCTGGTTGCGGCGGGTGGTCTGCGCGGCGAGGTCGCCTTGCTCAACATCGGCGGCGTCGCCAATGTAACCTACCTCTCGGAGGGGGAGGAACCGATCGCCTGCGACACCGGTCCCGGCAACGCCCTGATCGACGATCTGATGCTCCAACGAACCGGCGCGCCAATCGACCGCCATGGTCACACCGCCGCCCGGGGACGCGTCAACGAGGCGGCATTGCTGCGGTTGCTTGCTCATCCATTCTTTGAGGTTTTGCCGCCAAAGTCTTTAGATAGAAACGCTTTTTCACTTAACATAATGAGTAATCTCTCAACTGAGGACGCCGCCGCCACACTGACCGCGTTCACCGCCGCCTCGGTGTTGCGCCTATTCCCGCATCTGCCGAAGGAACCCAAAATATTGATTGTCTGCGGCGGCGGCGCGCGCAATCCGATCCTCGTGCGGGAGTTGGCCCTGCGTCTTCCGTGCAAGGTCACGACGGCCGAGGTGGTGGGCTGGTCTTCGGATTACCTCGAAGCCCAGGCGTTTGGATTTCTCGCGGCGCGTGTGTTGGAGGGGTTGCCGCTGACCTTTCCGACGACCACGGGCGCGCCCGCCCCGATGGCGGGTGGTGTGCTGGCGCGGGCGAGGCCCGTCGCCGATTAGGGTTTTGTTTGGAATTCGGGCGACCCGCCGGTCGCGACGGATAGGGCTTCGAGATGCGAAAAGAGATGACTGATGGTGCGCCGCGACAGGGACGGAGCACGTCCAGACGCGCGCTCCTTGTCGGTGGCCTTGGTCTCGGGGGGATGGGCGTCGGGGTAGGGCTCGCGGGCCTGCTGTGGACGCGAAAAGACATAGGCGCCCGTCTGTTCAACCCATTCACGCTCGGGAATTTCGATCTTGCCGCCGTCCCCGGCCTCACCCGGCTGAGCGGCGAGCGGATTCCAGGATTTTCCAGCGCGGATCTTGCCGGACGCCGCTCGATCCTGAATTTCTGGGCGAGTTGGTGTCCGAGTTGCCGCGAAGAACATGCGCTGCTCGTCGATCTTGCGGCGCGTGACCTCGTCCCGATCTTCGGAGCCGATGTGAAGGACGAACCCGAGCACGCGCGCGAGTTTCTCGCTCGACATGGCAATCCCTATCGCGCGGTCGGAGCCGACGGCCGGGCGTTTTTGCAACACGCGCTTGGCGTCCGCGGCGTTCCCGCGACCTTCGTGATTTCGCCGGGGCCGAGGATCGAGGTGGCTATTTTCGGCGAGCTCGACCGCGACGCGATCGAGGAGAAGATCATCCCGGCGCTTTCCCAGGCGGGCTGAGGAAGGTCAGTCTCCTCGCGCGGGAATGGCGATCCTCGGGGGATTGCCGAGGCGCTTGTCGAGGTAGGCGTCGACCTCGGCGATGAGCGGCTCGATCTTGTTCTCGAAGAAGTGATTGGCGCCCTTCACGACGGCGTGTTCGATCGCGATGCCCTTCTGGGTCTTAAGCTTCTCGATCAGGCCAGTGACTTCCTTCAAGGGGGCAACGCGGTCCAGATCGCCGTGGATGAACAGGCCGGAGGACGGGCAGGGGGCCAAAAAGGAATAGTCAAAGCGATTGGCCGGCGGCGCCACCGAAACGAAACCCTCGATTTCCGGCCGACGCATCAGCAACTGCATCCCGATCCAGGAGCCGAAGGACACGCCCGCGATCCAGCAGGCGCGCGCCTCTGGATTGACCGCTTGCGCCCAATCGAGCGCCGCGGCCGCGTCCGAAAGCTCGCCCGAGCCGTGATCGAACGCGCCCTGGCTGCGCCCGACGCCCCGGAAGTTGAAGCGCAGCACCGAAAAGCCTCGTTCCGCGAAAGCGTAATAGAGGTGGTAGACAATCTGGTTGTTCATCGTTCCGCCGAATTGAGGATGCGGGTGCAGCACGATGGCGATCGGCGCGCCGCGCGTCGCGGATTGATGAAAGCGGCCCTCCAGCCTGCCGGCGGGGCCTGTAAAGATGACTTCGGGCATTTGCCTCCCCAGGGACGTTTTCGGTCGGAAATCGGCGATGGCGCCAACGATTCGCTCGGTTCAATCGAATTCGCGGGATTTGTTGGAGCGAGCGAGGCACCTTCGCTGATCCCCCGCATTGACGGCTTTCTAGCATGCGGCAAGGCCGAGAACGCAAGCAATTTCGACATTTTGGGCCAGCGGTCGCCGGTTGCGGCCCGCCCGCGCGCGCGAACGCCCGTTCATTCGCCGGCGCCGGCCAACGGTTTGGCGCGAAATGCGCGCGATTGATTCGTCGAATTTCGCGCGAAACCCTCTTTTTTAAGCTCGCCATCTCTGTATTGTCCTGGTCGGGCCGTCCGCCGCGCGGCGGACCAACACAAGAGGCCACTCCGAATTCCTGTTGCGGGAGGAAAAATGATGAAAGCTTTATCCGAAAGCTCGGCTTTGGGCGGCATGGGCCGCGCTCTGGAAGCCCGGCGAATGGCCAGATCGCTCTTTCGCGCCAGCGCGCTCGCCGCCTTGATTGGAGCGCTCATGGCGTCGAGCGCCGACGCGCACATGAAAGGCGGCTGGGGCGGCTGCCGCAGCGGGGATCCCGATGCGCGCGTCGCCGGTTGCGGCGCCGTGATCGATCATCTCGGCAGAGAATCGCGGCACAATAAGATCACCGCCTATTTCAACCGCGCCGGCGCCTATGAAGCGAAGGGGGACTGGGATCACGCGATCGAGGACTATTCCAAGGCGCTTGAGTTCGATCCCAAATCGGCGGTCATTCTTTCCGCTCGCGCCATGGCGTTCCGCGGCAAGGGTGATCTCGACCATGCGCTCGGCGAATATGGCGTCGTGCTCAGTGGAAATCCGAAAAGCGCGGAGGCCTATCTGGGTCGCGGCGAGGTCTATCATTTGAAGAAGGACTATGATCTCGCCATCGCCGACTATGACCAGGCGATCAAGCTGGAGCCGAAAAACGCGGCCGCCTATAGCGCGAGAGCCATCGCTTGGCGTTTGAAGGGCGACGGCGAAAAAGCGCTCGCGGACCTTAACGAAGCGGTCAAGCTTGATAAGCGGTCGCCCGCCGCGCTCGTCGCGCGTGGGGCGTTCTATCAATCCAAGGCCGACTACGACCACGCGCTCGCCGATTTCAGCGACGCCATCAAGCGCGAACCCAAGATGGCGCGGCTCTATAGCGACCGTGGCCTCGCCTATCATGGCAAGGGCGATCTGGATCACGCCATCGCCGACTTCGACGAAGCGACCAAGCGCGATCCGAATTACGCGGCGGCCTTTCTCAATCGCGGCAACGCCTGGCGCGCGAAAAAAGACCTGGACCGCGCCAAGCAGGATTACGAGACCGCGCTCAAGCTCAAGCCGGACTTGGCCTCGGCCAAGAAAGGGCTGGACGAGGTTCAGAAATTGATCGGCAAAAAGGCGGCCGTCACCCCCGCCGCTCCCGCCGCGTCGGCTCCAGCTCCGGCCGCGCCCGCCGCGAACCATTAGTCCGGTTCGAACGCGGATCGCGATCACCTCTCCGCGACCCGGATTCGCGTCGCGGAGAGCGCCAGCGCTGATCAGCTTCGGCCGGCTCAGCGCCGTTCGACGGTCGTTAGAGCGCTTTCGCCGCGGCCAGCACGGCTTCGGCGTGACCGGGAACCTTCACCTTGCGCCAGACTTTCGCTATGCGACCATCGGCGCCGATTAAGAAGGTCGAGCGCTCCACGCCCATGTATTTGCGGCCGTACATGCTCTTTTCAACCCAGACGCCATAGGCCTCAAGCGTCGCCTTGGTTTCGTCCGACGCCAGGGGCAGGGCCAGCTCGTATTTGACGCGGAATTTGTCGTGGCTTTTAACGGAATCGGGCGACAGGCCAATCACGGCGGTTTTCACCTTGGCGAAATTGTCGCGCAGCGCGTTGAATTCGATCGCCTCTTTCGTGCAGCCCGACGTGTCGTCCTTCGGGTAGAAATACAGCACAAGTTTCCGGCCTTTCAGCGCGGCGAGCGAGAGGGTCTCGCCCCCGGCGCCCGGTAGATCAAAATCGGGCGCGGCGTCGCCCTCGCGCGGATGGCTGGTCTCGGCCGTCATCGGGCTTTCCTTTCGTGGCGCGTGAATTTATGTTTGAAGTCAGTTTGCAAAGGTCGCGCGGGCAAAGCAAGCGTCGTTCGGGAAAATGCGATGTCGCCACGCCCGACCTGGAACCAAGCGTCCGCGAAGACGCGGTGGAACAGCGGAGCATCCGGGGTGGCGAGGGGCGGGTTGGGCGCGCGGGCGCCATCGTTTTGGCTTAAGAGTTGTTTAAATGACCTTTTGGCCACACAGGCGAAATTACGCGGGAACCGGTCGCGAGCGGCGGACTCCGGCGGCTGACGTGTTTCCCAGGCGACGAACGGCTCGGGGCGAAAGCGGGGGCGATTGACGGACGGCGCGAGCGGCGACACGGAGATCGTATTGGACGAGGTGGGTTCGGCGTATGTGCGACCGCAAGCGCCGAGACTTGCTTTCGTCGCGCGCAAATTCACGCGCGCTTGCCTCTTTCTCGGGCTTGGCGTTGTCGCCGCATTGAGCGTGACCGTCGGCGGATTTCTGTTCGTGCTGGCGCGCCAACCCATCGCTTTCGATTGGCTCGCGCCAACGATCGTCAGGTCGCTCGACGATCTTTACGGGGATAGGTACGATTTCGGACTCCGAGGCCTCGCGCTGGCGAGCACGGACCATGGGCCCACGCTGACCGCGCAGGGCCTGACGGTGAAAATCGAGGGCCGGACGATCGTCGCGGCGCCACGCGCCGAGCTTTCCGTGGATTTATCGTCCTTACTAACCGGCCGCATCAAGCTTCGTCGGCTGGAGATGCTGGACCTGGAGCTGCGCCTCGCGGTGACGGCCGACGGACGCATAACCATTTCGGCCGGAACGTCCACGCAAGACTCTTTCACTCTGGATCCCAAGCTTTCCGCCTCAGGGACGCCAGACTTGGCCGTGGCCGAGAATGACGCTTCGCCCGAAAGCGCGAAACTGCTCGTGCGGGGCGGGGCGGCGTTGCGCGTGCTCACCGACCTCGTGACCAACCCCGATAGCGCGATCGGCGCCATCGACCGCGTGGGAGTCCTTCACGGCCGGCTTGTCATCGACGATCGCACGCTGGACCGGGTGATCCGGTATGACGATCTTACCCTAAGCCTCGACAAGAGCGTCGATGGCATGAAATTCAGCCTCGCTGGGACCGGCGCGAGCCGCCGCTGGTCCATTGTCGCCAGCGCGCGGGGAACTCCTCGGGGGCGGCGCGTCTTCGATGCGCGCGCGCGGGACTTTTCGCTCGACGAAATCGCGCTGTTCGGCGGTATTCGCAATATGCCCTTTGACTCCGACGCTCCGCTGTCGGCGCAAACGAGTTTCGCTCTTGGCGAAAACGACCGGGTTGTCGAGGCGAGCGGCTCCGTCGAGATCGGCCCAGGCTATTTTCGTCTCGACGAGCCCGATTTTGAACCCGTCATGATCCAGTCGCTCTCCGGCGCCGCGCATTGGGATCGGCAAAACAGGCAATTTCTGATCTCGCCGATAAAAATCCGGACAGGCACGCTGGACCTGACGATCGAGGGAGATCTGGCGCCGCCGGCGACGAATCCAGCGCTGGCGCCGGGCGCGGTGGCCGCCGAAGACGACTCGTGGGTGGGCTCCCTGCGTCTCTCGAAGCCAACGAGCATCGCGCCCGAACGCGCCGGACAGCCGCTGCTGCCGATCGAACGCTCCGCTTTGAAATTGCGTCTGTCGCCCGCCGGGAAGAAACTGACGGTCGATCACCTTGAGGTCGTCGGGCGTGACATTGAGGTCACGGGGTCGGCGGACGTCGACTGGACCAACGGCCCGCGCGTCGCGTTTGGATTGGCGGCGGAGAACACCTCGATACAAGCGCTCGAGCGGCTCGTGCCGACGCATGTGGCGCCGCCAGTGCGCGAGTGGCTGGACGAACATGCGCCGCAGGGCGTGATCCGCCGCGGCGAGTTCAAGGCCGAATTCACGCAAGCGGACCTGATCGCGATGCGTTACGAGCAGCCGCCGCCCGACCCCGCGATTCACGCGGAAGCGGATTTGGTTAATGTGACTTTATCGGAATTGCTGCCGGGCTTGCCGCCATTGCGCAATCTGTCGGCGCATTTGCGCCTGACCGGGCGCACCTTCGCCCTGAACGGCGCCAGCGCCGTGCTGGACACGCCGCGAGATCGCCGGCTCGTGTTGACGGATGGCGGCTTCGTCGTGGACGACACCAATTTGAAGCCGGCCCCGGCGACGCTCGACTTTCACTGGGCGAGCAATGTGGAGGGCGTCGCGGAGATTCTTTCAATTCCCAGTCTCGCGCCCTATGCGAATTTCCCGCTCGATCCCGCGCAGCTAAAGGGGCAGATCGACGGCCGCGTGCGGGCCAATATCGAGATCGGCAAGGAGGCGCGGCAAGATCACACCACCGTGGCCATCGAAGCGAATACGACTAACCTGTCGATCGACCGCTTCCTGGGAGCCGAACGACTCGACAATGCCGCGCTCAACATCGTTCGCGACCGCGCGGGTCTGCGCGTCACGGGGACGGGACGGTTGTTCAATGGGCCGGCCACGCTCGACATTCACCGAACGGGCGACGAAAAAGCCGTTACGCAGGCCCAGTTCTCCGTCGTGCTGGACGAAGCGGCTCGCGCCAAGGCCGGCTATGCCCTTCCGGGCGTCGCGGGTCCGATCGTCGCCTTTGTGAAGACGCAGCTGCCGGCGTCTGAAACCGACACGCCCGTCGAACTCGATCTCACCCGCGCGTCGTTCGACAATCTGGCGCCCGGAGTCGCCAAACCCGCGGGCAAGACCGCGAAAGCGCAGTTCACCGCCGCGAAGCGATCGGACGGAATGACGCTCGATCATTTCGCGCTCGACGCCGGCGCGCTGCAACTTTCCGGCGTTGTCGAGTTGGCGCGCGACGGCGCCTTTCGTTCGGCGAAGTTTTCGCAGTTCCGGCTTTCGCCGGGAGACGACGCACGGTTGGAAGTGCAGCGGGGCGGCGAAGTCCTGAAGCTTACCGTTCGCGGAACCAACGTCGACGCGCGCCCGTTCCTGCGCGGCTTGACGGGCTCCAGTGGCGAACATGGCGGACAGAGCGGCGGCAAGGGCGCGATTTCCTTCGACGACGTGGATATCGATCTGAAATCCGCGCTCGTGACCGGCCACGGCAAGCAGATCCTGTCCAACGTCGACTTCAAGTGGGAGCGCAGAGGCAATAAACCCCGCGTCTTCTCGCTGACGGGAAATTTCGGTCACGAGCCGCTGGCCGTCGCGCTGCTGCACAATCAAAATGGCGCGCCGCAGCTCGAAGTTTCCACCTCGGACGGCGGCTCGCTGCTGTCATTCCTCGATCTTTACGATCGCATGGACTCTGGCGTGCTCAACGCTCATGTGCTGCTTGGCGGGCAGGGCCGCGCGGAGGGTATTCTGCACGTGCGGGATTTTTATCTTAAGAATGAGCCGGCGATGCGCCAGTTGATGACGCAGGGCGCGCGTCGCGCCGACGAAAAGGGCGTCACCAGCTTCGATCCCGATTCCGTGCGCGTCGCCCGCTTTCAGACGAATTTCGCCTGGGCCGGCGGCAAGCTCGCGTTAAGCGACGGCATCATGTCGGGCCCGGAGATGGGCGTGATCTTCGAAGGCGACGCCGATCTGACGCGCGATACGCTCGACATCAGCGGCTCCTACGCGCCGCTCTACGGCCTCAACAATCTGGTGACGAATATTCCGGTGCTGGGCCCGCTGATCGCCGGCGGCGCGCATGAAAGCGTGATCGCGCTGAACTATCGGGTGACCGGAAAAGTCAGCGCGCCATCGGTCAGCGTCTCTCCCGCCTCGCTGCTGACGCCGGGGCTGTTCCGCAAGATCATGGGCGTGATGGACGGCACGGCGCGCCCGATGGAGCAGGGGCGGTAGAACCTAACCCCGCTCCAGCAGCACATGCCTCTTCTTCCCGAGCGACAGTTTGACCACCCCGTCCTTCTCGAAATCCTTATCGCCAATGGTCGCGCGTTCGTCCGTGACCGCCGCGTCGTTTACGCGCAAGCCACCGCCCTTAACCTGTCGCCGCGCCTCGCCCGTGGACGCGACGAGGCCGGCCTTGACGAAGGCCGTCAATACGCCAAGACCCGCCGCGACTTCCGCCGCGCTCACCTCGACCTTTGGCAGGGACAGGGCCAGCGCGCCTTCCTCGAAGGTGGTTTTCGCCGTGGCGGCGGATTGCTCCGCCGCCTCGCGCCCATGCACGAGCGCGGTCGCCTCGGTGGCCAGCGTCTTCTTGGCCTCGTTGATTTCGGCGCCTTGCAACGCCGCGAGGCGGGCGATTTCGTCCAGCGGCAGGAAGGTGAACAGCTTTAGGAAGCGCTCGACGTCCGCGTCCTCGCTGTTGCGCCAATATTGCCAGTAATCATAGGGCGACAGCAGATCGGCGTTGAGCCACACCGCGCCCGCCGCCGTCTTGCCCATCTTCGCGCCGGAGGAGGTGGTCAGCAGCGGCGAGGTCAGGCCGTAAAGCTGCGGGCAGCCCATGCGCCGGCCAAGGTCGACGCCCATGACGATATTGCCCCACTGGTCGGAGCCGCCCATTTGCAGCAGCGTCCCGTGGCGCTTGTTGATCTGAGCAAAATCATAGGCTTGCAGGCACATATAGTTGAATTCGATGAAGGACAGCTCGTGCTCGCGTTCAAGCCGCAGTTTTACGCTGTCCATCGTCAACATGCGGTTGACCGAGAAATGCCGGCCCACGTCGCGTAGAAACTCGATGTAGTTCAGGCTCGCAAGCCAGTCGGCGTTGTCGAGCAGCAGCGCATCGCCGGCGCTGTCGCCAAAGCGCAGAAACTTCTCGAAAACGGTCTTGATCGAGGCCTTGTTGGCGTCGATCTGTTCGATCGTCAACAGCTTGCGGCTCTCGTCCTTGCCGGAAGGATCGCCGACGCGCGTCGTGCCGCCGCCGACGAGCGGCAGCGGCTTGCCGCCGGTGCGTTGCAAATGGCTGAGCAGCATGATCGGCAAAAGCGAGCCGATATGCAGCGACGGCGCGGTGCAGTCGAAGCCGATATAGGCCGAAAGCCCGCCCTTGCGCGCCTCCGCGTCCAATCCGACGAAATCCGTGCATTGATGCACGAATCCGCGCGCGATCAGCGTGGCGAAAAATTCGGATTTGGGGGCGAAATCGTCGGACATGGCGGCATTCTTTGGGGCGACCGTCGATTGCGACGGGCTACGCGCGGTTGTTAAAGCGAAGGCATTGACGGCGCAAGTGTGCCCGCCTTGCCGCCCGCTCGCCGCCTCTGCTAAAACCCGCGCGCCCTTCGTTGCTCGCCAAAGGACCGGGATGCTTTTTTACGAGCCGCTGTTCCTGTTCCTGTTCGCGCCGGCGGTTTACCTTTTATATCTGGCAGTTGGCGCGCGTCGGGCGATACGGTCCCTGGTGCTGCTGCTCGCCAGCATCGCCTTTTACGCCTGGAGCGAGCCGGTTTTCGTCCTGGTGGTTCTCGGCTCCGTCGCGCTCGATCTATTTGTCGCGCGGCGTGTTTTCGCGCTGGGGCAGGGGGCGCCGGAGCGCTCGCGCTGGCTGGCGCTCGGCGTCTGCGGCAACGTAGGCGTCCTCGTCTATTACAAATACACCGGCTTTCTCGCCGTGAATTTCGACGCTCTGCTCGGCGCGCTCCACTTGGGCGGCGTGAGCATCCCAAGGATCACGCTGCCAATCGGCGTCTCCTTCATCGTTTTCGAGAAGATCACCTATCTCGTGGATGTCTATCGCGGCGTCACGCCGCCGGCGCGCGCCGTCTCGCTCTATGCGCTTTATGTGTTTTTCTTTCCCAAGCTGCTGGCCGGCCCGATCATCAAATATCACGACATCGCCGGGCAAATGGAAGCCTGTCCACCCGCCCATGTCGACGATTTTGTTCTGGGCTTTTCTCGATTCATGCTCGGCGTCGTCAAGAAAGTGCTTCTCGCGGACGCGCTGGCCGGCGGCGCCGATCTCGTCTTCGCGCATGACCCGGCGGAATTGGGATTTGTCGAGGCCTGGGCTGGCGTGATCTTCTTCACGTTCCAGATTTACTTCGACTTTTCCGGCTATTCCGACATGGCCATCGGCCTCGCGCGCATGTTCGGCTTTCGGCTGCTGGAAAATTTCGACGAACCCTATGTCGCGACGACGATCACGGAATTCTGGCGCCGCTGGCACATGTCGCTCACCAGCTGGATACGCGAATATCTGTATTTTCCGCTCGGCGGAAACCGTGGCGGCGCTGTGCGCACGCATTTTAATTTGTGGCTCTGCTTTCTAGCCTCGGGAATGTGGCACGGCGCGGCCTGGAATTATATCGCCTGGGGCGCCTATAACGGGCTGTTTTTAGTGCTGGACCGGCTGTTTCTGGCGCGCGCGCTCGGCCGCTTGCCAGCCTGGGGCGCCAATCTCGCGACTTTTTTCGTCGTCATGGTGGGGTGGACGATCTTTCGCGCGACGGCCTCGCTGCATCAGGCGGGCGCCATGCTGGCGCTGATGGCGCAGCCCTTCGCGCAAGCGCCCGGAGAGCCGATGATTCCGTCCTATTACGGGCTCGCGGCGCTGATCGGCGCCGCCGTCGTCGTCGCGCAGCGCGCGGTGCTGTCGATCGAGGGCTTTAGCTGGATGGTTCTCGTGCGCCGTCACGCGCTACTCGCCAACACGCTGCTCGCGCTTCTGTTCGTCGCGGCGCTGGCGAAGGGCCTCGCCGATCCATTCAAGCCTTTCATATACTTTAGGTTCTAGCCATGACGCGACGCATCATCGAGCGCTTGCCGATTTTCGCCTGCGCCGGCTTCATCGGCTTTTTGTTTCTCGCCAATCTTTGGAATTACGCGGTCGAACGCGATTGGCCGAAATTACGCATTCGTAGCTCACAGCCCCTAAATGGCGTCGCGGCGCTCCCGCCCACATCCTGGACGATGAACGCTTTCCTGTCGGGAGAGACCCAGCGCGCCGTGTCGATGAACCTCGGTCGCGCCTCGCCGGTGTTTCCGATGTCGGTGCGAGTCAAGAACCAGACCATGTATTCACTGTTCGGCGTCTCCGGCGCGTCTAATATCGCGATCGGGCGCGGCGGGCAGTTGTTCGGCTGGGAATATATCAATGAGCTCTGCGGTCGCGGGGCGCCCCCGGACGGCGCGCGCATCCGCGGTTGGGCCGAGAGCGTGGCTGAAATCGCCGACGCCGCGATGGCGGGCGGGAAGGGCTTCGCCTACCTCATATCGCCGTCGAAACCCGTGCATCTCCCGCATTTCTTGCCAGTCGGGCTGAGATGTCCGGCTTTGGCGCGGGGTGTCGCGCGGGACAAGCTCACCCCGTATCGCGCGGCGCTGGAAGAACGCGGCGCGCCCTATGTCGATGGCGCGGGATTGATGGACTTAGAGCGGGCGAACCACCCGATCGACCTGTTTTCGCGCGGCGGAACGCACTGGAATCTGCTTGGCGCCGCCCTCGCGTTGCGCGAGACGACCCGCGTTTTCGAGGCCAGCGCGAGCGGATCGCCGATCGGGCGGTTCGATTTCGACTGGCGCGAGGACGATTTCGCCAAGGGAACGGACCGCGATCTTCTGGATTTGCTCAATCTTTATTGGCCGGATGACCATTACCCGACCGCGATCATCGCGGGTCGGGGGAAGGGAGGCGCGTGTCCGCGCGCGCCGCGCCTGTTGATGGTCGGCGACAGCTTCATGCGTCAGCTAATCGTCGTTTCAGCGCAATCGCCCTGTCCGCCGACGATCGACTATTGGTTTTACATGCGCGACGACCGCGGCGGCTTTATCCTCGCGCGCTTCTTTACGCAACCCGGAGAAATCGGCAATGGCGCCCGGCTGACAGCCGACCTCGCCGATTTACCTCGAAGCTTCTTGGCGGCGGACGCGATCATACTCGAGGAAAACGAGCACAACCTCGGCGAGACAAATCAGGTCGGCAATTTGCTCGAGGCGGTCCGAGCGCTGAAATAGATCGATTTACGCCGCCCCCACGGGCTCCTCCCGCCAATAGCCCGCCGCGCGGGCGATGCGGGCATATTCCGCCCGGACTTCGTGCGGCCCATATTCCCGCTCCAGCCGCCGCACGGTGAAGTGCCCGCGCGCGAGAGTCTGGAAATGCTCGGTGAACGCCAGATTGATGACCGCGCCGCTGATCGCGCCGATGACCGGCGCGGCCTGCGCCGCCGCTTTTTGCGACACCACCAACCCGAATCGCCCGGAAAGCACGCCAATCAAACGGGCCAGCGCGGGGGCAGACTCCGAGGCGACGCCGGTTTGGGCGACATAGGCCGCGGCGTCCGAAACCGATTTGGCGAACAGGCCGCGCAGCGCGAGATAGCCGCCCTCCATGACCTTTTCATCCTCGCCATGCCCGCCGAGCGCGAAGACTTCGAGACAGGACATCGCCGCCGCCGGATCGCCGAGATCTTCTCCCTCGGCCCGCGCGATGTCGGCGATGGCGCGCAGCATGATCGTCGTGGAAATTGGCAATTCGACAGGCAGGCTGGCGAGGCCGAGCGCGCCGCCGAGCGCGCCCGAGACCATCGCCAACTGACGATGGCGCAGTCGCGTGTCGGCGAGGGGTTTCCCCCTTAAGCTGGCGAGCGCCACATGCATCGCGCCAAAAAGCGCTCTTCTGGCCGCGTCGGCGCTGACCTGTTGAAGCTTTGGCGGAATAAATCGGCCGGCGAAGCCGATCTGGCGGCCGGCGAGAAGCGAAAGCCTCTTCGCGAAGCTGGTTTTCTCCAGCGCCGCGACCGCTTCCTCCAACGCGGCGTTGTCGGCTTTGCTGAGGCGGTTGGTCGGAACGGGCAGGGGATAGGTCACGGGCGCTTCCATGAGAGCCGGATTTGGCTCCACGACGTAAGATCGGACGTGCGAAGCGCGGTTGCAAGAGGGCGCGTCGCCGAGAGCGGCGCTCGGGACCGTGGCCAACTCGCGTTGCCCGTCGCGAATTTCGCGCGCGACGAGCGAAGACGGCCGGGCGGGGCCCCGAGTCCTCGGTTAAGTGGACACGAAACGCTTCGCTTCGGGCGCGACCACGGGAGAAGTCTGGCCGCGGCCCGCGCAATGGTTCGACGCAGTGTTCGCGCGAGGCTTGTGTTATCACGATAACGTGTTAATGTGATAACAAGCTGCGTGCTGACGCGTAGACGCGGCGGCTTGGCCAGGGCCTGGAGGCCGAAATCGATGAGTGACGCCGCCAACAGGCTTGGAACCGGTCAACTGATCGGAGTGCGGATGCAGCCGGACGAACTCGAGGCGATCGACGCCTACCGCCGCGATCTGCCGGGCGTTCCGAGCCGTCCCGAGGCCATCCGGAGGCTTTGCTCGCTGGCGCTGGATCCGCGCGCCGACAACGCCGCGGCGCCAGCGCCGCGTCCGCTGCGAGAGTTCCTCCAGGATTTTTTCGACGCCGATCCCTCGAGAGTCGGGAGCTTTATTCGCGGCCATGACGATAATCTGACGCCGGCCGAAGCGGTCGAATTCAGCTTCTCGCCCGAGGACGACACGACCTTCTCGATCCTGCAACGCGCGGCCCGCGATGTCCTCGAAACATTCCGACGCCACGCCCGGGAGGGGGATCCGGCCGCGCGCGAGCTTTGCATCCGAATGCGCGCGATCCTCGACGACAAGGCGATCGCCGACCAGGATCAATATCTGACGAGTTTCGCGAAAAGCTCCAGACGCCCGCGCCCGCGCTGAAGGCGATTTGAGTCCGTTCCGGCGCGCCGGCGATTTGGTGCCCTGGCCGGAGTCGAATTGCGGTAGTAGTGCATTGAAACTAAATGATAAAAAATCACGTAAAAATATTTATACCAACAAATATACCAACAATTTTTTGCGCTAGGGCGGGGCCGGGTTCTCTTTTCGTGCCGCGCCGGCCATGAGCGAAGCCCGTGGCCACCCGCCGCCGGAAAATCTCCGCGTCGCGCCCCGTCCGGTTTAGGCGCTCCGAAAGGCGCCCGGAGCGAAAACCCCCTATCCCCTCGCGCCGCACGCCGCATCATTCGGATTGACGGCAAAGCCGACTCGGCGTCAATCCTTGTTTGTTCGATTCAGTCCGAGACGCGCCAAGGAAACTCCGCGCGGTTTTGGACGATGATCGCCGGCCGCCAGGAAGAGACGGCCAAGGAAAGCAAGAGCCATTTTTCATGAGCCAGCTGCTTATCAATCAATTCCTGAACGATCTTGACCGCTTGCGCACGGCGTCCGGCAGGAACCGCGAAAGCATCGTGAGCGAGGCCTTCAAGGATTTGCTCAAGAATTCCGCGAAGGCGCACGATCTTTTCTTCATTCCCCAATACGATTTCAGGACGCCCGCCGGGGCCTACCGGCAGGTAGACGGCGCTCTCGTGTACTCTTTACGTGTGCCCTTCGGCTATTGGGAGGCCAAGGACGAAGACGACGACCTCGACAAGGAAATCGACAAGAAAAAGCGCGCCGGCTATCCGCAGGACAACATTATTTTCGAGGATTCCCGCACGGCTGTGTTGATACAAAACCGCGAGGAAATCCTCCGCACACCGGTCGAAGACACGCAAAAGCTGGCGCTCCTTCTTGAAAAGTTCTTCGCCTATGAGCGGCCCGAAATCGCGCAATTTCGCAAGGCGGTGGAGCAATTCAAGACCGATCTTCCCGCCGTGCTGGACGCCTTGCGCGAAAAAATCGAGGCGGCGAGCGCGTCCAACACGGCTTTCAGAAGGGCGGAAAAGAAATTTCTCGACCACGCCAAGGACACGATCAATCCCGCCGTGACCGCCGCCGACGTGCGGGAGATGCTGATTCAGCACATCTTGACGGAAGAGATTTTCGCCAAGGTTTTCGATGACGGCGAGTTTCATCGTCAGAACAATATCGCCAAGGAGCTTTACGCGCTGGAGGAAGAATTCTTCAGCGGCGGCGCCAAGCGGCAGACGTTAAAACAGCTTGAGCCCTATTACGCCGCCATCCGCGCCGCCGCCGCGCAAATTTCCTCGCATTCGGAAAAGCAGACCTTTTTGAAGGTGATCTATGAGAATTTCTACAAGGTCTATAATCCCAAGGCCGCCGACCGGCTCGGCGTGATCTATACGCCGGGTGAAATCGTGCGCTTCATGATCGAAAGCGCCGATTGGCTTTGCGAAAAGCATTTTGGCAAGAACCTCGTCGACGCGGGCGTCGAAATTCTCGACCCCGCGACGGGAACCGGCACTTTCATTTGCGAACTACTGGAGCATTTTCGCGGGCAAAGGCAAAAGCTCGCGCATAAATACAAGGAGGAATTGCACGCCAATGAAGTGGCGATTCTTCCTTATTACGTCGCCAATTTGAACATCGAGGCGACCTATGCCGCGATCACCGGGCAATATGCGGAATTTCCGAATCTGTGTTTCGTCGACACGCTCGATAATGT